>ONIT01000057.1 GCA_900317945.1 uncultured Pseudomonadota bacterium
GGATTCCAAACCGCGTAAGCCTAGATCCGATAAAGGTGTGCCACGCAAAAAGAGAAGTGAGATTAAAAACTAAAATTCCCAATTTTTAAGGAATTCACGTCAGCAATCACAGGATCACTCAGTTCTATTATCTTACACGGTATAAGTTGATCATTCGCAAAGTTACTATAAGCCCTGGTTAACGGATCGTAATACCAGTTCGTTGGATTTCGCCGTTCCCTTTATGGGCCATAAGATGTTCATCCCTTGTAAGGAACTGAATATTGTCAGGGTTGCCCAAATATTCTGGATATTCAGCAGCACTTTTCATATGCTGCCCTTCAAACGCTTGTCCAAAATCGTCATACGCCTTGCCTTTTTTGAGGTCAAGTATGTCGATCTGCTGTTTTTTAGTCCAGTTTCTTGTTCCTTTTCCCTCCCAGACTAACAGCTGCTCTCGTTTCCAGGCTTCCCTTACTGCTTTATGCCTTTCCCGCGCCTTTAATAATTCAAAAGGATCATTCTTCATCTTCTATACCAAGCAGATCATAAAGGTTAGTCAGGAAATCATAAAAATCTTCATAAATAAGATTTTCATCAAGTTCACCTTCTTCTGGAAAATAAACAGCAAACTTGTCGCTTCCCTTTTCATAAAGAAGAGTATCTCCTGCACACAGCACACCGACTACGATATAGTTATCGCCAGGCCTTCTGTCTTCACTGACATCAATCAGCGGCCTGTGCGCGACACCGTGGAACTGCACGCCGGCCGGCAGGAAAAGCTCGCCGCCATCGCTGAAGCTGAGCCACTCCCTGTACTGCTTAGGCAGTCTGATCCCGTTTTTTTTCTCAAACTGTGAAATCTGCTCTTCAGAAGCCGGCTCAAGAAAATTCATTACACCCTGAGTTCTAAAAGTGTTGATAATTTTCTTTAGTCTGTCTGAAACCATTGCGACCTCCATTAAAACATTGTCTACCGTTGGCAGCTTAATTTCTTAATATTGCTTTGCTGTACAAGATTGCTCTCAGGCTATTCTTGAAAATTTGTGTTAAATACCACACACTTCATATTCTAAAGCTAGAAACATATTTCAGTCAATATGTTTATTTTATCTATATATTATTATTTACCATGTTTAATATAATTTATGCCTCTATAACTGTGCAGTGATCAATTAATGCCTCAGCGCAACCCAGCTAAAGTTCTAATACTTAAGGGTCAGGTTTATCTTCTAGTAAAACAGCATCTATTCATTGCTAGCTGAATCCTGGTGTTACGCAATACACTGAAGGCTGTAGCGATTTTTCTGCACATGGAAAAGCGCTCAGTCTGAGAACAGAGGTAAAACTAAGGCTTATAGTCAGGAATTAAGTGTCTGCCCGCAATTTATGCAGTAAGGGGCAAGTGGCATCAAATGAAAATTTGTCGGCAATGCTGCCTGTCCTGCCTCAAATCGTAGTTGCGATCGTAATTTACGTATCGGTAGCCGCTCTCCCTCAGCCACTGCAGGAGTGTAAGGTTACGGCTGATAAAGCCCAGCTCCATGAGGTTCAGCGACAGTGCCTCCGACAGCGTCATGACATGCTCCTCCTCCGCTCCGTCAGTGCCGATGCCGTGACCGACAAGGTACTCCTCGTAATATTCCCTCACGAGGTAAATCTCATCAGGGTTATCATATTCGGAAACGATAAGGTCATTGAGGCTGGTGATTTCATATTCTTCCCTGTGCTGCATGATCCTGAAGAACTCGGCTTCCTTCTCAGAAACATAACGGCCCTTCATCGACTCAAAGATGGCAGAGTCCTCCCGGGACAGTCTGTGTTTTTCTCTCTTCATGAAATGCAATGTTTTGTAATGCATGATGCGCGGCCGGCAGGGCTCAGCTGCACGGTAATGATTTCATGAGCCGGCCTGTCCCTTGAAAGAGGAACAGGCGGACGCCTGGATCCGGTCAGTCCTTCCAGCAGGTTGAGCGGGAGTCGAGCTTCCAGGTGAAGCTCTTCAGTATTCCGACTTCAGGAACGTAGATTACGGTGCAGGGCGGCACGGCCTTATCTGCCTCATTGCCGTCACTGTCGACTCCGCGCACGGTCAGGGCAATTACTCCATTGCTTACGGAAACGTCCCAGACATAGCTGCTCTTAATGTCAGCCGAGGTGTTCCTGATGCTCCATGAGCCGCCGTCCGCCTCGTCGGTGCAGAGCGAGAGATAGCCGCGATCCCTGAAGCAGGACTCAACCTCCTTCTGCAGCTCGCGGGCATACCTCGTGACGTCCTCCCTGGGAGAGAGCGGAAGAAAGGCGACCACCAGGACAGCGAGCACTGCCAGGATGACAGCTGCCGAGGTGATCTTCCAGTGCCGCTTCAGCAGGCTGAGCAGCCTGTAGCTTCCCTGCCTTGCGGAATTCTCCCTGCCGGCCTGCTCAGCAGGCTGTTCCTGATCTTCCGTATTTTCACTCATGATGCTCTTTGCCCTGGAGCCTGCCTTCTGCAGCGGTCTCCATTTTATACTGTTCTTTGGTCTCAGGACTATTTCTTCCCGGCATCCTCTCTTTCCCAGGAGTAGGTGATTGACACTCCGAGCGTCTTCCCGACGACTGAGCTCCTCTCCGCCTTTACGGCGGCCTTCCTGAGGAGGTCCTCGTCAGCGTCAGGCGCGTCAATGATGAACCTGACTTGGAAGCCGTTGAGCGCCGGTCCGCCCGGAACAATCCCGTAGACCTTCTTCATGTCGAGATCCGATTTCACCTCGGTCCTGAGTCCCCTGAGGTTTATGCCGAGCTTCCTCGCCGCGGCCTCGTAGGAAATCGCCATGCAGGACGCGACGGCGCCGTTCAGGTAGTCCACGGGAACGGGCACCGGGGTATCGTCCGGGTTCTCATTCTCGCCTGAGAAGTAGTCAGCATATCCCGGAGTCTCGATCCTGTATTTCCCCTTCTCCATGACCGCGCAGCATGAGAAATGCTCAGTCCTGAGCCCGCCCGGGCCGATGGAGCATGACGCTCCCTTCTCCGGCTTTCCTGTATTCTCCTCTGCCATACTGCCTCCTCCGTTCCCGTTGTAAGTTTCCTGAATTATATGGGAGCATCAGGCGCTTTAATGTGATACAGGGCGATGATCGCTCTTTCCATCCTCCATGCGGCGCTCTCTGAAAGATGCTACAATTCCTCTGCTGGCTGGTGACAGTTCATGTTGCCCCGGCAGCGCTCTAAAGTGCTGTTCCTAGAGGCGTCCTTCAGGTCTCACAGCCACATTTCCGGCCGTTTCCCCATCCGGCCGAAGGTCTCCGGACCGATTCCTTTATTTCCAGTCTCACTTAATTTTGCGTGCGCGCCATGCCCGGGCTTTTCAGCCTGAGGATGATCCGGCGGATTTCCGCTCAGGATCCCGTTCGCCGGCGCTCAAAGCTGTTAAGCTCAGTCTGGCTGAGTATTTTTTGCAGGAGAGATGATTATGAATGCGATTGACAGGATATTTTTCGATATGGATGGCGTCCTTGCCGACTTTGAGAAGGGCGTGCGGGAGCTTGCCGGGCTTCCCGGGTTCTCGGATCAGGGCAGGCATACCAACGAGGAGGATGAAGCGATGTGGAGGAAGGTCCGTGAGGTTGACCATTTCTACCTCAGGCTCGATCCGATTGACGGGGCAGTAGAGATGCTCAATAAAGTCATCGCGGCATATCCCGGGAAGTGTGAGATCCTGACCGGCATCCCGAAGCCCTGGCGCGGCATCGCCTCTTCAGGAGAGGACAAGATCGCCTGGATGAGGAAATACTTCGGCGGCGTCATTCCGGTGAACATAGTGCTCAGTGAGGAGAAGCCCAATTACTGCAGAGGCGCCGGCTCAGTCCTCATCGACGACATGAAGAAGAACATCAGGGGCTGGGAGAAGGCGGGCGGCACCGGCATCAGGTTCGAGCGTGGCATGGCAGGCGATATACCGGATATCCTGAAAAAGATTGAGGAAGGAACCTACCGGAGAGAGGACAAATAAAAAAAAGCCGCCCTGAGGCGGCAGGTCCCCGGTGCCTGCCGGGGACCTTTTGGGGAGAAGCTCTTAGGATCAGAACTTCATTCCCTCTTTGTAGCTGTGCTCATGGATTCCGGTAACGGCGCGGCCTGACGGATCTGCCATGCCGGCGAAGGCCTTGTCCCAGGCGATTGCCGCAGGAGTGGAGCAGGCTACCGACTTGCCGTAGGGAACGGTCCTCGCAGCCGACTCGAGCGGGAAGAACTCCGCGAAAATCGAGCGGTAGAAGTACGCCTCCTTGGTGAGCGGGGTGTTGATCGGGTAGCGGTACTTGGCGTTAGCCAGCATCTGGTCAGAGACCTGGGTCTCGGCGTACTCGCGCAGGGAGTCAATCCAGCTGTAGCCGACGCCGTCGGAGAACTGCTCCTTCTGCCTCCAGCAGACATCCTTCGGGAGATAGTCCTCAAAAGCCTCTCTCAGGATGTACTTCTCGATCTTGCCGTCGGAGCACATCTTGTCCTTGGGGTTGAGGCTCATCGCAACATCGATGAACTCGCGGTCAAGGAACGGAACGCGCGGCTCGACGCCCCAGGCCATCATCGACTTGTTGGCGCGCAGGCAGTCGTAGAGGTGGAGCTGCGAGAGCTTGCGGACGGTCTCCTCGTGGAACTCCTTTGCGTTCGGAGCCTTGTGGAAGTAGAGGTAGCCGCCGAAAATCTCGTCGGATCCCTCTCCGGAGAGAACCATCTTGATGCCCATTGACTTGATGTAGCGGGCCATGAGGTACATCGGGGTGGAGGCCCTGATGGTGGTTACGTCATAGGTCTCGATGTGGTAAATGACGTCCCTCAGGGCATCGATGCCTTCCTGGACGGTGAAGTTGATCTCGTGGTGGACGGTGCCGATGTAGTCAGCGACCTCCTTTGCCTTCTCGAGATCCGGAGCGCCCTTGAGGCCGATGGCGAAGGAGTGGAGCTGCGGCCACCATGCGCCGGTCTTTCCGCCTTCCTCGATTCTGCGGTCAGCGAACTTCTTGGCGACAGCGGAGATGACGGAGGAGTCAAGGCCGCCTGAAAGGAGAACCCCGTAGGGAACATCGCTCATGAGCTGGCGCTTGACTGCGTCCTCAAGGGCGGAGCGGAGCTTTGCGACGTCGCTGGTATTGTCCTTGACTGCGTCATAGCTCTCCCAGGGCCTGTTGTAGTACTTCTTGATCTGCCCGTCCCTGCTCCAGAGGTAGGATCCTGCGGGGAACTCGGCAACCTCGGTGCAGACCGGCATAAGGGACTTCATCTCGGAGGAGACGTAGAAGTTGCCGTCCTTGTCATATCCGGTATAAAGAGGAATGATGCCGATGTGGTCGCGGGCAATGAGGTACTCGTCCTTCTCCGCGTCATAGAGGATGAAAGCGAATATGCCGTTGAGCTCGTTGAGGAAATCGATACCCTTCTCCTTGTATTTTGCAAGGATAATCTCGCAGTCGGAGCCGGTCTGGAACGTGAAGTCACAGGTCAGGGTCTTCTTGAGATCCTGGTGGTTGTAAATCTCGCCGTTCACAGCAAGAATATTGGTATGCTCGGGGTTGTAGAGCGGCTGTGCCCCGTGCATGGGGTCGACGATCGAAAGGCGCTCGTGAACCAGGATGCACTTGTCGTTGCTGTACACGCCGGTCCAGTCCGGGCCGCGGTGACGCTGCAGCTTTGACAGGTTAAGTGCTTTCCGGCGCAGTTCAGCCGCATCGGTTTTAATGTCCAGTATTCCTAGGATGGCACACATTTTTACAGATTCCTTGTAAATATACAGATGCCCGTGCGGGGCCAGGTGTGCTGCGCCGGATAACTCCGGTACACCTGTTTTGTTATAATTTTACCTTATCTGATTTTAGCATGATTATCACGCGCCTGAAACAGGGCGGAGGTGCAGGGGCATGGCAGAGGAAAACAGGAAGTTCATGAAAAGCGACTCGAGCTATGACGACTCGTTCCGCGCTGAGTACCTCCATCCCCGCTACTGGGGACTCTGGCTCCTGGCGCCCCTCCTCTTTGTATTCGCCTGGATGCCGGTCTGCATCAGGGACGCGTTCGGGCGCCTGCTTGCGGGCATCGTGCTCAAGGTCTCCGGGCGCCCTGCCGAGGTTGCCATGGTGAACCTCCGCATCATGAGGAAGGAGCTTACTGACGCCGAGAGGCGGGAGATTATAAGGAAGTCAGTCGAGATCGGGATGTGCGGGCTCCTTGCCTACGGCGAGCCGTTCTTCCTACCCAAGAGCATGCTGATGCGCCGCTGGAACCCGGTCGGGAAGGAGTACCTCGACGAGGCAGTAAAGACCGGGAAGCCCATCATCTTCATGATCCCGCATACCTGGACCATCGACTGCTGCGGCCTCTACCTCTCCGCCATCGGGCTCCCGATGACCACCATGATGCACTCGTCGCGCAACGACCTCATGGACTGGTACATGAACAGGCTGCGCCTCCGCTTCGGGGGAAAGGTTTTTGAGCGCGGCGCTTCGCTCCGCCCGGTGATCCGCTCTCTCCGTGAGGGGAACCACTTCTACTATCTTCCTGACGAGGATCTCGGGAAGGACTATCCCTCGCTCTTCGTCCCGCTCTTCGGCACGAAAAAGGCGACGCTCGACATGCTCCCCAAGCTCGCGAAGGTCTCCGGGGCGGTGGTTGTTCCGATGCTCGCGACCTACAACATGGAGACACGCCGCTACGACGTGGTGTTCGAGAGGATGTACGACGGCTTCCCCTCAGGGGACAACACCGCGGACGCCGAGAGGATGAACAGGAGCATCGAGAGCCTCCTTGAGGGGAGAATAGAGCAGTACATGCTCTTCCTCCGCTTCTACCAGACGAGGCCCGAGGGCGAGAAATGGGAGCCCTACTACTGGCTGAGCCGCGAGATGTGGCGCAGGCGCGCTGCGGGCGGGAAGCCTGAGGACCCGGCCATTTCGACAATGCCTGAGGACGAGGGCGGCGGAAAGGTCAGGATCTAGCCTGAAAACAGGCTGTGCGCCATGAGCCGCGGCTGTTTCAGAATTCAGGCGTTTTGGAGTATCATAGAGCAAGTTTTTTTGGGCTGATTTGGTGAACCATGTTTGAGAAAATTGCAGCTGCTCCGGCAGACCCTATCCTCGGCCTTACCGAGGAGTTCAAGAAAGACACCAGAAGTGACAAGATCAATCTCGGTGTCGGCGTCTTCAAGACTGAGGACGGCAAGACCCCGATCCTGAACTGCGTCAAGAAGGCTGAGAAGAGGATTCTCGAGAGCGAGAATACCAAGAGCTACCTCAGCATCGCCGGCGTTCCCGGCTTTGACAGGCTTGTCCAGGACCTGATCTTCTCCTCAAAGAGCGACGTTGTCGCCTCCAGCAGGGCCCGCACCGTGCAGGCTCCCGGCGGGACCGGCGCTCTCAGGATCGGCGGAGACTTCATTCATCAGCAGAATGTCAGCTCAACCATCTGGATCAGCGATCCGACCTGGGCCAACCACATGAAGGTGTTCGGCGCCGCAGGACTCAAGATCGAGCGCTACAAGTACTACAACAAGGAGACCCACTCCTTTGACCTCCAGGCTGCCCTTGACTCCCTCAAGGCCGCAAAGCCCGGCGACACCGTGCTCTTCCACGGCTGCTGCCACAACCCTACCGGCTCTGATCCTTCAGCAGAGGAGTGGGAGACTCTCGGGAAGTTCACCGCAGAGCGCGGCCTGCTGCCTTTCTTCGACTTCGCCTATCAGGGATTCTCCAAGGGGCTCGAAGAGGATGCCGCAGGGGTAAGGACCTTCGAGAAGTACCATAAGGAGTTCATCGTAGCCAACTCCTTCTCCAAGAACTTCGGCCTCTACAACGAGAGAATCGGCGGACTCACTGTCGTATGCGCAAACAGCGGCGATGCTGACAAGGCGTTCAGCCAGATGAAGATTGCCGTAAGGGCCAACTTCTCCAATCCTCCCGCACACGGCGGAAAGATTGTCGCAGAGGTCCTCTCCGATCCTGAGCTCAAGAAGGAGTGGGAGGATGAGGTCAAGGCAATGCGCGATCGCATCCTTGACATGAGGAAGCTCTTCGTCGAGAAGCTCAAGGCAGAGGACATTGACTGGGGATTCATCGTCAAGCAGAACGGCATGTTCTCCTTCACCGGGCTTACCCCCGAGCAGGTTGACAGGATTAAGGCTGACTGCGGCGTTTACTGCGTGAGGAACGGCAGAATCAATGTTGCCGGCATCTCCACCAAGAACGTTGACGCACTGGTAAGGGCCATCAAGCACGTTCTTGCCTGATGCAAAAAGGCCTCCCGCCCCGTGCGGGAGGCTCCGTTTTCCGGAAGGGCTTTCCGCGCGGCCGAGAGCGTTTCCGGAAATCGGTGATGCCGATGACAGTGTTTTTTTCTATTAAGAGAGATTTTAAGAGAGACAAAAATGTATCAGACTGATGACGTGAGGGTCAAGGACATACAGCAGCTTCTTCCTCCTATTGCGGTAATGGAAAAGTATCCCACCACGGAGAATGCAAGCGAGACTGTCTACCACACCCGCACCGCTATCGAGAGAATCCTTGACTCCGAGGATGACCGCCTTCTCGTAATCGCAGGCCCCTGCTCAATCCATGATCCCAAGGCTGCAATCGAGTATGCAGGAAAGATCAAGGAGCTGCGCGACAGATACCATGACACCCTTGAGATCGTCATGCGCGTTTACTTCGAGAAGCCCCGCACCACCGTCGGCTGGAAGGGACTCATCAACGATCCGTACCTTGACAACACCTTCAACATCAATGACGGCCTCCGCATCGCGCGCAAGCTGCTCCTTGACGTGAACGAGATGGGCGTTCCCGCGGCAACCGAGTATCTTGATCTTATTACTCCTCAGTATATTTCGGACCTCATCAGCTGGGGCGCCATCGGAGCAAGAACCACCGAGTCGCAGATCCACCGCGAGCTCGCCTCGGGACTGAGCTGCCCTATCGGATTCAAGAACAGCACTGACGGCACCGTAAAGATTGCGCTTGACGCGATCAAGACTGCCTGCCACAGCCACACCTTCCTCTCCGTAACCAAGTTCGGCCATGCCGCAATTGTCACCACCAAGGGAAATGACTACTGCCACATCATTCTCCGCGGCGGCCATGAGCCCAACTACCAGAAGGAATTTGTGGACAAGGCTGCCCAGGCCCTTGCGAAGGATCATCTGCCCCTCAAGGTCATGATCGACTTCAGCCACGCCAACTCCCACAAGGAGTTCAAGCGCCAGCTCGAGGTCTGCCACGATGTATCAGGCCAGATCTCCGCAGGCTCACGCCCGATTTTCGGCGTCATGATCGAGAGCAACCTCGTCGAGGGACGCCAGGACTGCCGTGATCCGAAGACCCTGGTCTACGGACAGAGCATCACTGACGCGTGCATCGGCTGGGATGACACCGAGAAATGCTGCGAGGAGCTCTCGCAGGCTGTAACTGCACGCAGGGCTGCAAAATAATTGAGGACGGGGGCCGCGCGTCCCCGTGTATTCCATCCATAGGAGGTTCTAATGGGACGTTATTCCCTGGACAAAGACAAGATCAAGGTTCTTCTCCTTGAGGGCGTCAACCCGAGTGCGGTTGATTCTTTTCACCGCGCCGGCTACAACCAGGTAGAGTATCTGAAGGGCGCGCTTGATCACGATGAGCTCATCGAGAAGATCAAGGATGTTCATTTCATCGGCATCCGTTCCCGCACTCATCTTACCGATGACGTGTTTGACGCCGCCAAGAAGCTCTGCGCCGTCGGCTGCTTCTGCATCGGCACCAACCAGGTGGATCTCGAGTCCGCGTCCCGCCACGGCATCCCGGTGTTCAACGCTCCGTTCTCCAACACCAGAAGCGTAACCGAGCTTGTCACCGGCGAGTACCTCATGCTGCTCCGCCGCATTCCTGAGAAGAATGCCAACTGCCACCGCGGCGTATGGCAGAAGAACGCCGCAGGCTGCTTTGAGGCCAGGGGCAAGACCCTCGGCATCGTCGGCTACGGCCACATCGGAACCCAGGTCGGCATTGTCGCCGAGGCCCTCGGCCTCAAGGTAATCTTCTTCGATACCGAGAAGAAGCTCTGCTTCGGCAACGCAAAGCAGGTTGACACCCTTGAGGACCTCCTGAAGTACTCCGACATTGTCACCATGCATGTCCCCGAGACCCCGGAGACCAAGCTCATGATCGGCGCGGCACAGTTCGCCGAGATGAAGCAGGGCGTGATTTTCATCAACGCATCCCGCGGATCCGTTGTCGACATCGACGCTCTCGCCGAGGCCCTTGACTCCAAGCACGTCTCCGGCGCCGCCCTCGACGTCCATCCTGTAGAGCCTGCCACCGGAAACGATCCGTTCGTCTCAAGGCTGCAGAAGTATGACAACGTCATCCTCACTCCGCATATCGGCGCATCCACCCAGGAGGCGCAGAAGAACATCGGAATCGAGGTTGCGGACAAGCTGGTCAAGTACTCCGACAACGGATCCACCCTGACCGCAGTCAACTTCCCCGAGGTGTCCCTTCCGATGCAGGGCCACGTCAACCGCTACCTGCACGTCCACAAGAGCGTCCCCGGCATTCTCAACAGCATCAACAGCGTGTTCCACAGCAGGAACGTCAACGTGGTCTCCCAGTACCTCCAGACCTCAGGCACCATGGGCTACGTTGTCATCGACTGCGAGAAGACCGATGCCGCTATTGAGATCGAGCGCGAGCTCAAGGCCATCGAGGGCACCATCAAGTGTCGTATCCTTCTGTAATTTATCAGAAGGCTGAGTCTCAGAGAGGGGAGGGTTCCGCAAGGGATCCTCCCTTTTTTCATTTCAGTAAGTGCAGATTTTTTGCTGAATTATTGAGGCAGGCCCCTGGAAAGGGTATTTGCAGGATAAAGGCGCGCTGGCAGCAGAACCGTACAGGACTTTCCTGGCAAGGGCAATCTAATTGGAATGCAAGCTGGCAGCAGCACTGGTCTCAGACTGCAGACAAGGTGTTTGAAGAAGAAAAGCGGGAAAAACAGGAACTTGCGAATGGTGGTCGGTGATATAGGATTCGAACCTACGACCCTCTGGTCCCAAACCAGATGCGCTACCGGCCTGCGCTAATCACCGACTCAGACAGGGAGATTATAGCCTCAAAGGCTTCAATGTCAAGAAAGGTCTGTGGATTGGCTGAGGCCGGGGACTTGGAGGTGCCATGGTTCTGCCTGCCATACGTCAGTACATTGAAATTCAGGGGACGCCCGAGCGGAGGCATTTTTGGATGCCTTGCTCCGTCTATGCCTTACATCTCCGCAATCCCGGGCTGAAATGTAAGGCACTCTGATAAAATACAGTCATGTAAGTGTGAGGCAGACAAAATGGCATTCAGAGACATCGGTCTGGGGAATATCTCACTGGCTGATTTCAGCAGTGAGAATCTCGTTTTCGTTGACAAGACCCCATACATTCAGAAGCTTGAGAAGCTGAAGTCTGGAGCAGTAGTGTTTCTGAGGCCGAGACGCTTCGGAAAGACACTTTTCGCAAACATTCTGCAGAGCTATTACGATAAAAGCCGGGCTGCCAGCTTTGATGAAAGTTTCAGGGGTACATGGATTCATGATCACAGAACTCCTCTTGCGAGCTCTTTTTACTGCTTAAGATTTGATTTCTCACTGGTGCCGTCTTCGCCATCACAGATATCAGACGGGCTTACAGGTGCACTGATAACAGGCCTGACTGATTTTTCAATGTGCTACCCCAGCATCGGACTGCCGCGTGAACGGCTTAACCCGGAACTCTATGATTCTCCTGTCAAATTGCTTCTTGCCTTTATCAATAATTTCAAATTTAGTGCCGGGCCGGATGCAAGGCTGTTCCTGATAATCGACGAATACGACCATTTTGCCAATGATGTTCTTTCGTCAGATCGTGATGCATTCCGCGAGCTTACATCAACCGCTGCCGGACATGAGGGATTAATCAAAAACTTTTACGCCTGCATAAAAAGTTTTTCCGGAAATACACCCCCTTCGGCACCAATTGCCATGGTGTTCCTAACAGGAGTGTCCGCTGTATCACTTGATTCAGTAACCTCAGGATTCAATATTGCCACAAACATAAGCTCAGACGCAGAATTCAATGCCATGGCAGGATTCACGCACCAAGAGTTATCCGAAGTTGTGGATGAGACTGTTGACTTCAGCCTTCTTGACGGCATAACCAAAGAGCAGGTTATGGAAGTCATGGAAAGGCGCTACGACGGATATACGTTCTCCCAGTATGCAGATGAGAGAATTTTCTGCCCTGACATGTGCCTCAGCTTCCTTCGCAGTTTAATTAAAACACACACAATTCCCAAAAAGCTTGCCGGCATCAACTCCGGCATGGATGCCGACAGGCTTGGCGGCATGCTGAGGCTCGCAGTCCAGGGAGCAAGGGACAGCATCGGCCAGGCGATCTTCAGAAAGGAAAGCGTTGCCGCAGACATACCTGATACTCTCAATCTGAACCAGACTGGTTCATTCAACCAGGATCAGACTGTTTTGCTTCTGGCGTACCTCGGCTTCCTCACAATTGATCCTGACGCTTCGAACAAATCGGAAATTCTTTACTGGCGCTGCCCGAATGAGGTCTGCTACAGGACATTCGTTGACTGCGAGGCAAATTCCATAGGCTTCAGACGGTCACACCGCCTTGACCTGTCAGGAGTCACGGAACGTGGTGACATCATGCCTCTTGTCGAAGAGACGGCGCAGCGCATAGCCGGCATTCCTGCTTCTGCGTTCTCTGGCTTCAATGAGCGCTGCCTGCAGATTGTCTTCTATTACACAGCCATGGACGGCAACGATGGTTCCCTGCATCCTGAGCTTGAATGCGATACCGGGGACCGCGGCAGGGCGGATCTCTTCATCCGGAACATGAGAAGCGGAGGCAGGCAGTTCCTTCTTGAACTCAAGTATCTCTCTGAGGCAAAAGGCACCGAAGCGGCAGTCAAATCAAAGCTCAGTGAGGCCAAGGAACAGCTTGCCCGCTATCGGGAGGCGCCCAATTTCAAGGATGTGAAAAACCTTGACTGCTGGGCCATTGTCTTTGTGAACAAAGAGCCGAAAGCTGTCGAGAAGCTCCCGGATGTAGAATCTGATATAACATGACTGTTTATATTGCGGGAAATTGATCAGAATTTTCAGACCGATGCACCATCATGACCAGAATGCAGTTTATCCTTGCTGATATGATGCAGAAACCGTCAGCTGATGAATTGTCATCCTGGCTGCATGAAGACATGACATACTGGCAGACTGTATCAGCCGCTGTCTGGACTTGAATCAGGCGGCTTAAAACATTGAACTGGTCAAGCCCATGAAAAAAATATCCATAAAACCGAGCTAAGAAGGTACGGTGACAGCATGCCTGCAAAGAAGTGCCTCAAGCTTGCTGTTGTATTTAACAGTGACAGCAGGGTCAGGAAAATCACCCATTACTCAGAAGTCGGTTAACAGATATGCATGCCGCCTCATGACGGCGTATGGAGCAGGAATGCCACGCATATTTTCCGTTTTGGTGCTCTCCTTGTGCATGCATGATCTGACGCATAACCTCAAAATATTGTCTACAATGAGCTGATCTACATGGGGTACACTGTTTCTGTCTACGACAATAACGGGCGTGAGATTGATTTCATTGCTGAAAAAGACGGCAAAAGGTACTTTGTGCAGGCCGCCTGCAGCCTTGCCGGGGGAAAAGGCATATCAGAGGGAGTTCTCAGCTTTCGGGAATATATGCCAGACCGACAGCAGGATCATCATAACCAACGACGGTATCGATTACTCCACGAGTGCCGTAAAGCATATCAGGCTGAAGGATTTCCTGCTGGTGGATGATCTGGGGCAATGAGCAGCAACAAGATTCGGGAAATAATATCTGTATATGCCTCGTGTCCGGCGGCATGCCCGTCAAGGGATGGTGGAAATATGAATGGTAAAAAGATAGCTAGGACCCAGAGCTTTAAGGACTTCAGACGGTTCAACTACATTTATATTGATAAAACAGAACAGATTTACCGCCTCATAGAAAACCGCTGGGTATTTATTTCCAGACCCCGCAGGTTCGGCAAGTCATTGATGCTTGATACCATCGGCACTCTGTTTGAGGAAGGAGTGGAGCCCTATTTCAGGAATACCTGGATTTATGACAAATGGACTGATACCAGGTATCCGGTCCTGAGACTGAATTTTCTTGACTACACAGCTAAGTACAATGAGTTCTGCAAGCTCTTCTGCAGGGATATCACTGGTTTCGCCAGAAAACTCGGCGTTGCGGATGAGATTGCGGCTGACGACGGTCCTGCAGAGGCTTTGTTTGATCTGATGAAAGCACTGGTCGAACGCGGTGTAATGATTGTTGTCCTGATAGATGAATATGACACGCAGCTTACGGCCAGCATGGACAACCCCGAATTGTACGAACAGTTCCGTGGAACCCTCAGGGATCTTTACGGGATCCTGAAAGGAAAGCAGTGCATCAGATTTCTCTGCGTTACCGGCGTCACCAGGCTGAAAGATGTTTCGATCTTCTCAGTCGGTTCTGATATTGCGGATTTGAGCTATTACAGTCCTGTCTCAACGATAACCGGCTTCGTCAGAGAGGAGATCAGAAATTACTACGCTGACTATCTTAACCTTGCTGCATCGCTTATTAAGAATATTCCTGTATCCCAGGTTGAGGAATGCCAGCGGGAAGAGGTTCTTGACAGGCTTGCCGGGGAATATGACGGTTACTGCTTTGACAGGTTTTATAAGAAAAAAGTGTTTTCCACATGGTCAGTGAACAGTTTTTTCCGGGAGGCGATTGAAAATCATAGCGTGATTTTCGGTGATTACTGGTATGACAATGGCGGCATGCCCACGATACTGGCAAAGTACCTTGAAACTCACAGCATAGCACCTGAAAAATATTCTGAAAATATCGATGTATCTATGGCTGACTTCTGGAATCCTTCCTCCCTGCTCAGCATGAGACAGGAGGTCCTGATGTGCCAGACAGGATATCTCACTGTGCGTTCCGTAATTCCCAACGGAAATTCCGTGCGGCTGGGTGTTCCGAACCGAGAGGTGCGCCGCTCTCTGGAAAAAGCCATGTCCCAGGCAATTTTTCACAATGCGGAATTTGCCGGCGATAAGAATGAGGAGCTGTTTTCCAAAGCTTCCGCTGAGGAAATCGTCGGCAGGCTCAACAGCCTAATGAACACCATAAGCTATGAGGACTATCAGAAGATCAATGAAAAGACCGTTCAGGGAATGCTCCATGCGTTCATGATCGGCTCTGGACAGCCGGTAAGAACTGAAGTTCAGAGCGCTTCAGGCAGGAGCGATATTGTTCTTGACTACCCGGAGCGCAGGCTGGTGCTTGAGCTCAAATATGCAGAGACTGAAAAGGAATGCGGGGAGAGGCTCACGGAGGCCGTTTCCCAGATTAAGGAAAGAAGATACGGAGATCTGCTGCCGGTAAAAAGAGAAGTCCTGCAGATTGCGCTTGTCTTCAACGGAAAGCCGGGGGTGAGGCAGTTCACGCACTATAAAGCTGTTGGCTGATTCTGACTGCCGGATGCCGGACCGGAACTGCATATAAAAGCGGCATTCCCCGTTATGCCGTGCCGTTCTGTCTGCTATAATTTCCGGCATATTTACTTTTAACGAAAGAGCAAATGGAACGCAAGATTCTTCTGACCGACACGGCCGATGAGCCCGGGCTCATTTACAAAATCACCGAGGTCTGTTTTCTTCACGGACTCAACATCATCAAGAACCAAGAATATGTTGCGACTGACGAGCGCCGCTTCTTCATGCGCACCTACCTGGAGGGAGACTTTAACGATCGTTTCCTGCCTGAAGTCAGGAGAAAGCTCGGCAAGGAGGCTGATGTAAGGCTGGTAAACGAGGGCAGGAAGCACCTCGTCGTGCTGGTGACCAAGGAAGCCCACTGCCTGGGCGATCTGCTGATGAAGCATTACTCAGGCACCCTCAACGCAACGATTGACGCGGTTATCGGCAACTATGACGTTCTCCGCGATCTGGTCGAGCGCTTCGATGTTCCCTTCGAGCTTGTGAGCCATGAGGGGCTCTCGCGCGAGGAGCACTGCCACAAGGTCCTTGAGGCCGTGCAGAAGTACTCGCCTGACTATGTGGTCCTCGCCAAGTACATGCGCATCATCACCCCCGAGTTCCTGCAGGCGTTCAGGAACAGGGTAATCAACATCCATCACTCCTTCCTGCCGGCATTCATCGGCGCGAAGCCCTATCAGCAGGCCTTTGACCGCGGCGTGAAGATTATCGGCGCCACTGCGCACTTCGTCACCGAGGAGCTCGACAACGGCCCGATCATCGAGCAGGATGTCATCAAGGTTGACCACAACTTCTCCGCCGACATGATGGCAAGATCCGGCCGCGACGTCGAGAGGCTGGTCCTTGACCGAGCCCTCACCGATGTCCTGGAGGACAGGGTATTCGTCCACGGAAACAAGACAGTGGTCTTCAAATAGCCCGTGGCCTTCAAATACATAGAACAGTGCGCCGGCAGCTTTGGCTTCCGGCGCATTTTGTGTGCTCGGCATGAGCATTGACTATAGGGTGAAAGTCCCGAACTCGCCCGCTGGAGGGAAGAGTTAGCGAATCGCAAGGTGGTCGGAGTAATCC
>ONIT01000059.1 GCA_900317945.1 uncultured Pseudomonadota bacterium
ACGGAGTCATCACCCTGACCACAAAGGACATAAGCATTGACGGAAAGAGCGGCTTCACTCTCATCTGGGTTCCTTCCCTGGCCCGCAGTGACAGCGACGGCGACTCTGCCATGAGCTGGTGGATTGCGGAGGAGTCGACGTGCCTTGAGGCAGGCCTCTGCCGGAATCCGGAAAGATGATGTCTGAGAGCTGCTGAGCATCCTTTGCCGGGGAAACTGGGAGGCTCATGATGCGTGCCGGGATGAAAACGGCCGCAATGATTCCAGTGTGCTCAAAAGGGCATGACGCGCCTGCATAAGGCAGCTTATTATTCCGTGCCGCGGGCCTCCTTCAGACACGGGCATTCTGACACGCCATGATGCCAGATTCTTCTGACCTGATCGTCTGACATTTCCAGGAGATGCATGGAATTTTACCTTTGCCGAACAATTACCGTGCGCCTCCTGCGGTAAGATCATCCCTGGTGCCGCCCATCTGACGCGGCAGGTGGCGTGCGGCTCCCGTCTGAGAGCCACAGGCAGAGGGGATGCGTGAATGAAGCTTCAGGACGCGCTCAGGCAGATCGTCAGTGAACGCGGGATTGACGCGCTCAGTGAGAGGAGCCTCATCGAACTCCTCGACGGCCTGGGTGGATTTGCCGAGTATCCCGCCATGTGGCAGGTTATGGGCACCATCGCCGAGCGGGGCTGCGGGAAGAGGCTCTGCCGCATCAGAAGGGATGAAGGCCTCGCGGGCGCCATATCCTACGCGCGGAGCCTCTCTGGATCTCTTCAGGATGACTTCGGCTTCAGGGAGGAGTTCGCCTGCTACGCGTCGGACTGCATTGTCTTCGCCCTGGGGCTTGCCGTGCCGGTAAGGGAGCCCTCGGATCACGGCACTGAGCCGGTGGCGCAGTCTTGGAGCGGGGCGGAGCCTGACGGCCCAGAGGGAGAGGAAACAGAGGATGACGCCGGGACACGCTATGGCCTGATGTCACTTGATGGCTGGTTCTCCCTCAGGGGGCGCATGCCGAGGAGGGAGTGGTGGTGCAGGTGGCTTCTGATCCTCATGCTCTCCATTGCCTGCTGGGGCCTTTATGGTGTTGTGCAGGTGATTCCTGAGCACTACCGCGCCTGGCTTTTAATCGCTCCCATCGGGCTTGCCGCAGCCTCATTCTTTTTCCTCTCGGCAAGGCGCCTTCATGATCTCGGACTCTCAGGCTGGTGGACGATGGCGGTGATTGCGTTTTGCGTCATCGGAGACCTGCTGGCGCCAGGCGTCTCATGGCTCATAATGCTCCTCTTCTGTGTCAGGCTCGGCTTTTTCCGCGGGACGAAGGGCCCGAACTTCTACGGCCCTGATCCCGTGAAATGAGCCGCGTTCCCTGAGGCTGACCGGAGCCTCCATCCTGACTGCCGAAAGCCCGTCCGGCTCCTGCGGCGTTAATTAAGTTAGGAGTAACTAACAATATTTGTGATAATCTATTTACATTAGGTTAGGCATGCCTTACAATTAAGCCAGGCCGGCCCGGATATTCCCGGACAGTTTTCCTGATTATGTCCGGGACTCTGTGCCGGAGCTCATTATTGGAAAGTGCGGAGGTAGCCATGGCATTCGGCAGTACATTCGGGAGTCTGGAGAGGGCATCAGCGCCTGCGGATGAGCGCAGCGCCATGGATCTTTACAACGAGTCGAATCCCGGAAACTGGCTCTTCATCCAGGGCATGAATTTCTACAACACGGGCTGCGCGGTTCCCCAGAACTACCAGGAGGCCGCGAGGCTCTTCATGAGGGCAGCGGAGAAGGATCACGCGAGGGCACAGTACTATCTCGGGCATATGTATGACGAGGGGCTGGGCGTCGAGCAGGATCCGGGCATGGCCATCAACTGGTACATGAGGGCGGCCGCCGAGCGCGATCTCCCGCAGGGAACATCGCAGCGCCTCTCCGCCGGCATGCGCGGGACGGCTCCCGGTGACGCGGACGCGCAGTACTGCCTTGGCGCGATGTACTTCACCGGCCGCGGCACTGAGAAGGACTGTGAGATGGCGGTGAAGTGGTTCCTCCGGTCCGCCGTGCAGGGGCACGCGGACGCTGAGGCCTGCCTCGGCGCGGCCTACTATGGCGGGCAGGGCGTCAGGCAGAATTTCGGGAAGGCGGTCGAGTGGTTCCTCAAGGCCGCTGACCAGGGCAACGCGGGAGCTCAGGCCAACCTCGGCACCGCCTACGCCTTCGGGCGCGGCGCGCGGCAGGATTACGGCGAGGCTGTCAAGTGGTACCGGAAGGCCGCGCTGCAGGGCGACCCGGAGGCGCTCTTCGAGCTCGGCTGGTCGTATGAGGTCGGGCACGGCGTGGAGGTGGATCAGCTGAAGGCCGTTGAGCTTTACCGCAAGACCGCTGTGCAGGGGCATCAGAGGGCAATCGGGGAGCTCGGCAGCATTTACGCCCGCGGAGAGTGCGTTCAGAATATCGATGAGGACGAGGTGAGGATCTTCAGGAGCGCGGCAGAGAATGGAGACTCAACCGCGGAGTGCGTGCTCGCTGAGGCTTACCACGGCGGCTACGGGGTGCTGCAGAACGACCTTGAGGCGGTGAAGTGGTGGAGGAAGGCCGCGGAGATGGGGTTCCCCTGCGCGCAGTACAAGCTCGCCGAGGCGTTCAGGAACGGCTATGGCGTAAAGCAGGATGATACGGACGCGGCGAGGTGGTACAAGGATTCGGCGGAGAAGGGCTTCGCAGACGCGCAGTACCAGCTCGGCTGCCTTTACTCAAAAGGCATCGGCGTCGGCAAGGATGTGAAGCAGGCGCGCTCGTGGTGGGAGAAGGCCGCACAGCAGGGGGACGAGAAGTCCAAAATGAGCCTCAGGAGGCTCAGGGCATCTGCCTACAGGCAGGGCGCCTGCGCCGCCGCGCTGATGTGCGGCATGGTTCTCGCTGTCGTGTTCGCCTGAGGCTGATGAGGGGAGTTCCGTGATGGGTGCTCCCCGTGAGCATCATTTTTTCTGAGCCCGGAGCTGGCACTCCGGGCTTCTCATTTTGGAAACATTATCACGCACCCGTTTTCACAGGCCCTGCCGTATTTCCAGGAGGGCAAATTCCTGCATCCGGGCTTCCCGCTGTCCGGCGGCTGACGGATCTAAGCTGTGAACTCTTCAGTGAGCACGATTTTCTGCATGGGAACTGAGAAAACCATGGCGAACCGGCGGAGCTGTTTCGCGGGGACCAGGCTCCCGAAGTCTTTTGAGGAAATCTCCGCTTTCGCTTCCCTGAGCTTCTCCTCTGCTGGCTCGCCTTCACGGAGGCATTTTATGCCGATGATGATCCGGCGGGAGAGGAAGTCAAAGATCATGCAGGCCGGTCCTTCTTTATCCTGAGACTGGAGCGTGACATCGAAGCCGTAGCCCAGGCAGCAAAGGGCAGGAGCGCCGCATGCCGCGTACCCGGTCTCTATTCCGCTGCTGTTCATGACCTTGTATGCGTGATTGAAGATCAGGGCAAGCTCCTCCGCGGAAATGTTCTCCCTGCGGAGGGCCGCGCAGGCATCTTCAAGACTGTCGCAGAGCTCATCAGGCATGGCGTTCTCGTCCCGGATCCTGCTCCAAAGGAGACGCGCCCAGGCCCGGCGCAGCTCGAGGTTCGGGAGCCCGACGCGGATACGCAGGGCAGTTACTTTTTTGACGGTGAAGTACCCGCACCAGGTAAGAAGGAAGAGCCGGTCCGGCGGGTTCCCGGGACCCGGATTCACCATGAAGCGGTGCCGGTCCATGGACTGCGTGCGGAAGTCATCAGCGGCCGCTCCGTGGGTGAGCATGCCGGAACTGCTGAGCAAGGAGCTGACTCCGCTCTCACGGTACCAGTAGTCCGAGAACTCATGACTGCCATCAGGCGAGAGGAAACGCAGCACGGACCACGGCTCCAATACATGGAGAGATGCGGTTTTGTCGAAACAGTATCCGCCGTAATGCCTCCTCAGCGCGTCCATGACGAGAAGAAGCTGTTCTTCGGTCACCTTGTCAGGGCCGGTGCGGAAGACGGAGGCGGCCGCGGACCGGAGATGCTCTCCGAAATAATGCCTTATCTCGTCCTCCGTAAATCCCAGCAGGCTGGCATAGAGAGGGTTAAGGCTCATGTCCTCAAGATAGGAGTCCGCGCCGAACGTCTCAGCCATGCTGAATCTCGAGACGCCGGTTACAAAAATGAAGCGGAAGCTTCCCTGGTTTTCCCTGACGGCATCATAGAATCCGCGGATCCTATGCTGGATCCCCACGAACACATCCCTGTTCCGCAGATTGAGGTTTAAGGGACAGTCGTAATCATCAAGCAGCAGGACAAGGGAGCAGAGCCCCGTGTCACTGAAGGCCTCATAGGCCATATCCTGGAGATCCACGCATCTGGAGCAGGACTCGATGGTCTCATGTGGAAAGCCGAGCCTCACGAGCTCTCCCAGAAAGAGTTCCCGGGCCTTTGCATCAAATTCCTCCGCGCTAGTGCAGCTGAGGCTGGAGAAATCAAGATGAATGACCTTGTAGGTTTTATCGGTCCAGAACTTCTCAATCGCGAGGCCTTTGAACATTAGAGTGCCGCGGGAGAAGAGGCTTTCGAGCGTCGACACAAGAAGGCTCTTCCCGAAGAGGCGCGGGCGGGCGATGAAGTTCCACCTGTAGTTGTTGACCAATTGGTAGATGATGCCGGTTTTGTCGGCATAGACCATACCGTTGGTCATGAGCGTTTCGAAGTCCTGCACTCCGACGGGAAGTTCCTTCATAGCCTGCTCCTTTCCGGCAGCACATGCAAAAGTACGCCGTTATTTTTCATGATTATAGCTGGCCTCCGGACAAAAATGCCGGTTATGCGCTGGCTTTTCTCACAGAACTCTGCCAGTTCTCAGCCTGCAGAAGAGCTTCAAATCCCGGAACAGCATGCCGGCTGTCCGGCAATAATAAAAAAGTGTGAGACAGTTTTCATCAGAAAATTTTTTCAACTCTAAAAAACTTGACAAGTTATTTTTTTTTTTTACATTCCGCACATGGCATATATTATCCGGATTTTTTTGTAAAAACCTGTGTTATCCGGAGTTCCTGCACTGACAAAGCCGTCATAGCCATGAAATACAGGGCGGGTGTTCCGGAATCAGATGACGGCCAGCCAGGAATTGCAGCGAGAAGGCTGTCCCACGGCAAGTGCGGACAGCCTGATGCCGTGACAGCGTTTCAGGACGTGGAGGAGGTTTCTGTATGAGAAAGATGATACTGGC
This sequence comes from uncultured Pseudomonadota bacterium, assembly GCA_900317945.1. Taxonomy (GTDB): domain Bacteria; phylum Pseudomonadota; class Gammaproteobacteria; order Enterobacterales; family Succinivibrionaceae; genus UBA2810. The sequence continues at coordinate 5,234 of ONIT01000059.1, forward strand.
GGCAGCTGCGGCATGCATGCTTGCCTTTCCTTTTATGGCTGCAGCAGGCAACTGCGACGGGCTCAGCACGATAAGGAGCGCTGCGGAGAAGGGGAATGCAACGGCCCAGCTGAATATGGGAGCGATGTATTTACAGGGACTGTGCGTCGAGCAGAATGACCGGGAGGCGTTCAAATGGTTTCTCGAGTCTGCTGAAGGAGGTAATGCCCAGGCCCAGTATATGGTCGGAAACATGTACCTTTACCATAAAGGCGTTGACGGTGACATCTACTCAAGGATCAATGCTGCAGGGGTATGGATGGGAAAAGCATGTGACAAGGGAGTCGCAGAGGCCTGCAGGCAGGCTGCGAGGGCGAAGTTCACAGAGGTCACGACCATGGCCGGTCCGCTGAAGCAGCAGGTGGAGCTCTGCTTTTTCGATCTCGGAACGTTAGCAGGCGGCAGCAACCCTGATACCGGCGCGACATCCTGCTCCGATGACCAGTGGGGAACAGGCTGGAACCTCGTGAAGGCTGTCAGGGAAACGAAGTCTGAGTATGTTCAGGCTGCCTCGGTGAAAAACGGCGTCATTTCCATGACCTCTCGGAACATAAGTGTGTATGGGAATGACAGCTTTACCCTGATCCTTGTTCCACATCAGGAAGCTTATGGCAGCGGCGGCGATACTGCCCTTAACTGGACAATCGCTCCTGAGTCCACCTGCAAGCAGGCTGGTATCTGCTGATTAACGGAAAACGGATGACGGCAGGAAGCAGCTCCTCAATTCTGGTTATTGGAGGGGCAGTCTCTCCATGAAAGGAGACTGAATCTTATCTTTTGGGATGCCTGGCTGCAGTCTGGATCCATGGGACAAAGAAGGAGAAATTAGGAATGTTTTGTTCAAAGTGCGGATCGCAGATCCCGGATGACAGCGTTTTCTGTCCGAATTGCGGAGCGCCGGCCGGCGGCCCAGGATCCGGAGCGAACCAGAATTCAGGGAAGAAAGGGACGGGGTGCTGGATCGCCGCTATCATTACGGGGGTCGTTTTTTTACTAATTATTCCTATTATCCTTGCGGCAATAGCCCTGCCTGCGTACTCGAAGTACACTGCGCGCGCCAAGTTCACCGAGGTCACGACCGCGGCCGGCCCGCTGAAGCAGCAGGTAGAACTCTGCTACTTCGACCTCGGAACTCTGGACGGCTGCAGTGACAGCAGGAGCGGAAACGCCTGGAACCTTGAGAGGGCTGTCAAGGAAACGCGATCCAAGTACGTCTTCGGCGCAGAGGTAAAGGATGGGGTTATCGTCATGTACTCGCAGAACATTCATGTGAACGGAGAGCTGGTTTTTACCGAGATCCTGGTTCCTCATCTAGCTAATGACGTCAGCAACGATTCTGCCATTAGCTGGAAAATCGCTCCTGAATCTACCTGCAAGCAGGCAGATCTCTGCTGAGCTTTTGAAAGCGGATGATGGAGTCGGTCTCAGGCATGGGCGGCCAGCGCGGCTGAATCGTGCGGACCGGGTCTCCGGAATAATTGCTTAAAAACAGGGAGTAAAAAATGTTTTGCAGAAAATGCGGAGCCCAGATTCCTGACGGCAGCGGCTTCTGCCATAAATGCGGCACGCCGGTGGGCTGCACAGCAGGCGGCGGAATGCCTGAAAAAACTGGTGCAGCTGCCGGCCGGCAGCCAGCTGGCAGCATGTACTGCGACAGGAGCTACGGACCATTCTCGATAGCAGGCTGGTTCCATTTCTCGGGGCGCATGTCAAGGCTCGAGTGGTGGGGCAGGAGCATGATCATGTACCTTCTGGTGATTCTTTGTGTCGCAGTCGTTGCGGCAGCCGCTGCTGCGCTTGATGGCGGGAACAGGGAACCAGCAGGCGATGGCCTCAAAGCCGCAATAGTTATCGGGAGTATCCTCGGAGTGGCGGCAGTTATCGCGCTCATTGTCTCCGGCATTTCCCTCGATGTAAGGCGCCTCCACGACATGGATCTATCAGGCTGGTGGGTTCTTCTGTTAAGGGTTTGCTCCATTATTCCATACGTGGGTTTCGCCGTATGGATCGGCAGTGTTATCTGGTTTGGAGCTGTTCCGGGCACTAAGGGACAGAACCGCTTCGGTCCGGATCCAAGGAGCTGATGCGTGTATTGCGGTACCGGAAGATCAGCCGTTGGTGCGTCTTGCAGGGTAGGGTGATGCTTCTCCCGTGAGCGGCTTCACCTGAGGTGCATTCTGCTCTGCATTGATCAAGGAGACTATCAGGAGGAAATATGTTCTGCAGAAAATGCGGTGCAGTACTGCCTGACGGCAGCGCATTCTGCCCGAAATGCGGCACTCCAGTGAGCGGCGCGCCGCAGGGCACTGGAGTAAATAACAGCTGCATGGGAACAGGAATCGGCAGCAGGCTGCTGTCACTCAGCAGCTGGTTTTCAGGGAAAGGGCGCATGGCGAGGAAGGAGTTCTGGATCAGGGATCTGCTCCTGCTTTGTGCCGGGTATCTTCTGCTTTTCCCGTTTTGGCTGATGATGAATGACATCGAATCGTACAGTGACAGTGCGCAGGCAGCCTTCTGCATAGCATGTGTTGTGTTCTCGCTGTTTTCCTGGTTATGGCGATATCAGGTTATTTCATCTTTGTCAGGCGGCTGCATGACTTCAGCGCGTCCGGCTACGTGATTATTCCGATAATTGCACTTGATGCGCTTATCTTCCTGTTAGATGACACCGATGACGGCAGCTTCTTTGGTTGGGAGGACCTTATCGATGTCACCGAGCTGTTCATTCTTGGATGCATCCCCGGGACAAAAGGCCAAAACCGCTTCGGCCCCGTCCCGAAAGCCTGATACTGAGTACTTTTCTGATGTCCAAGATCAGGCATTTGGAAGAGTGCTTTTTAACTTTTTGAAAAGTACCCCAGGTCACCCTGACCGTGCCTAAGGAAGGGCATAGACAACAGTATTTATGCCATATTTTGTATAAATCGCACTTCCAGGTCCTGGCGGTTTTCAGAAGCGGATGATGCTGTGCTGATTCTGACAAATTCCTGCTGTACCGTAGGCAGGGCTGTAAGTGAGCACCAGATTTTTTCGATGACATCAGTGCTTTGAAATCCACTGCCGCAGGCTGGGGAAAGTATCAGCTGATTCCTTGACGCGGACGCCTGAGCGCATCGTTCCTGCTCAGAAGATACACGCAGTACTGATTCATGCTGACACCTTCTTCCTTTGCATGGACTGACAGACTCTTGTGCAGGCTCTTCGGGATGCGGAGTTTGAACTGGCCGGAGTAATTATCAATGTCGTTCGGTTCTTTGATGGGATAACCGTCTTCGATAGCTGCCGCTAGCCATTCACGCTTTGCATCCTCTGCATTTGCAACTGCCTCATCAATGGTCTCACCCACGGACAGACAGCCCGGAAGATCAGGAAAAGATACAACATAGCCGCCTTCGTCAGGATCAGGTGTGAGCTCCATGCGATACGGCAGTGCAAGATATTCATCAAGAGTCTTCATCATTCTTCTCCTCGCTTTCTATGACTTCTTTCACCATCAGAACATAGACTTTCTTGATTGGCTCATGCTTCGGGATGGTGATCGGTGCACTCCCATTTTTGCGGAATGTGTAATGGCTGCTTCCGCTTCGTGGTGCGCTCATGGTATACCCCAAACTTTCAAGCACTCTGCGCAGTTCATCAAATCGCAAATCGTTGGAAAGGCTTAGTATTCGTTTTATAAGCTTATCCCATTGAGACATCAGTACCTCCTTTATGGTCAATTGTAAATGGTGTCATATGTGGTGTCAATATAGAAAAATTCTCCAAATACAAATCTTGCCTGTAAGTCAGGAAATTTCATAACGAAGACTCTCCGGAGCTTTCTGATGAGGAACAGTCGTATTTTTACAGTGTTTACAAGAGCGGGAAAAACAGTAAAAACAGTAAAAACAGCCTGCTGCGATGCAGATCTAGGCTAATCCAACAGGAGCATCTGAGTGTTTGGAAGTAGCCCCTAAGTGTCCGCTTTTTGGGGTAAGCTAATTTTAGGTGTCCGAATTAAGGGTAACCCAATTTCTGTCGTGTCCACTCCGCGGGGTATATTTTAAAGTACCCCCTAAGTACCCCCTAAGTACCCCCTAAGTACCCCCTAAGTACCCCTCAAGTTCCCGCCAGGTATAAGCATGGTTCATATGTTGATTAAGCGTTCGGAAATCATTCCTGAAGCCGTATTTTCCCATGCCCTTGAGAAGTGGCTGTGCTGGACAGAATTTCACGACTTCCACGATTATTTCTGTCTGAATAGCCAATAAAACGGAAGCGGAGGACTACTATGATCGTTCATGAGACCCTGGAGCCGGGCAATCCTCTTACCGATGAGGAAATGAAAATGCTGGAGAAGGCCAGTGAGATGCCGATCTCCTATGACGAGGACTCCCCGGAACTTTCAGATGAGGAGCTGGCGCAGTTTTACCGGGTTTCTGAAAGTCGCCCGGAAAAAAGCAAAAAGCAGGGCCTGCAGTAGCACTGTGAAGACCGCGGGTGAGGTGAAAAATGCCGCGTGCCGCCCGGATGCGACCTTCCGCTCTGGTCATTTCATTATCTTCGCCTGAATACAGCGTAAACAGAGGGACAGCGTGCCTGATTCAGAACATCCCCTACATTTATGGATCCCTGTTGTTGACGTCTCAGACATCAACTCGTTTTTCGGGGCGGATGAGGCTCTCCGCCCAAACCGTTTCTCTGACGGCGGTCACGCGTAAGCCAGAGCGCGAGCAGGATCTCTATCCGGCAGCCGCTGCCTGCCTCCCTGTTTCTTATTCTCCGTATTTCCTTACCGACACCAGGAGGTTCCTGAGCTCGAACGTCCCCGAGGGGCTGCTCCCTCCATCAGTGCCGTCCCCGAAGTAGGCCCTTTTCACCGGCACGATCCTGAACACCCGGCGCCTTTCCTCCGGCATGCAGGCAAAGGAGGAGAGGAGCCCGAATAGCCAGTGATCGAGCCGGTATTTCGCGGAGAGCCCGTGCTCTCTGTAGTACTCTGCCGCGTCGGCATCCTTTCCGGGCTCCGATGCCGCGGTGAGGGCAAATCCCCGGAAATCCTTCTCGAACCCGCCGTATTTGAGCTCCTCTGTTCTCTCCCCCGGCTTTACCGCGGATGCCGCAGCCTCCTGCGCCTTCGGGGCGGCGGCCGGCTTAACGCGTGGGAGCCTGTCGATGATTTCGGAGAGGACCTCGCTCTCCGCCGTGTTCCCGAGGTCCGCGTGCCCGCCGGAGCGGATCGTCTCCGGGATCCAGAGGAGGCGCGGGATCTCCTCGTCCTCGCTGAGATCCCGCACCGCGGCGCCGTTATTTTTCCTGAACCACTCAGAAAAGCTCCGGAGCACTCCGGTCTCCCGCTCCTCGCGGCGGAACACCATGAGGAGCATGGAGAGCCTCGAGAGGACCGCGGAGAGGAGCCTTCTGGACTCGTCGATGCTGTCGGAGAGACCCCTGAGAATGCGGTAGACCTCGCTGTCCCCGCCTGAGACCTCGTTGAAGTGCGCCAGCGTGAACTTCCCGAGGCTCTCGATGAGCCTCGAGGTGTCGTCTATCGCGTGCTGGTTCTCCGCGATCTTGTCGTCAAGCGAGGTCACGAAGCCGAAGCGGTTCGTGATGCGGAGGTCCAGCCGCTCGACGGTGTGACGGACACCGTAGTCAATGGAGCGCACCGCGTCCTTAAGGGACTTAAGCGCGATGTCCGCGTCAGCGTACCGTCCTTCCTTTCTGTGCCTCACGGCGCGCGCAGCGTACTCCTCCGCGTCAGTGAGGCGCTTCTCGAAGGCGGTGTCGATGTAGCCTGAGCGGTCCTCGCGGAGGGCGGTCGCGATGACCTCGCCGAGCCCCGGGCTCAGGAGATACCCGTCAGGCGTCTCCGTGAATACCCGGAAGAGCCTCAGGGAGAGGAGCTTCGGATCGTCTGGATCAAATCCCGCGGGCAGGGCGCCCCCGGTGTTGTACGCCTCTGTGATGAGCTCGCGCCCGTCGGAGAGGGCCTTGAGGAGCCTTCTTATCGCGTCCCCGTTCGAGTATCCGCTCATGAGAAGATGTCCTCCTCTCCGGAGTCCGCTGACTCGGCGGCCTCCTCCGTGATCTTCTCGCGGGAGTCGATGTAGTCCAGGACCTCGTAGAAGTAGTCGATTTTCCCCGTGACGAGATAAACCTGCGCGTCGCGGTTCCGGAGGACGGTGAGCCCCTCCTTCGCGAGCTCGTCGAGGACTCCCGCGGTCCTCTCCGACACGGTCTCGCGGCGCACTCCGAGGAGCGTCGCGATCTCCTCAAGCTTCTTCCTCTGGGGCGGGTTGTCCTCAATTCTCACCGCGAGGTCGGAGACGCTGATGGTGTCCCCGGAGCGGAGCGGCACGTCGCTCTGCGAGGCGTTCATCACGAGAAGGAGGAAGTCAACGACCGGGCGGAGCGTGTTCCTGAACTCCCGGAACTCGCTCCGGACGCTCCGCTGCTCGGCTGTCCCGAGGCTCTCCCAGACGAGGTAGAAGGCGCTTCCGGTCCTTGTTTTCCTGATTGCGCGCCCGAACTCCCGGAGCACAGCGCCAAGGTCCTCAACGGTCCCCTCCGCCGAGAGGTAGCGGAACTCGTCGGCGTCGGTCTCCATGCTGATGAACTTTCCCTCCAGGAGATCCTCAAGCGTCTCCCTTTTAAGGTTTCTTGAAGTTTCCATTTAGGCTCCGAGGCTCCTCATGACTCTGTCCAGGCTGTCCTCCGGTGCGGTGTTGGTGAGCACCCCGGACTGACCGATGTAGTAGATGTTCGGGAACTCCCCGAGAAGCGAGGTGTTGAATTCCGGCGCCGCCGAAATCATTGCTATGTTGTTGTCCGAGAGGAGCCCCATCAGGCGGTGGGTGTTCTCGCTCGAGAGGCGGGCGATCTCGTCCACCGGCCAGGCGATCATGATGTTCTGCCTCTGCCTCTCGATGTGGATGAGGCTTATATAGAGGACGCAGATGATGAGGAAGGTGATGCCGTTGGAGCTGAGTCCCTCGAGCTCACCCGAGGTCCTCGCGGTCTTGAGGTGCCCGTTCTCGTTCACCGTGAAGACGATGTCGAATAGGCTCTCCGTGGAGGTGTCGAGATCCTTGATGCTCCCGAGGAAGCTCTCAAGGGACGAGACGAACTCCTCTCCGGGAAGCCCGGTGCCCCCTTCCATCAGCCACTCCCGGAAGAGCCTCGTGACCTTCCGGAGGGACTCGGCGCAGCGGAGGCTCTCAATTCTTGACTCGAGCTTCACCTCGAAGAGGCTGATCTCGCTGAAGCGGATGCGCTCTCTTATCGCCTCCCCGATCTGGCGGCTTATGGAGGCGATGCTCTCGTGGAACTTCCGGAGCTTCTCGTAGAAGTTGTCGATGATCTGCCCCTGGTTTCTCGCGTTCGAGATGAGCCCCGCGACGTTCTGCGGCACGTAGATGTCGTACTCGTCGCGGATGACGAGGAGGTACGCGGTGCTCCGGTAGAGGGTCGCGAGGGGCTTCAAAAGCTCAGCCTTCTCCGGGGATGAGGCCTCACTGATGTCAAAGCCCGGGAAGAGCTCCCTCATCTCGTCGGACTGCTCCTTCCGGGAGGTGAGCCCCGCGATGCCGCGCCTCAGCTCCTCCCAGGGGCAGCTGCTCCCCGAGACAAAACTCCTCACCGTGTCGGTGTCCGAGATGAGACATTCCTTCAGGCGCTCATACTCGCGGAGCGCTTTCTCCGCATCGTCCGCAAGGCCCGTGGCGTCAGGCAGGGGCTCGTTCTCCGGGAGGGGTGCCGCCGGGAGCTCGGCCGCGCGGGAGTCAAAGCTGTTCCTTATGAGCATGAGGCGGCTCACGAGCGCGTCAGACTCGCGGAGGCGCCCGGAGAGCTCCTTTTCGGCCTTTGAGCGCTCGTCGCGCGCCGCGCGGAGCTCTGCCTTCGCGCCGCTGAGTTCCTTCCCTAGGTCCTTTGCCTCAAGGGTGATGGCCTGCAGCCTTGAGCGCAGCGTGTCGAGCCTGCTCCAGGAGTCCCTCTTCCAGTTCTGGTACTCCGCGACGATGTCACGGAAGCCCTCGGCCTCGGCGATTTTCCGCTCGCCCTCGCTGATGCGCTCATGCCAGAGTTTGACCGTCCCGTCATCGATGCCTTTCTTCCCGAGGAGCTCCTTCTTCTCGCTCTCGAGGGCAGACATCTCCTTTTTGTGGGACTCGGAGAGGGAGCGGAGCTTCTCATCAGCCGCCGCGTCGCTCTCGCTCACCTCGGCGTCAACGGCCGCGGTGCGCTCGAGGAACGCCTGACGGAGCCTCGTGAGCTCCTCACTGTGGCTCTTCTCCGCATCCTCCCGCTCCTTCTCAAGGCCGTTTGATTGTGCCTTAAGCTCTTTTAGGAGGCTCCGGATCCCGGCGGCCTTTTTCTCCGCGCTCTCCTTCACTCTCTCCTCAGCGTCAGATATGGCCTTCCGGAGCTCCTCGGCCCGTCCCGTGTCCTCAATCCTTTCCTTAAGGGCGGATTTCTGGAGGTGAAGCTTCGAGAGGGACTCCTCAGCGGCGCGCTTTTCTGCGGCTGCGGCCTCGATTTTCCGGTCAGTGTCCTCAATTTCGGCGTCAAGCTCCGCCTTCCTGCTCTCCGAATCCCTTTCGCGCGCCGGGGCGGACTCAATCCTTGAGGTGTCGATGAGGATGCCGGGGAGCGCCTCGCGGAGCGCGGATGAGCCTCCCTCTTTCCCTGCTCCGGGCGCCGAGTCCGCGCGCCCAGGGATGAGCTCCGGGCGGAGGTCGGTCCTGAGGAGGAGGTCCTCCCGCACGGTCTTCCCGATGGTCTCCTCCCAGCCGGGGACACTGCTCTCAAGGAACGAGAGGAGGGAATTCTCCGGGGCGTCTGAAATGCTCGTGAGCCGCTCCATCTCGGAGACATCATCTCCGCGCCTTTCGCGGAGCGCCGCGAGCTCGCCATCCTTCTGCCGGAGGAGCTCCTCTGCCGTGCGGATTTTCTCATCCGTGCCGAGGAGCTCCCTTGAGGCTGAGCCCAGAGAGTCGCGGAAGTCCCCCATGGCCTTCTCCGCGGCCTCCTTCTGCCTCAGGGCGTCAGGATCCGCGAGGAGGGCAGGGTTCGTGAGAAGTGACTCGTTTTTCCGGATCTCGGACTCAAGAGCGGATTTTTTCTGGCTGAGCTCAAGGCGCTCCTTATAGAAGCTTTCGTCAAGGGCTCTTTCCGCCTCGGACTTTTCGGAGAGGATCCCTGACTTCTGCGCCGCGGCCTTCTCCGCGGCCTCATGCCGCTCAGCGCTGATTCTTGCCGCCTCCTTCTGATAGGCGCTCTCCTTCTCTGCTTTTCTTCCGTCTATGAGGCTCCCGACGGCGTCGAAGTCATTCGCGATGCGCTCGAAGGACTTGCGGTCAGCGCGGAGCTCCTCCTCCATGGCGGGTATGGCCATGACAGCCTGCCGCTTCTCCTCGATGCTCTCCCTGTCGTACTCCTCGCGCCGGGCCTCGATCTGCTGGCACTCACGCTCGGTGTCCTTTCTCTCCAGGTCCTTCGCCGCGAGCGCCTGCTGCGCCTGGTTCCGCCTCTCCTCGAGGGCTGAGATTCTCTCCGCGAGGCTCCGGCCGCTCTCGTCAATCTCCGCCCTTATGGAGGCGGAGCGCTCCTGCGCTGAGGCAAGGGCAGCGTTTATCCCGCTCCGCATGGTGAGGAGAGACTTCCTGAGCGACGCGAGGCGCAGGGCATTCTCCGCATAGCCGCGGAACTCCTTTTCCTTCCCCAGGAAGGCCCTGATGCCGCGGCAGTCCGACGTCACCTCGCGCAGGGCCGCCCTGTTCACCTGGAGGCTCACCTCGGAGCTCTGGGAGTTCAGGATGTCCGCGATGAGGAGCTTCATGTTCTCGAGGCTCACCCGGCCCGTGATAAGGCTCTGCGCGATCTTCTCGATGTGCATCAGGCGGTTGCCGTTCGCGCAGAGGGAATAATCGAGGAAGCCCGCCCCGGGAGAATTTCTGCCGGGGAGGTTCCCGATTACCGAGCGGTACTCGTCGATGCTCCCGAGGAGCCTCGTGAACCTCACCTTCCGTTCTGTAAGGGCTCTGGTGTACTTCTCGCGGGAGGCGCCCTGCCAGGACTCCGTGCCGGCTGGATCGGTGGTCTTTTCAATGAAGACGTCCCGAACCTGGCCGAATGAGGAGGAGATGAAGCGGTAGTTCACGGTGTTCTGCCCGCTCCTCGTGAGGACCGCGAGGGCGGGCCTGCCTAGACCCGTAACGTACTCGAAGATGATGTAGCTCCGGTCCGTCGGGAGGTAGTAGGAGGTGAAGCTCCTTTTGACGGAGCTTCTCGTTACGGCGCGCCCCGGATCCATGCCGTAGAACACCGGGATGAGGCGGAGGAGGCTCGTCTTGCCGGAGCCGTTCGCGCCGTTCACCTGGGTGTGCTCGCCTACCCGGAACTCGGCCGCGATCTGGGAGCCGGCGCCCGGGCGTGAGGAGAGGTAGGAGTGGATGAGTATGATGCTCCTGAGGCCCGCGGCAGGCTTCGATGACCCTGAGGCTGGGGCGCCTGCTGATACGGACTTCTCCTCCTTCATCTCTCCTGCCTCTGCTACAACAGTCCCGGGCTGTGCTGCCGCTCCGATTGCCTCTGGCATGTTCTCTCCGCAATAGTGCTCTTCTTTCTGATGCCGATATTATAGTTGGTCGGGCCCTGAAACTGGGAATTTATCATGCTCAGTGCCCGGGGGTTCTGCGCGGGATTGAGGGGATGAAATGCCTCTGGGCGGGGAGCGGATGCTTTTGTTCTCAGTCCGGGAGCACCCCATAGCTCAGCCTGGCGGGGAACCGGCGGCAGCATCAGCGGCCGGGCGCGGAGGAGAAAGTTTCTGCAGGGGAACGAATGGGGACAGATTCTGCTCTGCATGGCACTCACTGACGCGGGAAAGGCGGATTGTTCTTGTTCAGGGCAGGAAAAAGTGATAAAAGCATCTGAAGGCGCAGGCTGCGGCATCTCCGGTTTCTGTCCGTGCGGATGCCAGGTCTCTGATGGCGCCGGACGCGAAAGCCTCTGGGGAGCGGACTGCGCGTACGAGAGGGATTGGGAGCGTGCGGTCTCTTTCATCGCCGCGTCCAGGAACTGCCGCAGGCAGTGGCGCAGTGAGAATCATGCGCGGATTTCCGCGGGCAGCAGGCATCAAGGGAGAACGTGAAAAATGATGTGGTACAAAGGCTATGCCGGGATGGCGGAATACGATGATGAAGCAGGGATTTTTCACGGTGAAGTAATCAACACGCGGGACGTCATCACCTTTGAGGGAGAGTCTCTCGGTGAGGCGGAGAAGGCTTTCCGCGAATCGGTCGATGATTATCTCGCCTGGTGCAGGGAAGACGGCAAGGAGCCCGATAAGCCGCATTCCGGGGCGTGATGCTCGTATTCCGCCGGAGCGTGGGCAGCTCCGGAGATATGAGGCGGGGCAGGAGAGCTGCCTCAGAGACGGCAGCGGGCCTGGGATTTATTCTGCTGCTTCCGGTATTGAGAGACCGGGCTTCTGAGTCCCTAATGCCGGAAATCCGAATGGAGAATGCGCAATGTCATATGAAACTATAAGCATCAGCGTTGACGCTGAACTCAAAATGAAGGCCGGGAAAATCCTCAATGCTCTCGGCCTCGACCTGGAGACCGCCATCACGATGTTCCTCCGGAGCGTCGAGAGATGCGGCGGCATGCCGTTTGACACAGAAGAGGCGGAAAAAGAGAAGGAGGAGCCGAACGCTGAGACCCGCGCGGCGCTCGGGGAGTGCAGGGCGATGAAGGAGCATCCGGAGCTTTACAGGCACTATGACTCCGTCAATGATGCCGTGAGCGATGTCCTTTCAGGGGAGTGAGGCTCCCGCGGATATTTTCCGGAAAACACGGAGACTCTGTCCCGGGGCCTGTGACTGGGGGTAATGAGCATGACTGTTTCTGAAATGCGGAAGAAAGGATATCTCTCCTGTGTTTACGGTGAGCAGCGCCGCCGCGGGCTCTGGGATGAGGATATTCCCTTTGTCATCGGGAAGACCGGCTTCATGAGTGCCATGAATGAAAATCCCGAGGAGCAGATGCACTGCTCGCCGGAGGCCGCAGCCTCTGAGATCCTGCTTACGGCCGCGAGGAGATCCAATGGCACGCCGCTGCCTCATGACGCGGAACCCTCCGGAAGCCCGGAGTGCAGGGGGATGAGTTAGAGTTCCCGAGGAGCAGAAGAAAAGATACCTCTCTTATGTCTACAAGGAGATGCGGAGCCGCGGTCTCACCGGGGAGGAAATACCCCGCATCATAGGGCAGACCGGCTTTATGAGGGCCCTGAATGAATTTCCTGAGGAGCAGCTGCATTACTCACCCGAGGCTGCCGTCGATGAGATCCTGCTTGTCGCGGCGGCCGGATGGTGCGTCAGGAGAGCTCCTGATGAAACCTGAGGGACTTTTCTGAATCTTGGGCAGTTCAGGCGTCGGGCGTCTCAGGGAGAAGCTCCCTGCAGCTTACGGCGCAGCTGCGGCCGCGGAAAGCCATTCCGCATTCAGCGACGCCCTTTATCTTCTGTTTGCTGAGCAGCGCTTTCGCGCAGCCTTTCTCTCCGAGATGCTCCAGGGCACGGGCCGCGAGAGTGTGAAGGCCGGCGGTGCTGTCCGGTGCGTATTCAATCCTGATCACCGCGGCATAAGTGCAGCCTGCTGATCTGAACGTGATCTCCGCAAAGCCGCTCCCAAACAGTGATTTGCAATCCCTGATGTTCTGAACGGCCACGGCAAAGAGGCTGTCCAGGAAGATCCGGTAGAAATCTCCGTGGGGAGCTTTGGGCGCATTCTCCTCAGGCGGGACAAAGCCGCCGAGAAGCGCGCTCATGGAGTCTTCCGCGCCTCCTGAATCAGCTGAAAGGAGCCTCTCCATAAGGCTTCTGACGAGAGTCCCGTACTCCTTTGACCAGGTGTTCCTGTAATAGCCGCTTATATTGTCCCTGAAGTATCCGAGGATCTCTTTGTTCGGGATGCGGAGCTCATTTGCGCCGCCGCTGCCGGTTCTGGAAAGAGTCAGGTATCCGGTATAAATGAGAATGTTC
>ONIT01000064.1 GCA_900317945.1 uncultured Pseudomonadota bacterium
AGATCCATGGGATACAGGACCTGCCATTTTTCCTCTTTAGGTGTACAAGGATTTTTGGCTGAGGTGGCTATGGGAACCACGGAGATTTTTAAATGCCCCTTTTTGTCCTCATTGTTCACAGGACGTAAAGGTGAGGAATTTTGTCCCTCTTTTTTGTCAATGGCTGCTGATCCATCAACGTTTCATAGGCATTCCGATACTGTGTATCTCAGTCAGCGTTCATGCAATTTCAATCTGGCCTAATCATGCGAAACAATCCAAATCAATTGCATAATAACTGAACCTTTTCACCAGTTCGCGAAACCATAGGAGATCAACTGCCACAGGGCATGTAACTGCCATGTAACGGGCATGTAACTGGAGGACTCTTTTCGTCAGGCAGCCGTTTTGATGAATTCAGTCAAATCAGTCGATTATGATTTTATTGCCATGTAACTTCTATGTAACAGGCATGTAACTGAGTACCGTCTCGCGGTCGTTTTCACTGGTCAGAAAGACCTCAGATCAATGCGGATCCGAGCTGCCGTCAAAGGCATGCAGCTGCCATGTAACGGGCACGTAACTGGATAACGTTTTTCGTCTGGCAGCACCTTACATAAGCACAGCAAAATCAATGCACTGCAGTTTTATTGCCATGTAACAGGCATGTAACTGGAAAGCTGTTTCAGCTCAGCGGACTCTTATATGAATAACGCCGTATCAATGATTTGCGTATTTATGACTATGTACGCATCATGCAATTACCTGGAGACATACTGGCAGCGGGCCGCATCCATGAGGCGCAGCCCCTTACCTGATCTTCCCGCTCTCCGGATCGTAGACGAAGAGCCCCTGCTTCAGCGGATCCTCATAGCGGCACACGCCCTTCCCGAGGTCCCTGTACTTCACCTCGCGCGCGTCATCCTGTAGGAGCGCGTTCCAAAGCCGGAGGCAGTGCCCGCTCCGCTCCTCCTGCTCCTTTTTGGGATCCTTTTTCGCGTCTGCTGCCTGCTCTCTCTTCTGGTCCTCCCTCGCGGCCGAGGGCAGGATGTCGGTGGGCCAGCCCGCGCCGCTCACCGCGAAGCAGATCCGCTCGCTCCCCTTCTTCCCGCCTCCCCTGTAAACCTTCATGCAGGCAACGCCGTTCCTCGATCCCGCGAGGTAGTCCTGGTGCACGGCCATTGCCCTCTCGGAGAAGGTTTTCTGCCTGTAGGAGAACGCGGCGTCGCGCGCCATGAAGTAGTTCCCGAAGAGGCTTTTGATGGCGAGCCCGCCCACGAACATGATGGCCATGATCGTGACGAGCCTGATGAGCCACCTGCGGTTGAAGTTCTCGGAGACGTCTTCCTGGGTCATTTCTGCCCCTGCATGACGCTGTACATGTTCCACATCGGCGTGAATATTCCGAGAAGGAGGATCGGCTCGATTTTCGCGGTGAGGTTCTTCAATGCGTAGTCGACCTCGCCCTCATAGTACCCGGCGGCCTCGAGGAGCAGCGTGTCGACCTGTCCGGTCTCGTCACCTACGGCGAACATCTGCATGACGAGGGGCGAGAAGATGTTGGCGTCGGCCGCGACATGCGCGAGCGACTGACCGCCCTCGATGCCGGTCTTCATCTTCACTATTTTCTCCGCGAGGAAGTCATTGTCCACCGCCTCCGCGACGAGCGCGAGGGCCTGATTGAGCGTGATGCCCGAGGAGATCATGACCGCGAAGCTCCGGCAGAACCTCGCGAGGAGCGACTGGGTTACGATGGGCCCGATGATGGGCAGCCTCATCTGCCACTTGCCCCAGGTGTAGCGTCCGCTTTTGGAGTGGCTCCACTTCACCCAGAACCAGGAGATGCCGATGACGGACAGGAGGAGCACATACCAGTAGGTCCTGAAGAAGTGCGACACCGCGAGGAGGATCCTCGTATAGATGGGGAGCTCCGCGTCGAACTTCGCGAAGAGGTTGGCGAACACCGGGATTACCCAGATGTTGAGCACGACCATGGCGAGCGCGAGGAAGATGATGACGATCATCGGGTAGCGGATGGCGGCCTTGACTCTTTTCCTCGTCTCCATGTCCAAAGAGAGGTACTCCGCGATCTGCTTGAACGATCCCTCGAGCTCTCCGGTGTTCTCTCCGACGTTGATAAGCGCCACAAAGAGCGGGCTGAAGATGTCGGGGCGATTCCTGAGGCTGTAGGCCATCGGCATGCCTCCCGCGAGGTCACGCCCGATCTGCTTGAGCTCGTCGCGCAGGACCGGATTGGTGATGGTGTTCGAGAGGCCGCCTATGGCGCGGAGGAGCGGGATGCCGGCCTTCGTAAGGGAGTACATCTGCCGGCAGAACATCACGAGATCCTCGATCTTCACGTGATGCATGAAGTGGATATTGCTGAGAAGCCCCCCGCTGCTCTTCTCCTTCACCGCCTCCTCGGTGAGGCTCACCGGCATGATGCCGCGCGATGAAAGCGTCTGCGCCGCGCTCTGGCGGTCAGGCGCCTCGAGCGTCCCGGAGGTTTCCCCTGCGGCGCTGTAGCCGCGGTAGCTGAACATCGGCATCTTACTTTGCTATCTCCGCAAGTCTCAGCACCTCGTCAAGGCTCGTGATGCCCTGGAGAGCGTAGTCGTAGGCCATGTGGGAAAGGGGCACGTAGTCGGGATCCGCGTTCGCCGCGCGGCTGAAGCGCTCGGTGTCCTCGGCGCGGAGCGCGTCCATCATCTCGCCCTTGAGGTCAAGGATTTCAAAGACGCCGATTCGGCCCTTGTAGCCCGTATAGTTGCAGCTCTGGCAGCCGCGCCCGTGGTAGAAGACATGCTGCGAGGCGCCCGGTCCGATGACGTCATCGATGAACCTGCGGTCGCTCTCGTCAGGGACGTACTCCTCCTTGCAGTCCGGGCAGATTCGCCTTACCAGCCTCTGCGCGATGACGACCCTGAGGGCCGCCGCGACGAGGTAGCCGGGCGCGCCCATGTCCATGAGGCGGAGCGCGCTCGAGACGGCGTCGTTGGTGTGGAGGGTGGTGAGCACCAGGTGTCCCGTTATAGCGCCTCTGAGTCCGATCTCGCAGGTCTCCTTGTCACGCATCTCTCCCACGAGGATGATGTCCGGGTCCTGACGGAGGCAGGCACGGAGGACCCTCGAGAAGTCGAGGCCGATTGCGGAGTTGATCTGCACCTGGCTCACGCGCGGCAGGCGGAACTCCACCGGGTCCTCGGCGGTGATGATCTTGGTCCCGGGCTCATTGAGCTCGGAGAGCGCGCCGTAAAGGGTCGTGGTCTTTCCCGAGCCCGTAGGCCCGGTCACAAGGATAAGGCCGTGCGGACGGTGGAGCTCGCGACGGAACTTCTCCAGGATCTGCGGAGGCATGCCGACATCGTTGAGGTTGAGGAGCCCCGAGGTCTGATCGAGGAGTCGCATTACGACCGACTCGCCGTTCTGTATGGGGAGGGTCGAGATACGAACGTCGACGTCGTGTCCCCTCGCGCGGATCTTGAAGCGCCCGTCCTGCGGGAGCCTCTTTTCGGAGATGTTGAGCCCCGACATCAGCTTGAGGCGGAGCACCAAAGCGGGCGCGATTCCCACCTCGTTGAGGTCGGTCTCGTGCAGGACGCCGTCGATTCGCTGCCTGATGCGGAGGACCTTCTCGTCAGGCTCGATGTGGATATCCGAGGCGTGGACCTGCACCGCGTCCTCGAAGATCATGCGGAGGAGCTTGACGACCGTCGCCTCGTTCTCGGAGCCCTCGGCCTCGGCCGCGGCTCCCATCTCGAAGTCCGAGGCCTTGTACTCCTCCTGGAGCTGCGAGGCGAAGGACTCGATTTCCTTGGTCTTTCTGTAGAGCTGCCCGAAGGAGGTGAGGAGCTGCGACTCCCTGGCGACGGCGAACTCGATTTCGCGCGGCATGAGAAGGGCCGCGACCGAGTCCATCGCGTTGAGGTCCGCCGGGTCGCTCATCACGACGGTCGCGCGGTCGGGCTCGGCGTGGATGCAGAGGACTCTGAGCCTTCTTGCCTGCACCTCGGGAATGAGCTGCACCGCCGCCTGGTCGATCTTCACCTTCGAGAGATCGTAGAACGGAATGTTCAGCTGCTTCGCGAGGAACTTAAGGAGCTGCTCCTCGTTGATGTAGCCCAAATCGATGAGCGACGCGCCGAGCTTGATGCCCTTCCCCTTCTGGTTCTTGAGGGCGGCCATCAGCTGGTCGTTCGATATGACTCCTTCCTCGACGAGAAGGTCTCCGAGCCTTTTCCGAAGCCTTGGCTTTACCATTATTTCTTCCCTCCGAGCACCCTGAGCCTTCTTTCAGCAAAATCCCTTACGTTCGGATCAAGCTTCCTGTCCTTAAGGACCTTCCTGTAGGTATTGATGGCGGCCTGCTTCTGACTGCACCTGTCGTAGGCTATGGCGAGCCCCGCGCCGTAGCGCGTCTCCGCGGGCGCGATTTTCCAGAGCTTCCTGTAGGCCGCGGCCGCCGAGTCGCAGTCCCCGACCTCGTCCGCGAGCTCCGACTCGAGCTCATAGTAGGGGAGCGTCTCCTTGGTGGCCTCCGGCGAGAAGCCGGTGAGGGACTTCAGCGCCCCTGCCCTGTTCCCCGCTGCGGACCTCACCTTGGCCTGCATGCCGCGGAGGCGCCAGTCGGATGTGTCGAGCGCGATGCCCTTCGAGAGGAGATCGTCAGCCGCGCCCAGATCGCCCCTGCCGAAGTAAAGGCTCGCGAGCTTCATCCTGACAGCCGAGTCCCGGGGCTTCGCCGCAAGCGCGTCCTGGAAGTCCTCCTCGGCGCCGCCTAGCTCGCCTGTTATAACCTTGCGGTCGCCGCTCTTCGCGCTGAGCTCCGCCTTCTTCCCGGCGGGGAGGTTCTCGACCTGGATGCTGAGCGTGCCGCGGGGCTTCTCGGGAACGTCAGAGGATGCGCCATTGCTCCCATCGCTTCCCTTCGCAGCGGACTGCGCCTCGCGCTCCCTGATGTCCCTGAGGAGCTCTCTGTCAGGCCCGGCGAGGACCTCGGCGAGCTCCTCGCGGCGCTTCCGCTCGGCGCTCACCGCGCTCTCCGAGACTGCCGAATCATTCTTTCCTGCTGCGGCGCCCTGGCTGGAGTTCGGCTTCCTTAAGGGAGCGGGCTCGGCGTTCACCACCGCCTCGCGCTCAGCAGCCGTTGCGTCAGGCGCTGCCTCTTCCTTTGCGGCAACGGCGGACTCAGCCCTCTCTACCTGCTCGGTTTTCTCAGGAGCGGGAGACTCAGCGCGGTGCTTTCTAACCGCGTAGGTAACCGCGGCCGCGGCAAAGACCGCCGCCGCAATGAATACCACGATGGCGACCAGCATCAGCCTCTTCCCGCCGGTGTCCTTCGCGTGGTAGACGCCGTCGCCCGTCGCAGCGCCCCGGCGGTCGAGGTCGCGGAGCATCTGGTTGATAACGCTCATAGTGCCTCCACGACGCCGACGATGACCGCCGCGATGATAATGAGGATGATGGCGGAGGACATGAAGAAGAAGGTGACGCGCCTTCTCATGTAGTTGCCCCAGGCGTCCTCGGTGTCCCGGATGGCGCCCTTCACGTCACGCCCCTTCACCACGGGCGATCCGCGCCCGAAGGCGAGCATCAGGCACTTGTGCGAGAGGATGTTGATGAGCCTCGGGATGCCGCGGCTCGCGCGCCAGATTTTCCTGACGGAGCGCCTCGGGAAGAGGACCTGTCCCCGGTAGCCCGCGGCGCGGAGGCGCGATGCGATATAGGCGTCGGTCTCATTCATAGTGAGGGGCCGCAGGCGGTAGGAGAAGGCGATCCTCTGCCGGAGCTGCCTGAACTCCGGGCGCGCGAGGCGCTCGTCAAGCTCCGGCTGCCCGAAGAGGACGATCTGCAGGAGCTTCGAGGACTCGGTCTCGAGGTTCCCGAAGAGCCTTACGGCCTCCAGGGTCTCGTCGGGAAGGGCCTGCGCCTCGTCGATGAAGACAACGACGCTCCTTCCTTCTTTCTTGAGCTCAATGAGCCGGTGGTTGATGGCGTCCGTTACCGTGCTCATGCCCTCGCTCTTCTCCGCACCGAGCTCGTGCGCCAGGGCCTCCCTGAGCTCCGCGGCGCTTAAATAGGGATTGGGGAAATAGCAGATGAAGGCGTCAGCGGGCAGGATGTTGTTCATGATCCTGCGGAGCAGCATGGTCTTCCCGGTGCCGACCTCGCCTGTGATCTTGATGATGCCCTCGCCGCCCGCCAGAGCGACGCGCACCACGGCGATAGCCTCCTCATGAGGAGGGAGCCCGAAGTAGAACGAGGTGTTGGGCGTCAGGGTGAAGGGGAGCTCATTAAGCCCGAAGAAGCCGAGATAGGAGGCCTCGCCAATGCCCGGCTGCGTTCCTGATGCTGTTTCGTTCATGCTCTCTCTCCGCTCAGGCGGGATCTCCCCCGCTCCTCCGTGTCTTAAATGCTACTTGCCTTTCTTTTTGCTGTCCTTTGAGGGGTACCAGTCATCGAGGAGGTCGGACGCGCGCTGCAGCTCGTCCTTCCAGGTGTTCTCGCGGACGACGACGGGCTTCAGCATAATCACGAGCTCGCGCTTCTGCCCGACCTTCTGCCTGTTCTTGAACACCTCGCCGAGGCCGGGGATGTCGCCGAGGCCCGGGATCCTGCTCTGGCGGTCAATCTCGGAGGTCTCCATGAGGCCGCCCAGCACAATGATCTCTCCGCTGTTGGCGTCAACGATGGTGTCGGTCTCCCTGACGTCCGACTTCGCCATCGGGAGCGTCATGGGCTCAGAGGAGGTGCCGCCGAAGCCCGCGAGGTTGATGACTCTCGGATCGTCGTCAACCTTGATGACCGAGGGGTGGATGTGCATCAGCACATGGCCGTCCGCGTCAATCTGCGGCAGGACGTCGAGCGCCACGCCGGAGAAGTAGGTCTCGAACGAGATCGACGGGGAAAGCGACGTGGAGCTGCTGTCCGAGTTGCTCGAGGAGCTGATGTCGCTCACGTACTTGCGGTCGGTTCCGACCTTGATTACCGCCTTCTGGTTGTTGAGCGCGGTCACGCGGGGGTTCGAGAGCGTCGTTACGTCGCCCTGGGTCTTCAGAAGCTGTATCGCGGTCGCGAAGCTGCCGTCCGTGATCCTGATGCCGACGCCTCCGCCGATGAGGCCGATGATGTCGTCAGTAACGCCGTAGGTGCTGTTGGTCGTGTAGTACTTGTAGCTGCCGTTCTCAACGCCTGTCGAGGTGCCCGCGAAGACGCCCCTCTCCGGATCATTGACGCCGCGCCACTTGAGGTTCTCCCAGTCGATGCCGGACTGGAAGCCGTCATTGAGGGTTACCTCGAGGATCTTGGCCTCGATGATGACCTGGCGGCGGAGGGCCTCCTGGGTCTTCGAGAGGAACTCGCGGACGGTCTTGAGCTCCTTCGGCATGGCCGTAACGGTTACGAGCCCCGCCTGCGGGTTCATGATGACCGATCTGCCCTCGCCTGTCCCGACAAGTCCTTTAAGCGCCGCCTCGAGGCTCTTCCAGAGATCGTTCTCCGAGGTCGTGGTGATGTCGGTGCCGGAGCTGTTGCTGTCAGATCCTGAGGAGGATGACGATGAGGACGAGCTGTCGCTGTCGTCCGAGTCATCGGAGACGCCGCTCGTCGTCACGTTGATGCTGGAGTTGCCCTGCCTCGCGAGAAGGAGGTAGTTGACCTCGAAGGTCTCGGAACGAACTCCCGCAGGATAGACATAGATGATGCCGCCGCGGCGCTGTATGTCGTAGCCGTAGGTGTCCGCTACAGCGTTGAGGACATCGCTCAGCGTCACGTTCCTGAGGCTGAGGGTTATGGTCCCCGAGACGTCAGGATGCACGACGAAGCTGTACCTGCTCTGCCCGACGAGGGAGGTGAAGAACTCCTTCGCGTCGATGTCGCGCGCATCGATGCGGAAGCGCCTCTTCTCCGCGGGAGCAGTGATTCGGGTGTCGCCGCTCCGGTGGAGGGCAGAGGTTACGGATCTCGGCACGACGAGCGTGCTGTTGTTCTCAATCGCGTCAGCAAGGGCCTTCTTTGCCTCGACGGGCTGCGGGCGCCATGCGCACGCAGTCAGCAGAACCGCCGCCGAGAGCACTGACACTTTCATGATTGCATCTAACATATCTCTTCTGTCCTTATCTGCTGATTTTAAGGCTGCTCTCAAAGAGCCTCAGTGTAACCTTGCGCCCGTCGGGCATCAGAAGCGACGCAGAGTCGCCGGAGACGCTCTCAAGCTTTATGCCGCCCGCCATGTCGCCTTCCTTCACAAATGTCCCGCTGATGACGGCGCCGCGCACCGGGGACGTCATCACCGCGGAGAGCACCGGCCCCTGCTGCCCGGCGGCCGGGATCTCAGGGGTCTTCTCGCCGTCCTTAAGCCCTGCCTCGATGGCCCGCCTCATGAGGGGAAGGGGCATCGTGGGATCCGGGAGCGACTGTACGGAGGCCGTTCTCCCCTGAAGATTTCCCGCCGCAGGAAGCCCGGCGCCCTCAGCGTCTGCCGCCAGTGCCGGGGCTGAGGCAGAAAGAGCCAGCACGAGCGCCGCGGCGGCTGCCTTCATTATGTCAGGATACACTGATGAACTCCTCGCTGACGCTCAGCGTGTAGATTTCGAGCACGAGTGTGCTCCGCGGGTATTCCTTGGGGTCGCCCTGGAGGCTGATCTTCTTCCAGTAGAACTTCTGCGGCAGGGTCTCAAGGGCTCCGACAAAGCGCATGAGGTCGGTATAGCCGCCGCTTATCTCCATATGGAGCACGTGGCGGAACACCCCGCCGCCGTCAGGCGACACGGCGAGGTTCTCCGGGGGAAGGTTCTTAAGCTCCTTCACCGCTATCCCGTCCATGCCGGACATGATGTTCTGCAGCATGTCGGTCATCTCGGTGGGAGGCACGAGGCCGGTGAGGGTCTTCTTCAGCTCCTCATTCTTCGCCGCGAGCTTCTTCTCAAGCTCCGCGATCTGCTGCTTGAACTGGTCGTTGATGCTGATGCCGGCCCCGGAGGCGAGCTCATCGGACTTCTGCGAGAGCTCCTCGATCTTGGCGCCATACTCCTCGGCGCTCTTCACCGCCTCGCGGTACTTCTGCATCGCGGGATCGAAGCCGTAGGACCACACCGGGAAAATGGCAAGCACCGCGGCGCAGACCATGAGGAGGATCTTCTCCTGCTTTTTAAGCTTCGAGAACTTCTCGGAAAGATCGTCAAGCTGCTTCATTCCTGAGCCTCCCCGCCCTCTGAGCCCTCAGATTCCTCATCGGTCCTGTGGGCCTCCTCAAATGCCTTCCTGGCCTCCTCGCGCGCGGCGTCGGCCGCGGCCTGGTCAAAGCCCGTGAAGGTGAACTCGCTTGCCCCCGGGTAGTCCTTGCTCGCGGAGACCGATACTCCGGAGAACTTGCGGCCCCTGAACGACTCGGAGCTCTTAAGCCTTCCCGCGAAGTCCGCCGCGTCCGAGGCCTTCTCCACGACGCCCCCGAGAGTCAGCATGCTGCCCTCGGCGGAGACGGTGCTCAGATAGACCTTCCCGTCTGAAATCCTTGCGAGGTCGAGCAGGAGATCCGAGAAGTCCTGCGCGCTGTCGCCTTTGAGGGACGCGATCACTCCGGAGAGCTTCTCGGTGGCCTCCTCCTCGAGGCGGAGCTTCGCGAGCTTCTTCTCGAGCTCCGGATCTGCGCTCTCGCCCTGCGAGAGCGCCTCAAGCTGCGCCACATAGTTCTCGAGCTTCTCTGCGGCCTCGGACTGTCTGTCGGCTGCCGCGACGGCCTTGTTCTTCATCATGACCATCACGGCTGTCGCGAGGATCATGATAAGGAGGAGCCCGCCGAAGAGGATCAGCATGTTTTTGAACGTCAGCGGCTCGAACTTGGTGCGCTTCTTCTCCCGGCGGTAGAAGTTGATGGTAGTCTTCATGCCTTCTCCTCCCGCCCGTTGAGGCAGGCTACGAGAGGCAGGTACTCAAAGGTGTTGCCCTTCACCATGTCCCGGAGGTCGACGAGCTCCACGCTGAAGAAGTTCTTGAGGTAGCCCATGATGGTGCCGAGCTCCTTGCTGTCTATCGCGAAGAACATCTTGCGGACCGGCGGGAGCTTGAGCTGCGCGGTAAGGTAGTCGAGCGAGCGCTGTATTTCAAGGGAGAGCCCGTCAAGGAGATCCGACTGCTGCGGGATATAGGGCTTCTCCGGATCCTCCGGCGCGGGAGCAGGAGCCGCCGCGGGAGCGCCGCCTGGCTGCCCGGCGCCGTTTCCGGCCTCAAGCCCCCTGAGCTCGCCCGCGAGGCTCCCGATGTCGATGACGCCTGGCTGCCTCGGAGCGGGCGCCGGCGCAGGGGCCTGGCGCTGCGCGGGACGGAACGAGACCTTGGTCAGGTTCATGTAGCCGCGCACCGTGCGGGAGAAGACGTTGATGCCCTGTTGGTAGACGGAGAGCGTGAGATCGTGCCTCTCCGGCTGGAAAAGGATTACCTGAACCGTCTGGTCCGTGCCGAAAAGATCGGCCATGGCGAGCTGGTCGACGGTGATGAGCTGGAGCTTCGTCATCGAGGAGAGCGTCTGCGCGATGCCGTCAATGTCCTTCTTCGGCGCGCTGAACACCTGGATCCGGTCCGGGGTCGAGGCGATCTTGAGGCAGTCAACGTAGTCGAAGAGCTGCTCGGCGGGGTTCTGGGTGATGAAGTCCTTCACCGCGAAGGGGAGCGCGTTCATCATCTCCTCGTCGGGGACCTTGGGCTTCTCAATCTGAACTGCGTGGTAGACGGGCTGAAAGAGGACCGCTGCGGTTTTGGCTGATGACTTCACGTGGTGCGCCTCAAGGAGGGCCTTGGTCTTCTCCGGCCACTGCGTCGGGGTTCCGCAGTCCACGATCTCGCCCTCAATACCCTTCTCGCCGCTCATCACGAAATAGACGTGGCTCCCGGAGTAGCCGAACACCGCGCCGTAGGCAGTCCTGGGTCCGTCTGCGGATCCTGCCGCGCCGCCCTTCTCCTTGGCACTGCCCGCGCCGGGCTTTTTCCGGAGAACGCTTTTCAGCTTCTCTGCGGCATTGGTTAGAAAAGACGGCATTTTCATGAAAACGGAACCCCGGCATTATCGATAATCGTTTAATTTTAGCACATATACAGGGACATACGGAATATACCCCGGCGGGCGGGGAAAAGCCCTGAATACGGGGAAAATGCCAGGGGATGGAGAGGCATGGTGAACCTCAGGGAGGCTCCTCCGCCGCCTTGGGACATCTCCCGCCTGAGGCAGAAACAGTAATCCCGCAGCCTTTGGGGCCGCGGGACTTTTTGTGGTGTGTCTGTTTCAGCTTCAGCTCATCAGAACTCGAAGCGGGCGCCGATTGCTATGCGGCCTCGCTGTCAGTGTGCTGTGAGCCGCCGAAGCCTGCCGAAATGCCGAGGCCCAGGCTGTCGCCATACTGCGCGTTGAGGCCGGCCTTAACATCCCAGGAGACGGTGTCCGAGATGTCAGATGTAGCGCTCACCTCCGGGCTGCCCAGGTTCGTATGGGTGGTGACATCTTTATCGCCTGCGGTGAGAATCAGGCTCGCGTCAGCCGCCGGGCTCAGGCTCCAGTCGCCTGCCCTAAAGGTGCTGCTGACCTTCACTCCGACAGGGAAGGTCTCCTGCTCAACCGTAACCTTCTCGGACCTGATTGAGGCTCCCTTCTCCGTCCTTACGTCAGATGCCTTGGTACTGACCTTCGTGTAGCGCACTCCGGCATGCGGCGCAACGGTAACATTACCCGCCTTAATGTCATACCTGGCCTGCACTCCGGTGGTCCAGACATCGGCGTCAGCATCGCCCCTGAGCTTCCCGATAGGAGAGGTCTGCTCCGCGTCTCCGGTGAGCCTTGTGATGCCGGTGTCAGCCGCGATGGTGAGGCTGCCGAACTCCATGCTTCCGTAGAGGCTCCCGCCATAGAAGTCAAAGTCATTGCTGGTATAGGAATGGCTTCCGTCCGAGTGGGAGGTTCCGGTTCCGGTGGAGAAGGCTGCACCAACTATGTAGTTACCGCCGAACTTCACGTCAGCTCCCAGGACTGTTCCGTAAAGCCCTGACGATACTCCGTAGTCATCCGTGAGCACCGCGCTGAAACCGTCCGAGTCATAGTGCATGTACACCGGCTGCAGCCAGACGCCGGCGCTGGTGCCCTCGATATTACCCTGCCTCGCGATTGACGCGGCGCCGAAGCCCAGACGCTCGGAGACCGAGTCATAGGCAGCGCGTTCAGCAAGGAGCGAGTTCTGGACTGTTCCGGAGAGGACTGAGAACCTCGCTGCGGAGTTGAGCGTCTTCGCTGTTTCCTCAGATGACATGGCATCAGAGAGGAACGAGCCGTCCTTCACCGTATTGCCTGCCGCTATCCACTGATTGACAGGATCCTTGATGGACTGGTCAACCGCACCCTTGAGGGAGCTGTCGGTTGTTCCATCCTGCACGCCCTCAAAGCGGGCCTTCACGCTGCCGTCGCCCAGAGGGTCAAGGACAAATGCGCCGTTCAGCATGGTGTACTGACCGCTCAGGGACGATGTGTTGTCGGTTACAGAGCCGGAGTCTGCCCCGAACACCTTTACAACCTCGTTCGCGGCAATGTCAGTCCTGGTGAGCTCGATCGTGCCCGCGTTGTTAACGGTTCCGCCCTTTTCGAAAATGACCGCCGCGCCGCCCTCAAGCGCTGCCGCGGATACAGTGAGCTTCGAGCCCTTTCCGACCGTTACGGTGTCAGCCTGGGATGCTGATGAGGATGCGGTGACCGACTGTCCGTTCAGGACGAGAGTGGGAACAGCAGCGGTTCTCAGAGAGGCTGCGGAGACTGCTGATGCTCCGGGAGCGCTTGTAAGAGTTCCGTCAACCGTGATGGAGGAGCCCTGGGTAAGCCTTATCTTCCTGTCGATGAAGCCGAGCGCCTTCTGGCTGCTTCCGTCTATCTCCCTGGCCTCGGATTTGAAGAGATCAGTGCCGCCCGCGGTGTCGCCGATGTAGAACGCGGTGTTCTGCCCTGAGGTGAGGCTGCCGTTCATGACACCCTCGGTGCCTGACGAGGAGAAGTTCCTGACAGTCAGCATCGCGGGAGCGGCAGCAGATGAGCCTGTGAGAACCATGCCATGCCCGCCGAAGTCAGCAGTCTCTGCCGTGACAGAGCCGCGGCCAAGAACCCGGAGGTCATTGCCGAGGGTGAGGAGGCTACCCGCGGTGAGGGTGCCTGTTCCGGAAACGCTGCCTGCTGCCGTGAGGCTCTCAGCCGCCACACTGCCGGTAACAGAAGCGCTGTCAAGGACTGCCTCCTTTGCGCTGAAGTTTCCTGCAATGTCCGCGGTCTTCGCATAGAAGCTCTCAGCTGAGAGCGATCCGGAGACGCCCGCCTTCTCATTTACAGTGAACTTCCCGCTACCCGTAACAGTTCCCGAGGCAGTGAGGATATCAGCGGCAACGATACCCGAAACCGCAGAGGACGAGCCTCCGGCAAGAGTAAGCGTGCCGGTTGAGAGAGAGCCTGACACGTCAGCCTTCTCATTTACCGTGATGTCACCGGTGCCTTTTACGGCACCAAAGACGGCAAGGCTGTCAGCACTGAGCGAGCCGTCAACGACGGACACTGCCCCGTCGCCTGCCGTGGCCGTCCCTGCAGTAACCGTGGCCTCGGACTCTATGGCAGATCCATCCTTCATGGTGTAGAGGCCATCCGCCCGGACCGTTCCCCTGCCTGTAATACTGCCTGAGGAGACAATGTTCATTGCGGTGGCTGAGCCATTCACAGAAGAGACAGAGCCTTTTTCAAGAGTCAGCGTGCCAGTGGCAGCAAGAGTGCCGTCAATAGTGGCTTTCGCGCCTTCTGCAAGAGCGGCATCCTTCGCAGTAACAGATGCCACATTCTGGATTTTCGGTGCGCCTGACATGCTCAGCGTGTCACTTACGGAAGTCTTTCCGCCGGCAATTGTGCCCGTGAGTGTCGCATTATCAAGGAAGGACTCCTTAACATTCAGGGTTCCGGAAATGCTGGCCGCCTCTGAGTACAGGCTGTCAGCCACAAGAGATCCCGCAACATCAGCGCTGCCAAGCCTTTTATCTGCTCCGGCACCTCCTATGTCTGCCGCAGTAATGGTGCCTGCCTCTTCAGTGATGGCAAGGTTGCCCGAGCCGTCGGAAATAATGTTCTTGAGGCTGCTGTTCACATTCTTGCCAAGTATGAGATGCGAGTCTCCGGTCACCTTGGTGTCATCCTTGACTGACAGATCCAGGTTCCTGACCTCGAGCGTTGTGCCGTTTTCGACAAGCAGAGGACTTGAAATCGTTACATTGTCATCCAGCTTGACGCCAGTCGTCTTGTTAACAGAGCCGTCGAATGTGTAAGTGCCGTCATCATTTTTATACTGATCCCACTCAGACTGATCAATCTCGAAATTGAGCGTCGATCCCTCTGCCATGCCAAGGGTATCGCGGATGTGTTCAGTCGAGAAGTTATTGTTCAGGACGCCGAAGCCTTTCAGTGTGACGCTGGACTTTCCGTCAACTTGGACAGCCCCGGGGTCCGGGTACCTGAGGCCAAGGTCAGCGCGCGTGAAATCCAGCAGCACATCAGCCCAGGACACCAGGCTGGCACCATTCCTTACATCAATCTGGGTCTTTCCAGCAGGCTTATTACTTGATATTTGTGTGTCTTTTTCCAGTGTGAGGACTGCACTGCTTCCGTCAAGTCTCATGGCATGGCTGCCTAAGTTAAGCTCCCCTCCTCCGGTGGCTGTAACCGAGCCTGAGATTTGTGCATCCATTGTTTTAGTCTCATGGATATCAATACTTTTCGCGGTAACATTACCGGAAACAGTTGCGCCGCTGAGATTCACCATCTTACCGGCAGTCAGATTGCCTGAAATATTAGACCGGTAAGCATCTATCACCCCATTTTCCCCTGTTGCATACAGATTGCCTGAAACGTCAGGAGAATACCAGGTCCGAATCTGTCCACTTTCCCCGTTTGCATACAGATCGCCCTAGAGTGTGGAATGGTAGGCATAAATTATCCCTGTTTTTCCTGTTGCCTCAACAGTGGCGCCCTCATGCACCGTTGCTTTCTCGCCATTATAGTATGCAAGTACCACAGAGCCGGCGCTCAGCGTGCCAGAAATGTCAGCGGAGTTAGCATCAATCGACCATGTTGGCGCCTCGACTCTGCCCGTCGCTGTTACAGTTGACCTTTGAATTTGAACTTTATGCTTAGAACTGCTCAGTCTGCCAGAAATTGTAGAGTCCCTGGCTGTTATCATTTCCTCTGCAATTACAGTGGCGTTCTCATGCACCGTTGAACCGTCGACCTGCACATTGCCTTTGTTGCTGGTGAGAGTGCCGTAAATCTGACCATTTGCTATATCAATAAGCCCCTCCGCTTTCACGGAGCCATTCACTGTCGCGAAGTCCGCATGCACATCCCCATCACCATCTGTATTACTAGTTCTGACATGAGGAGCGATGAGTGTTCCGTCAATTTTTGCGAAGTGCGCAGTCACACGGTTGTCAGCAGTCACTGTGGCTCCGCCTGCTATGATAATCTTACCGACGCTGTCCTCATCCTCTTCTTTGGGGTGCCAATTAGTGGCTTCCTTGTTTAAAAGCGTGTATAGCCTGCCTGTTCCAGCAAAGATAAGTGCTGTACCCTTCACAACAGAGAGGCTGCCAGGCGTGTCGCTGTAGGTGCCGTCAGACTTTTTCTGATATACGTAGAATTTCGTGTCAGACTTGCAGAGCTTGTCGCTGCCATTGCATCCGGGAGTGATAGTGTTGGGATTTTCCGTTAATTCAGGGTTACTGGTGCTGTATGTACTTGGCTCTTTTGGCTTTTCTGTCTTTTCATCCACTACACGTCCTGTGATATCAGCAGCCTCTGCCGTCAGGATCGCCCCCCCAAATGACATTGCAAGTCCTGCAATTAATGCGTGTCTCAGTATCCCGCGGTACGCTGAAATAAGGTGCGCCATGACGCCCCTGGTCTGTCTTATTGCTTTTGTCACTTGTCTCTCCATCTGAAATATCTTTTCATGATGTCCGTCTGCTCTGACAGTGCAGAGTCATCATGTGATTCAGTTCACAAATTGACCTATTATACCAAGCAATTATCCTGCCTTTAAAACCCGGAGCTGTCATCATTTCACCCGCAGGAATCGAGGAAAGCTGGCCTTCAGGCCTGAGAAAGTGCCCGGATATTCCCAAAGCACGCTGAAAGGCACTCTCTTTACATAAAATCTTTGCCCTGAAGCCTGGACAATGAGCGGCAGCCTGCAGCCGCAGAGCGATCACGGAAAGTGAAAGAAAAGAAGCGTTATGCCGGACGTTTTCTCCCGCCTCTGCGCGCAGGCAGCCCGGCTTTGCCCTGAAGCCTGCAAAAGGCTCTCAATAGTGAAAAGCGGTGCACTGGCTCACCAGAATGGGTCGCGCCCTTTTCCCGCCTGCCGCGCTGATCCGGCACTAAAAATCGAGTAGGCGGATGTTTTAGCATCACACCTCTCACAACACCGTACGTGCGGATCCGCATACGGCGTTTCCAGCTTGAGTAGGCTAATCCCAATTGTGGATTGGCCTACGAATACATGTTCAGCCAGCTGCGGCACTAACACTGCAACTACCTGACGTACTTCGTGTTACTCA
>ONIT01000013.1 GCA_900317945.1 uncultured Pseudomonadota bacterium
ATTACTCCGACCACCTTGCGATTCGCTAACTCTTCCCTCCAGCGGGCGAGTTCGGGACTTTCACCCTATAGTCAATGCTCATGCCGAGCACACCAAAAACAAGGGCGCCGCGTGGGCGCCCTTCCAAATTCTGTCTGCCAGATCAGCCTGGCTCAGTGCGCTGGTGAAATCAGGCCCTGAGGAAGTCCAGGTGGACAACCCTGCCGTTAACAGGGTGACGCTGGATAGCGACAACCTTGGTCTGGACGGTCTCGGTCTGATCACCGTTCTTGATGTTCAGGGTTACAGGTTCCTTGTAGAACGCGTCAAACTGCTGAGCAATGAAAATCTTGTCATGATCGAGAGAGATGCTGACTGCATCCTTCCCGCCGCCGTATACAACGGCAGGAACCTTGTTCTCACGACGCTGGCGGCGGCTCGCACCTTTCCCAAGGTCCGTGCGAATTTCTGCATCAAAAGTATAAGCCATCTTAAAAACTCACAATAAAATTAAAAAATCCCCCTGCGGGGTCTCACTTGCTTCATCCGATTCAGGAACGGGCGCCACTGGCGCCGCATTAGCCCTTTCAATGCGACCGTTGAAAGGACCCGGGGATTTTACCGAAATATTACATTCATATCAAGTATTGGCAAGGCACTTATAGGGAGAGATCATATATGACATAAACTGCCTTATTACGTAATTTGACCTATATCAAAAATTATAAAAATAGTGTTATTTGACTAAATTTTCAACATTAAAATGGGAGAGTTTGATCCCGGCCTCACAGAGCAGGCCGGATACCAAGAGGTCAGGATGAAAAGACTTTCAAAAACCGTTCTTGCGGCAGCGGCCGGAATAATGCTCGCTACCCTGGTTCCCTCAGCATCAGCAGCTGATGCGACAGGAGCAGGAATACTTCGCCCCTCTGGATTTTCCAAAGAGGAAATCGAGACTATTGTCCATGATTACCTGCTTGACCACCCGGAAGTCATTCTTGAGGTAACCCAGAAGCTGAAGGCCGATCAGGGCGAGTACCAGGCCCGCGCTGACAAGAAGCTCATTGAGTCGCAGTATGACGCAATCTTCAGTGACAACAGGGACGGCACCTCAGGAGCTCCTGCCGACAAGGCAAAGACTGTCATTGTCGAGTTCTTTGACTATGACTGCGGCTACTGCAAGAAAACCAAGCAGCTTATTCTGAAGTACCTCCAGAAGCACCCGAGTGACGTCCACTACATCTACAAGGAGTTCCCTATCCTCTCCGATGAGTCCGTCTACGCTGCCCGCATCGCCATGGCGATACAGCGCCTCTACCCCAACAAGTACGTCATCTATCACAATGAGCTGATGACCAGGGCAGACAAGATCCAGAACACCAAGGAAGTTGATGATCTGGTAACGAAGCTCGGCATGGATCTCAGCAAGATCAAGACCGAGGCCGACGGTGACTATGTTGCAAAGAAGATCATGGACAACGAGCGTCTGGCGCACAACATGGGCCTCACCGGCACGCCCGCCTACATCATCAACGGCCGCGTAATCCGCGGAGCGCCTACCTCGATGTACCAGCTGGAAAAGCTCATAAGCGGCAGCTACTAGAAAGGCAGCCCTTCTGGACAGTTTCAGGCACCGCCGCAAGGCGGTGTTTTTGTTTCTGCCTCAGGCAGTTCACTGCCCAGGCTTTTTCAAACACTGATCACATAAACCGATTAAATTCCGGACATAATCAAAAAAGAGATTGCCAAAATCAGAAGGCAGGATTAAAATGACACCTGTTTTCAGTCATGGGGCTTTTGCAGGTTCTCCAGTATCGACTGTCAGGACAGGGGATCAGGTCCGGAAGGAAGCAGTCCACCCTGATATGCCGAGTACAGGATGCGCTTGTGAAGGCTCCACCTGTTTTAAATACCCGAACGCCTCCTCTCTCCCATCTCCCTCAGCTTCACTATTTTCTGCCGGCTGTTCATCTGCAGCACATTGCTTCGTCCTCTCGGCACAGCTGTGCTTCAGATCACCCTCATCTGCCTGCGGCTTAATGCGAGAGAATATCAGGGGGATGCCGCTCCCACATAAGGAAGAGCGGACCTGGTAACAGGAGCGCGCAGGCCCCCAAAAAAGAGGCCCTGAGGCAGAGCGCTGCTGCCTCAGAGCCTCCATTCGCAGCTTTGCCCTTTTCTATTCGTACCACCTGTCAGGCTCTGCTGATGAGTCGAAAATCTCTCCTATCTTAGGCACAAGAGGCTTCACTCCGAGCTTTTCCGCGGCGCTGACGCTTCTCTTTACCGAATCATTCCAGGTATGGACGGCAAGAGGATAGGCACCCCAGTGAATGGGAATGAACCTTGCCGGAGCGAAAAATGAGGCAGCCTTTGCCGTTTCCTCGGGAAACATGTGATAGTCAGGCCAGCTCTCGTCATACTGCCCGTTCTCGATGAACGCAGCGTCAAACGTCACGCCGCTGAACTTCCGGGGAATCCCCTCAAGGTGGTCTCCCCACGAGGTGTCTCCTGAATAGTAGACCGCCCTGCCGCCTTTCTCCGCAACATATCCGGTCCAGAGCGTACGGTCGGCGTCGAAGAGCCCTCTGCCCGAGGCATGCCTGGCGGGAACCAGGGTAACCGAGACACCGCCGATGCCGGCCTTTCCGTCCCAGTCAAGCTCCGTTATGCTGCCCTCAGGCACGCCCCATTTCCTGAGCCTCTCGCCGACGCCGAGCGGAGTTACGAATTTCACTCCCTTTGCGGCAAAGTACATTACCGCTTTCCTGTCGAGGTGATCATAGTGATCGTGTGAGATGAGGATTGCGTCAGGAAGAGGGATCTCATCCATGGAGGCAGCCGGCTTCTGGAAGCGGTGCATCATGATGGGGATCGGCGAGACGCAGTCTGAAAACACAGGATCGGTCATGAGAAAGGTGCCGCCCAGGTTCATGAGCACTATGGAGTGCCCCAGCCACATGTAGCGGAAGGAATCTCCCTGGGCCATGAATGACTTGAAATCCGGCCTGACCGTAGGAAGTGGCTTCTCTGGGTGGAAGGCCTTCTCATCGAACACCATCCTGAGGAGCTTTGCTCCGGTGCCGCCCGGGCTTCTCATGGGAACCGCGTCATAAAAGCGGCGGGTCTCAGGATCGTAGTGGTCAGACTTCTGGTAGACCGGAAATGAGGTCATGTCAAATACCTCCGTGGCAGCGGCAAAGTAAACGATCACCGCGGCAAGAATGGCGAAAACGGCAAGAACAGCCTTCAGCAGCATCAGGATCCTCCCGCGCGGAATTGCGCGCGTGCATCAGGGAAATACACCTAAGAGTTGATACTGCTGATTTTAGGAGGAATTTTCCCCATGGCAAATGATATATATCTATGATG
Source organism: uncultured Pseudomonadota bacterium (assembly GCA_900317945.1). Lineage (GTDB taxonomy): Bacteria > Pseudomonadota > Gammaproteobacteria > Enterobacterales > Succinivibrionaceae > UBA2810. The sequence goes on from ONIT01000013.1 coordinate 3,352, forward strand.
GGATATTACCGGAGGCTATAGCAGTGCCGGAGAGCCGCCGCCCCCGGAAACCGGGGACAGCGGCCTGAAAGACAGTGCTATTTTTCAGGATTTGCGGCAGGATTCTGCGCGACTGCGTAGTTCTGCGCCATGTTCCTCATGAAATGATCCATGAGAACGAGAGCCACCATGGCCTCGGCTATAGGCACAGCCCTGATGCCGACGCAGGGATCATGCCTTCCGTGGGTCACGATCTCAGTCTCCTGGCCGTCCTTGGTGACGGTCGCGCCCGGAATCATGATGCTCGAGGTCGGCTTGAGGGCGATTCTCGCGACAATGTTCTGCCCGGTGCTGATGCCGCCAAGGATCCCGCCGGCGCGGTTGGTATGGAAGCCGTCAGCGTACATCAGATCGCGGTGCTCTGATCCTTTCTCGGTGATTACATCAAAGCCGTCACCAATCTCAACGCCCTTCACCGCGTTGATTCCCATGAGGGCGGAGGCGAGGTCAGCGTCAAGCCTGCCGAAGACCGGCTCGCCGAGTCCGGCGGGAACGCCGGAGGCCTCGACAAGGAGCCCGGCTCCTACTGAGTCGCCCTCCTTCCGGAGCGCCCTGATGAGCTCCTCCGCCTCGCTCACCTTCGATGCGTCGAGGAAGTTGAACTCGTTGCTCCTGACCTCGGAGAAGTCTACTGACTCAGCCTTCACCTGCCCGATCTGATAGAGACCGGCGTGAATGTCCGTGCCGAAATGAAGCCTCAGGTACTTCTTCGCGATGGCGCCTGCCGCAACGCGCATTGCCGTCTCGCGGGCCGATGCCCTGCCGCCTCCGCGGTAATCGCGGACGCCGTACTTGAGGAAATAGGTATAGTCGGCGTGCCCCGGGCGGAACTTGTCCATGATGTCCGCGTAGTCGCCGGAGCGCTGGTTTGTGTTCTCAATAAGGAGCCCTATGGGAGTGCCGGTCGTTACGCCCTCGAATACTCCGGAGAGGATCCTGACCTGATCCGGCTCGCGCCTTGGCGTGGCGAATTTTGATGATCCGGGACGGCGCCTGTCCAAATCCGGCTGGATGTCCTCCTCGGAAAGAGGCATTCCGGCAGGACAGCCGTCGATGACGGCTCCAAGTGCCGCACCATGGCTCTCGCCGAAGGTAGTTACGCGGAAAAGCTCGCCGAATGAATTGCCGGCCATAGAGATACTCCCTCAAAAATGGCAGGAGATAATTCCTCCTGCGCACAGAAAAAGAGGCACGCCCGCCATTTCAGCGTGCCGGGGAACAGGATCAGGCAAGGAAGCGCCCTGCGAATTCCTCTGCCTCGTCCCTTGTCATATAGAACACGCCGCAGCCGCCGTTTTTGAGCTCTGCGAGGTGGAAGTCCCAGTCATACTGATCCATCAGGTTGTATACGGAATTCCCGACCTCAATGAGGAGGATGCCGTCATCCGAAAGGTGCTCAGGCGCCCCGCGGATGATGCGCCGGGTGATGTCAAGGCCGTCATCGCCCGACCCAAGCGCTATCTTGGGCTCATAGGAGTACTCCTTCGGCATGTCGGAGAGATCCTCCGCGTCAACATAGGGAGGATTCGAGACAATGAGATCATACCTGGCCGATGGATCAATGTTCTCATAGAGATCCGAGAGGACCGGGAAGACCGACTCCTCGCAGCCGAAGCGCTCAATGTTGGTACCGCAGACCTCGAGAGCCTCCGCTGAGATGTCAGAGGCGTCAACATTGACCTGCTGCCCGTAGCGGAGGGCCGTTGCGATCGCAATGCATCCGGAGCCGGTGCAGAGATCAAGGACGCTCTCCGGATCGTGCGGCAGGATGCCCTCAAACCCGTTCTGGATAAGCTCCCCGATCGGGGATCTCGGAACGATTACCCTCTCGTCAACATAGAAGGGAAAGCCGCAGAACCAGCCGGTATTGGTGAGGTAGGCAAGGGGGATCCTCTCCTCAATTCTCCTCCTCACGAGCGCTGCAATCTCATCGCGCTCCTCAGGGGTGCTGAGCGCTCCGGCAAAATGCCCGAGATCAGGCAGCTGTATGCCCATGACATGGGATACGGTAAGCTCCGCCTCGCCCAGGGGATCAGGCGAGCCGTGCCCGTAGTAAATGTCAGATGAATCGTAGGCCTTCATGACGAAGCGCTCAAGATCCAGCGCAGTCCTCATGGACTCTATGCCTGCCTTCACCTTGTCAAAATCGATGGACATCCCGCCTCCGCATATATGAACAATGCTGACGATTATACCAGCAAGAGGAGAGCTGGCGGCAGGGAATGGGGACAGATTCAGAAAAGAAAAACCGGCAGAGCCGGTCAGACAGGACAGCAGGATAAAACCGGCAGGAAGCCCTGTCGGAAAGAGTCATTCAGGAGTATCAGAACATCGCGCCGCCGGCGGAGAGCTCGGAAATCTTGCCGTTCACCTCGTTGACAACTGACTGATGGCAGGCATCTGACGACGGCTCGGCAACAAGCCTTCCGCTGTCGAACATGAAGCCGCCCTTTCCGCTGATGTAGAGCCTTCCTCGGAAGAAGGTCTTGACGTACTTAGCAACCTGAAGAGGAATGTATTTCTTGAATATTCTCATGGCGAAAGTCCCCAGCAATGCCAAAAAGCCCGATGCGCTGTGCATCAGCGTAATTCTGCATTAGAAAAGGACGGGAGACAACACCGGTCTTTCGTGATCGTGAATGAGTTCGTAATAATCAAATTTAAATCGGCCGTAAACGCCCGCCGAAATTTTTTTGCCTGTTATGAGCTCAGGATGAGCGCCTGGGCTCACGCATTCAGTGACGGAAAAGACCGCGGGAATCCGCGGCCTCTTATTCAGCAGTGCTCTCAGGAGCCTCGCTGATTATTTGCCGGCATCTGCTGCAGGAGCATCCTTTTTGGCAGCATCAGCCGCAGGAGCCGCTGCGTCATCGCTCACGCCGAGCTTGCTCTCAGCTTCCTGGCGGGCCTTGATCTCAGCCCTCTGCTGCTCGATGCCCGGAACCTCATGATCGGTTACGAGGCCCCACTTTACAAGGTCAACATCGAATCTCGGCATGATGTATACGGTGCTGATGTAGCTTGCGATAGCAAGCACAAAAGCGTAAGGCAGAGCCATCTTCATCATCCTGAGATATGAGAGCCTGATGAGCGGAGCAAGGGCTGAGGTCAGCAGGAAGAGGAATGCTGACTGGCCGTTCGGGGTCATGATTGACGGAATGTTGGTTCCGGCGTTTACGGCGATGGCCATGTGCTCGAACTGGTCAAGTGTGATGACGTTGGTCGCGTAGGCGTTCAGGCACTGGGTCATGAAAAGCGTGCCGACGAACACGTTGTCGCTCACTGCGGAAAGCAGGCCGTTCGCGAAGAAAAGCACGGAGAGCTGATGTGTCTCGTCGCTCATGCTGAAAATGAGCTCAGCAACCGGTCCGAAGAGGTCATTGGAGCTGATTACTGCGATGATGGCGAAGAATACGCAGATTACGCAGACAAAAGGCATGTTCTCTGTGAAGGCCTTGCCAATCTCGCCCTCGCTGGTGACTCCGCAGAAGGAGCTTACCAGGATGATTACGGAAAGTCCGATCATGCCGGGTACGGCGAGGTGGAGAGCAAGAGCGAGCACCAGCCAGACGCAGGCGATGCTCATGATGATGAGCTTGGCCTTGTCCTTGGTGGTCATCTGGGCGTTGGTCTGATCGTTGTAGTCCTTCAGGATCTTGAATACGGACTCAGGGAGCTTCTCGCCGTAGCCGAAAATCTTGAAATGCTCTACGAGAACGCAGGTGATGAGGCCGAAGACCAAAACAGGGAGGGATACGGGCAGCATTCTGAAGAAGAACTCACCGAACTCCCAGCCGGCATGCTTGCCGATAATGAGGTTCTGAGGCTCGCCTACAAGAGTGCAGATTCCGCCCAGCGCCGTGCCGATTGCGGCATGCATCATGAGGGAGCGGAGGAACGCGCGGAACTTGTGGAGGTCAGTGCGCTGCTGCTTGGCGGCCTCGCTCTCCGGTGCTGCGCTCGAGGACGATACGACCTTGTTGTAAATCGTATAGAAGCCCATGGCGATTGAGATGATTACCGCGAGAACGGTGAGCGCGTCAAGGAAGGCGGAGAGGAACGCCGCGCCGCCGCAGAAGATGAGCGACAGGACGATCTTGTTCCTGACCGAGCAGAGGATCTTCGAGAAGGAGAAAAGTAGCAGGCTTCTCACGAAGTAGATGGCAGCAACCATGAACATCAGGAGGAGGAGCACGTCAACGTTGTTGAGGATTTCCTTGTATACCTCACTGGTCGACGTCATCCCGATGAAGAGGGCCTCGATGGTAATCAGTCCGCCCGGCTGCAGGGGGTAGCACTTGAGCGCCATCGCGAGGGTGAAGATGAACTCGATGATAAGCGCCCAGCCGGCAGTGAAGTGAGCCCAGTAGACTGCCTCTGCGGAGCCTCCGAAGATGGATGCCGAGAAGAAAATAAGCGGGTTGATTACCAGGAAAAGCAGCGTGGTGAACTTGTACCACACGGGTGCTGAGCCGAGGAAGTTCGACGAAAGCGAACGCATGACCCCGGATGAGCTGGCGTCGACGTTTGACATATTGAAACAAAGCCTCACAAGAAAAAAAACCGGCAGGAATCCCTTCCAGCGGTTCTTTTGGGAAATAACACCGCTGTTCACGGCCGATCTGCGGAAGTGCTGATCGGGCGGGCTGTCTGCCCGGCTGCACGGCATGTTCCAACGTCCTGGGAGCTGGTGCGGGTGTGATCTGCGGAACTGCAGGTTTTCCTCGCACCGGCGCTCAGCGGGCGGTTTTACTGATGCCGTACAGCCGGCAGGTCCTGCCTTGAGGTACCAGGGTCTGGAGCAGTTTCACCAGGCTCTGACACCGGCAGGCACCCGCCGGATGATCAGGATCTGCATTAATGCCAGCTGTAAACAGTAACGCAACGCGGGTATTTTCTCATTTATTTAAAAGATCGCAAACGGCTTTATTGCTTTAGGGCAAAATCAGAACAAATTGTGATTTTCATCCAAATTTCAGGGCTTTGGGCAGCCTGTTCCAGGGAATACTGCCCTCATGACTGCCCTGCCGGTTCTGGTCCTGAAATGCCGCTCATACATGAGCGCGGCCTCCGGCAGCGCCAGCCCCTGCTCGACGGCGTTCGCGATGCAGTCAGCCTCTATGAGGATCCTCCAGTCCATGCCGGAGACGCCCTCATAAGTATGGTGGTGCGAGACGAGAAAGACGATGCGCTCAACAAGATCAGGCGGAAGGCCGCTTCCGCGGAAGAACTCCACCGCCATGGCGCCGCCCCTCTCCTCCTGCAGGCGGGCATCGCACCTGCCGGTCTCCTTACGGAGCGACGGGCAGGCAATATCATGCACGACAGCCGCGTACTCAAGCGAAAGCTGCACTCTCTCCGGAAGGCCCTCGCTCATTCCTATGGCGTGCGCATAGCCCCACACCTTCATGAAGTGCTCGTCGTCATGCGGCGTTCCGCCTCCTTCAAGGAGCAGCTTTACGATGGCATCGCTTACTGTCATAAAAACCTCCAGGCTGTGTCTGCCTCCGCAATTTTACAGCCATTGCGGCAGATGACGCCTTTGGGGCACTGGAGCTGTAAGGCACATGGAGAGATCGCGGACGGGATAGGGATGGATGAGACCGGGGCACTGCCCGGACGGATATACCGCGCATCAGGCAATGCCCGCACGCGGCTTCATGAATTTCAGCCAGGAGGCTGAGCGGATGCTTAGTCCAGGGAGGATCTCTCTACGGAGAACGAGCCGTCCTCGCCCTTCTTAAGGACATATATGTCGGAATAGCCGAAGCCCTTGCAGGATCCTGCCCCGCAGAGCTCGTCAACCAGGAGCTCGACCAGGGGAAGGTGGCTTACGACAAGGGTGTTGCCGCTCAGATCCCTGAGCTCGTCCGCAACCTTTACCGGATCTCCGGAGGGCTTGAGCATTTCGGTGTAGATGATCTTTCCGTGCTTCATCGAATGGAAAGTCTCGTCCAGCGTCTCTCTTGCTCTCAGCTTGGTGCTGCAGTAAACATGATCAAAGACCGGGTTGTTGGTGAACATCTTCGCGAACTTTTCCCTGGCCTCAGCCCTACCTGCTGCAATCAGAGCACGGTCTCCGCTGCTCCCGGGCGTAGCCTGGGCCTCACCGTGCCTCATTATTACCAGCATCTGTGTCTCCTTCTCAGACAAAATTTCAAAGGCCCGGCAAAACGCCCGGCCAGACAAGACAGTCAGTCAGCCTGACTCAAATCCGGGGCAGAAGCCGCGCGGCAGCCCGCAGAATGGAAGGTCCGCCGCCGGCAGGCATAAAAAAACAAAAGTGTGAGAGCCCCAGCGGACAGTCACTGCATCAGCCTGTAAAATCCCTGCGCTGACCGGCCTCGGCCTTGACTTTCAGACGGGCTTTCCTGCATGCAGGCAGGCGTCAGCACAGCTCCGGAATCCTGGCATATTTTATCAAAAAACCGCCCTTAAAATTTTGAACATCTTCAAAACGCGGACAAAACACGGCAGTGACAGAACCGTTCCGGAGGCGCGCAAAGGCCTGCTGAAATAAGACATCAGTCAGAAAATCAGAGATCCGCAGGTGGTCAATATTTCACTAATTGCGAAAATACGCATATAATAGGCCGCATTTTAATACCACCAAAATCCGACGGCCCTGCCGGCACGAGGCCAAAAAGCCCAGGCCGCTGGCGGAGCGGAGCTGGAACGGCAGCGCAGCCGCGGCGCCGGTGTTTTTTAACTGAAATATCATTCAGAGGCATCCAACGGTGCCGCTCTGATGGAAATTTTCCGGATACGAGATGAACAGAGAAAAGGTTCAGGATGTCAGGCAGTTCCTGGCTAAGAGAGTTATCGGCCAGCCCGATCTGGTCGACGGGCTGATGCTCGCCCTTCTTGCGGACGGCCATATAATCGTCGAGGGACCTCCCGGACTCGCCAAGACCCGCGCCATCAAGGAGCTCGCAAAATGCGTGGAGGGATCCTTCCACCGCGTGCAGTTCACGCCTGATCTTCTCCCTGCCGACATCACCGGAACGGACATCTACCATCCCGAGGACGGCTCGTTCGTATTCCAGCCCGGACCGATCTTTCACCATCTGCTGCTCGCGGACGAGATCAACCGTGCCCCTGCCAAGGTCCAGAGCGCGCTGCTCGAGGCGATGGCAGAGCATCAGATCACCATCGGCCGCAAGACCTACCGCCTGCCTGATCTGTTCCTGGTCATGGCCACCCAGAACCCCATCGAGCAGGAGGGCACCTACCCGCTCCCTGAGGCCCAGCTCGACAGGTTCATGCTCCACATCAAGATCGACTACCCTGACGCGCAGAGCGAGCTCGAGATCCTGAGGCTCAACAGCGACGAGGCTGTAGGCCAGGTCAACATCGACGCCCCTCGCCTTACCCAGAGCGAGCTCTTCAGCGCCAGGAACGAGGTCAGCAGGATTGAGATCAGCGACAGCCTCGAGCAGTACATCGTAAGCATCGTCATGACCACCAGGAACCCGCAGGTCTACGACTCTGATCTCGGCAGGTGGCTGAGCTACGGCGTCAGCTCCAGGGCCTCGATTGCCCTGGCGCGCTGCGCGAAGGCGAGGGCCTGGCTCTCAAGCAGGAACTATGTCACCCCCGATGACATCCAGATCTGCGCCTACCCTGTCCTCCGCCACCGCCTGGTGCTCAGCATGGAGGCAGAGGCCGACAACGTAACGCCTACCGACGTAATCGAGAAGATCCTGAAGCTCGTAGCGGTATCATGAAGAGAATCGAGCTGTCGATCAAGGAGCTGATGAAGGCGCCTGTTACAGGCGTCCTGCTCCCTGCGTCGCGCACCAGGAACCAGCATTTCGGCTTCCACATGTCCTCGGCAAAGGGCAAGGGCATGGAGTTCTCCGAGGTGCGCCCCTACCTCCCCGGAGACGACGTGCGCCATATCGACTGGCGCATAACCGCGAAGACCGGAAAGCCCCATACCAAGCTGTTCCGCGAGGAGCGCGACAGGTGCGAGCACATCCTGCTCGATCTCTCGCCTGCCATGTACTTCGCCTCCCGCGGCCAGCTCAAGGCCAGGGCCGCCACGCTCATTGCGGCGTCCGCAGCCTGGACGGCCTTTGCCGCTAAGGACAAGGTCGGCTGCCACATCATCATGCCTGACGAGCTTGAGAGCCTGCCTCCCTCCGGGACCAGGAAGGACATCCTCAGGGTCATCAACATGATGCACCGCTGCTATGAGACCGGCCTCCGCCGCGCGAGGACCAGGGTTACCCTGGAGTCGTCGCTCCGCTACCTCTGCCGCAGCATCAGGCCGGGAAGCGTCGTGCACATCATCAGCGACTTCTTCTCCATGAGCGACGCGGCTGCGCTGTGGCTCAAGCGCCTCAACAAGCTCCACATCGTCTACACCTACCAGGTGTTCGACCGGCTTGAGGTCGAGCTTGCCGGGCGCGGCTCGCTCCTCATCGACAACGGGGCAGAGATCGGCTACATCACCTCCGACGACAGCAAGTTCCGCCAGGACTATTCCCAGATAGGAATCCACCGCATGCAGACCGTATCGTCCATGCTCAAGGGCTCCTCATCACGCTATTTCGGCATCGACGTCTCGAAAGGAGTTCCGGAGTGAACGGCATCGGAAACAGCCTCGGGCGCTCGCTCGAGCTCAAGGACATTGTTCTTACCTCAGCTCCTTCCGGAAATGAGTGGATCTGGTGGGCCGCAGGAGCGCTCGCCGCGGTGCTTGTCATTGTGCAGCTGTTCCGCGCCGCGCCGTTCTCGCGCGCCCACCGTGAGCTCTCGAAAATCAGGAAAAGCAGCAATTTCCCCGCTGACATGAACTTCTGGCTGAAGAAGTACGCCATGATCTTCTTCGGCAGGGACTCCTGCGCCGGGCTTCAGGGCGCCGCCTGGCTTGAGTTCCTGGACATGAAGGGAGGAACGGACTTCAGTGACAGCCGGAAAATCTGGGATGAGATGCTCTACGGCGGAAGGATCATGACTGACCTGGAAAAACGCGAGCTCTACCGCGAGTGCCGCAGGTGGCTGAGGAGAATCAGAAGGAGAAAGCTATGGTATATCTGACCAATCCGGTCCTTCTCGCCCTCCTCGTCCTGCCGCTCGTCATCTACTACCTCCTCCAGTCCGGCAGGCGCAGCGAGACGCCCCTGCGCGTGCCTACCATACCGCTCCTCAAGAGGAAGGTGAGAAGGGGCTCCAGATCAGTGTTCATCGCGGCGTTCCTCACGTTCGCCGCGCTGGTCGTAGCCGCCGCAAGGCCGGTGCAGACTCTCCCCGAGCTGCAGGTCACGACCAGCGGCCACAATTTTGTTCTCGCTGTCGATCTCTCGGCGAGCATGACGCTCAGTGACATGAGGACAGACGACGGGAAGGAGATCTCCCGCATAGACGCGGTGAAGGCGGCGCTTGCGAGGTTCATCAGCCTGCGCCCCAATGACCGCATTGCCCTTGAGGCCTTCGGCGATCATGCCTACATGATGAGCCCGCTGACCTCAGACCATGAGCTGCTCCTGAATTTCGTGAAGGAGCTCGAGCCTGGCCTTGCGGGAGCGCTCTCCTCAACCGGCGAGGCCATCTCGCTCGGAACGTCGGTGCTCCGCAGGCAGGCCTCAGGCGGCAAGGGAGTCATCGTCCTGGTCTCTGACGGGCGCGACACGGTCGGGGCCACCCCGCCCGCCGCGGCTGCCGGATTTGCGAAGTCCGGCGGAATAACCGTGCACACCATCGGCCTCGGCGCGGCAGACCAGCAGGAGAACGGCAACTCCCTTGACGAGGGCGACCTCAGGGACGCTGCCTACATTACAGGCGGAAAGTATTACCGCGCAACAAGCGCTGATCTGCTCTCGACCATCTACGGCAATATCAGCGCCGCTGAGGCGCAGGACAGCACTGACCATTACTACACCCCGACAGAGGAGCTCTACTGGATCCCTCTTCTTGCCGCTCTTTTATTTGGCTTTCTGACAGCCGTACTCATCAGGTGGCATCATGGCTGATTTCGTGCTGACCAGGCCCTATTTCCTCCTCCTGCTGCTCCTGCCGCTGCTGATGAAGTTCATCAGGTTCAGCGGGCGCTACAGGAACCAGACCTTTGTAAAGCAGGAGATAATCGACTATTTTGCCGACGAGCGCGTCAGGAGGAAGAAGAAGCTCCGCGTGCTGTTCCTTATTCCCTGGATCATCGGCTGCATTGCCCTCTCCGGGCCGACCCTTGTCGACCGCGAGCATCCGGAGTACCGGAGCGGCGAGACCTGGGTCTGGGCCATCGATCTCTCGAACTCCATGCTCTCCGATGACGTGAAGCCCTCCCGCTACCTGCACGCGCGCTACACGCTGACGAAGCTCCTCAGCGACACCCCTTCTGACATCAAGATCGGCATCGTGGTCTTCGCCGGCTCCGCCTACGTCCTGGTGCCGCCGACAGACGACCACCAGGCCATCAGGAACTACCTCAAGGATCTTGAGCCGTCCGTCATGCCGGTTCAGGGCTCCAACCTCGCGTCGGCGCTCGAGGTGTCAAACAAGGTACTCGACGGCATCTGCGGTAACGTGCTCTTCGTTACTGACGACGTGAAGGACGCCGATACCGCGGACTATATGGCGGCTCTCATCAACAACAGCTGCAACAGGTACTTCATGGACATCGTCGGGACGGTCTACGGCTCGCCCATGAAGAAGAGGAACGGGGAGCTCGTCAAGACCCCTGACGGCCGCGTCGCCCTCTCGAGCACCAATTTCGACAACATCTCCGCCCTCTCCAAGGCCGCCGGCATGCCGGTCTACCACCAGGACAGCGAGGCGGACATCGCCTCGGTCTACCGCCACTCCGTAAAGGAGCAGGGAGCAGGCGCGAAGAACTACTTCAGGACGGCAGATCTCGGATACTACCTGATCTTCCCGCTGCTCATCCTGGCGGTCTTCTTCAAGAGGGGCATCATCCTCTCCGCCGCGGCAGCGCTGGGCGCGCTGCAGCTCCTCCTCTGCCCGGCTCCCGCCTTTGCCGGAAACAGCGAGGGCATGAAGTACTTCGAGGAGGGCAGGTTTGATCTTGCCGCGCGCGAGTTCACTGACGAGTTCTGGATCGGGAACTCCTACTACAAGGAGCAGCGCTACTACCAGGCCGTAGAGCATTACGAGAAGGCCGGCAACTCGGTCGAGGTTCTCTACAACCTGGCGAACGCCTACGCGAAGACCGGGGATCTGGACAACGCCATGATGCTCTACCAGCAGGTGATCGAGCAGAACCCGCCGTTCAGGCTCGACGCCGAGTACAACCTTGACCTGGTGAAGGACGCACTTGAGGCCGAGAGGAAGCGCGACAGCGCGCGAAAGAGCGGCAGCGCTGACGCGGGGATTACGTCAGAGGAGGGCGTGATGACCAGCGATCTCACCTCCTGCGACAAGAACGGCGAGTGCGTTCCTGCGGAGCGCTCACCGTTCATCAGAAACCGTCTCGAGCTTCTCAGGCAGAGGAGCGGCATAACTACGGGGCCAGCTGAAAAATGGTAAGGAACATTCTGCTTTTCATCGCTCTCGCCCTGCTGCTCTCCTTCAGGGCCTCGGCAGGAGTTGAGATCCATGTCGACCGCGAGAGGATACACGCGGGTGAGAGCTTCCAGCTCTTCATCCGCATCCCGGGAAACTACCAGGCCAAGGACCTTGACACGAGACCCCTAGGCAGGGACTTCTCCATCGGCAAGGTGGAGTTCGCCCGCCTCAAGGATGAAGGCAGGCAGTACTCCCAGTGGACCGTACCGCTTACCACCTCCCAGACCGGAAACCTCAAGATCCCGTTCATGAGGATAAGGAAGCGCGACGTCTCCCCGGAGATGTACATCCGCGTCTACCGCCCCTCGCGCTTCGGCTCAAGGGACCTGCCGCGCCTCGTCACGGTAAAGATGTCCGGCTCCAAGTTCCTGACCGGGCAGTCCATCCTCTACCAGGCAACGGTCAGGCACTATCCCGGCGTTGACATAAGCACCATCTCTCCCCCGGACGCGCCGGGAGCGTCCGTCCACCAGATCGGGACCGACGAGACCGGCGGCGTGCTTGACGGCGACACCTATATAACGACCACCAGGAGAAACTACTCAATCTCCTTCTCAAGGCCCGGCACCTACCGCATCACCGGCCCCGTGGCAACCGGCATGAGGGAGGGGGACGAGGGGCAGGTAAGCTTCGTGCAGAACTCGAACCCAGAGGCGGCCGAGGTCGTCATCTCGGAGCCCGCGGGAGCGGCGCCGGGGAGCTACCAGACCACGGCTGAGAGCGTGACTGCCGAGACCGTCTGGTACCCGAAGTCAGGAACCGTCGGCGTGGGCGAGCCCATCATGGAGGAAATCACCATAACGGGAGAAGGCGTGTCCGCGAGGGATCTCCCGGTAATCTCCATGATCGAGTCGCCGGTATTCCAGACCTACAAGGACAGCTCGATGACCACTGAGGAGGTCCAGGGCGGGAAGATAGTCAGCCGGATCATGTACCGCTATATCTATATCCCCACCCGCCAGACCAGCTTCCGCTTCAGCAGCGAGCAGTTCGGCTGGTACGATCTCGGCGCAAAAACCGTGCACACCATTACCCTGCCCGCGCCTGACATCTCGATTACGGGAGACGGCACAGAGAGGAGCGACACTCTCGCCATCGACAGCAAATCGAAAGTCATCCTGAAGGCAGCGCTCGGCGTCGTCATCTTCCTCATCACGGTCTGCGTTGTCTACCTGCTCTGCCTCGAGAGGATAATCCCGGCCGACAGGATCGCCGCATACCTCCGCGACAGGAAGACCGTCCGGATCCTCAGGAAAAAGTTCAGCGACACCGATCCCAACAAAACCTACTCGCTCCTCCTTGCCTGGGCAAAAATCCGCTACGGCGGCCGCGTCTGCTGCCTCACGAAGCTCCCCGCCTACCCGGAGTGCAAAGAGGAGATAGACTCGCTTCTCGGAGCGGTATTCGACAGGAAGCACCAGAAGGCATGGGACGGCAGCGCGCTCAGGAAAAAACTTCCTGTAATTACGAAAAAAATCAGGCCTGAGCAGAAAAAATACTATCTCAACCCCGGAGCATTTTAAAATTTTGATGAAGTATGGAATTTTGCGGCAGAAGGCATGTTAGGGCCGCTTATTCTCATGTTAGAATCTCCCGATAACAGGGGAAAGGGCACCCTGGTGTTCTTAAGTCTGCAGGCAGGCGGAATGACTCCGCCGCCAGGCAGAGGCCAGCAGCACCGCAGGGCCGTACTCAACAGGTTCTTATAAGGGGAACGCATTATGTACTCATTTGTGGCAAGACAGCCGATCCTTGATACGAAGCAGAAGACGGTTGCGTATGAACTGCTGTTCAGACAGGGACTTACCAATGCGTTCCCCAAGATCAGCTCTGAGCAGGCCACAACAACGCTCATTTCTGAGCAGTTCCTCAACCAGCCGCTTGAGTCCCTTGTAGGCGAGAGCCTTGCCTTCATCAACTTCCCCTATTCTATGCTGGTCGGCGGCGTTGCCAACTGCCTTCCTGCCGACAAGGTGGTCATCGAGATCCTCGAGGACGCAACTCCTGATGACGTTCTGCTGAAGACCGTCAAGGAAATGAAGGGATCGCACTTCCGCCTGGCGCTTGATGACTTCGTCATGGGCAGCGAGTGGGAAAGGTTCCTGCCGTACATCGATGTCATCAAGTTCGACTTCAGGATCTCGAAGCACTCTGACATCGCTGACTACATTGCCGCACACAAGGATCAGTACCCCAAGCTACGCTACCTTGCCGAGAAGATCGAGACCAACGAGGAGTTCGAGGAGGCCATCAAGATGGGCTGCTCGCTCTTCCAGGGCTACTTCTTCAGCCGTCCGGAAATCGTCAGGCAGAAGGCGCTCACCGACAACCAGGTGACTATTACCCAGCTCCTGAGCGAGGTCATCAGGGACGATATCGACTACGACAAGATTGAGATGATCCTCAACCGCGACATCTCCCTCTCCTACAAGCTCCTGCGCTACGTGAACAACGTACGCTACGGCAAGTTCGATCCGATCACCTCATTCCGCCATGCCGTGGTCTATCTCGGAAAGAAGGAGATGCGCCGCTTCATCTCCCTGGTCTACGCTACCTCTGTCGCAGACAACGGGAAGAGCGACGAGCTCTCCAAGATGAGCCTCATCAGGGGCAAGTTCTGCGAGATGCTTGCCCAGAAGCGCCGCACCGTCGATCCGCAGAATGCCTTCCTCTGCGGGCTTTTCTCGCTGCTGGAGGCCATGCTGGACCGCCCGTTCCGCGAGATCCTGAGCCAGATCCCAATAGCTGATGAGATCAAGTCCGCTCTGATTGAGAAGAAGGGAGAGCTTGCCTTCTATATCGGACTTGTAATAGACTATGAGTCTCTTGACTGGCAGAGAGTCTCCCTCAGGGTGAAGAAGCTCGGCCTCTCAGAACAGGAAGCAATCAACCTTTATATTGAATCGACCAAGTGGTCCAACAAGATCCTCCTGGCCGATCCCTCGAAATGACAGAGAAGAGAGAAGACAGGGCTCTGGACGTGACCGGGCAGATATCACGCCAGCCGTCCGTAAGGGGCTTTGTCTCCATGCCGGACAACGTTCTTTCTGACAATCTGCTGCGCGCCGAAAGCAGCCCAGCTGCGGCTGAAAGCGCTGCCCCTGAGGGAAAATCACCGGCAGGAGGCCGCAGGAAGGGCTGGAAGTCCGTGCTCTTTTCCCAGAAGGGCATCGGCTGGCTGGTGCTCCTCGCGCTCAACATCTTCATCGTCGTCATGCACCTTACCCTGCCGGCCTTTGATCTGACCGCGCACGGCTGGCTGTCCGTGGACTACCTCATCGGCGATTTCCACCACGCCTCGGCCTGGCACCTCATAGTCAACCTCATATCGCTTGATCTTATTTTCCTGACCTTTCCGGTAAAGTGCTACGGCACCTCTATCGTAATCAGGTTCATGATTCTCAACTACCTGACCAATATCGGCATAGGCATGCTGTGCACCGACAGCTTCAGGTACTACTACGGCATTTCGGGAGCGCTGCACGGGCTCTTCATCCTGAGCGCCTTCTACAACTCGATTTCCCGCCACTGGATCTGGGCCGAGCTGCTGCTCGCTGCGGCGCTCGTAAAGATCCTGCTGGAGAACCTCACAGGCCTCAGCCCGTTCGAGATGTTCAGCAACCTCACTACAGTGAAGACCATGAAGGAGGCCCACCTTATCGGCATCATCATGACCGTTCCTGTTGTAATCCTTGAGCAGATCCTGATTAAGATCACCGGCTACCGGAAAGTCTACTTCAGATAGGAAAATGGCGGGGACCTGCCAGACACAATAAAGCGCGCCGTTCCGCGACACAGAACGGCGCGCTCTGTTTTCAGGGAGCCGGAAGATCAGCCCGTCAGGTCAGGGGCCATCCTGCCGCAGCGCTACTCAGCAGCAGTCAGATTCTCGATGGAGCTGTTGATCTGCCTGAGGACTCCTGCAGGATCGTCAGATCTGGTGATAGGACGCCCAATTACCAGGTAGTCGGATCCGGCCTGAACGGCAGCCTCAGGAGTGAATATGCGCTTCTGATCGCCCCTGTCCGTTCCCTTGGGCCTGATGCCTGGGGTAACCAGCCTGAAATCAGGGCCTACCACCCTCCTCAGATCAGCGGCCTCCATGGCAGAACATACGACACCGTCAAGACCGGAGCCCAGGGCAAGAGTTGCAAGCCGGAGGACCTGATCGCGCACGGAGCCGGTTACTCCGGTGGTGTCAAGCTGCGGCTCGTCAATCGAGGTAAGCACGGTTACGCCGAGTAGGAGCGGGCGCTTCTCCGGCGGGAACTGCGAGGCGGCCTCAACGGCTGCCTTGAGCATAAGCGGTCCGCCTGCGGCATGGACGGTAAGCATTTTCACCCCAAGGGAGGCAGCTGAGCGCACTGCGCCGGCAACGGTGTTGGGGATATCATAGAACTTGAGGTCAAGGAATACCCCGAAGCCCTTTTCTGTCAGAGACTTGACGAAGTCAGGACCCAATTTAGTGAACATCTGGAGACCAACCTTGAGCAGGCAGTCCTCAGGCTTTACCAGCGAAACGAACTGTTCCGCGTCTTCTCTTCTGTCATAGTCAAGAGCAACTATTACCCTGGGATTCATTAAAACCTCTGATTAACCGCTTACAAACCTGTCGTCGGGCCTTACCGTCGACCACCGCCCGCACTTCGGGCATCTCCAGAACAGGTACTTTGAGACATAGCCGCATGAACGGCAGCAGTACTTGTCCTTAACATCAAATCTTGCCTCAATTATACTCACCAGATAGCTCATGGTATCCATGACTTCCGGATCGCTCCCGCCCTTGCCGGCGAGCTCGAGAAACCTTGAGAGCATCAGCACATTGGGATTTTCCCTGAGATAGCCGATGGCGAGCTTCCTCGCTCCGATCTCATCGCCCCTCGCCCTGAGGCAGCGCACCAGCTCGGCCGCGACCGCGGCCGAGAAGCTGACCGCAAACCAGCGCATCAGGATCCTTATATACTCAGGGCTGTTCTCCGGCTTCTGGAAGCAGGCCGCGAGCACCGGGATGCAGAACATGACGCAGTCAGGCTGCGCCTCAGACGCCAGGTCAATGGTCTGCCTTGCGGCAGTGTAGTCCTTCTCCGCAAGGTAGAGCTTTGCCTCGCAGAAGATTGCCCTGAAGCATTTCGGATCTATTTCAAGCGCGCGCCGGTAATGCTCTACGGCAGTCTCATAGCTCCCCGCCTCGGCTGAGGCGTCGGCGAGCTCGCAGTGATAGTTGGCGAGGGCCTTCACCCGCTCAGGGCTCGTGAGCAGATCGCGGAACTTCTCGCTGTACATTATCGCCCTGTCCCACTCCCTGAGCTGCTCGGAGATGCGGATCAGCGTCTCTGCAGCCTCCTTCTTCCTGCCGGGGCTTTTGAGGAGCCTCTGCAGCACAGGTATGGAGCGGTCAAAGACGCGCAGCGCGAGAAAGTCCATGGCGAGCGCGTAGTCAGCCTCGTCGCGCTGCTGCTGGCTCAGGTTCTCCAGGGCAAGAAGGTTCTGGTGGATGCGTACGGCCTTGTCAATCTCGCCTTTCCTCCGGAAGAGGACGCCAAGGGAAATCTGCAGGTCAAAGGTGTCGCGCTCAAGAGGGAGGACTCGGGTCAGTATGTCGACCGCCTTGTCAGCCTCATCATTAAGCAGATAGTTTACACCGGCAGCGTACTCCCGCCGGTGCCTGAGATGAAAGAATCCGCTTCTTCTTCCCGATTCCCTCCGGCCGATGAACCAGCCGTAAAGGACGGCAACCGGGAGAAGAAGGAAGAGAAGCTCAAGCATCTGCCGGCTTTGCGCCAGCCTCCCCGGATTCAGCCGGCTTGTCAGCAGCGTCTGCTGAAGCATCTTTCTTCTTTATCGGCTCGGTCTTAACCAGCTTTGCCGCCGTAGCGCAGTGGATGGCTGCCTCATCAGCCTTCTTCTGCTCATCCTCTGCCTTGTCCCTGGCCTCATAGGCACGAAGGCGCCTTCTGAGGGAAAGGCAGCGCAGCCAGAGGACAGAAAGCTGCCAGGCGGCGAAGAGGAGGGCGATGAGGAAGCCGGCTCCGAACCAGATAGCCATGAGCGTTGACTGCGGCATTGAAACCTTGGCCGCGATGAAGTCAAAGTCGATTACCTGCGGGTTGGCACCGCCTATGAGCATGCCGGCCGCTATGATGAGAACCAGTCCGATAAGATATATGAGAGCCTTGATCATAATTGCCGCCGATGTCCTGAAATCTGAAAAATGACAGTTGTACCCTGCCGGCCCTGCCGCAGAAAAGCTCCCCGGAAGCCTGTCCGGGAGAACAGCCGCGCGGTGTGCCGCAGATACTGCTTATTATAAGACAAAACAGGCTGATCTTGAATGAACACGAAACCGGCAGTCAGGCCGCCATGCTCCGGAATTCAGGACAGGCGGCAGGGAATGCCTATTCAGAGTCAGCGGATGAGAGAGAGCTTTTCTTTCTCGGCCTGCCGGGACGTGGCCTGTCAGCATCAAAGGCGCCATACATGCCGGATGCAGAGGGATCGCCGTCAGCGTCTCTCCTTTTTGCCCGCCTCTCGGCCGACTTGGCAGCCCGCTCGGAGCGAAGGCGCTTGGCCTTCTCGAGTGCCTCGGCAGCCTCAGGATGGTTGGAGATATCGACTCTTTCCCGGAGCTCGCGCCCTGTACGGAAATTAACGACTTTGGTCTCGCCAATCTCGACTATCTTGCCAGTGCTCGGATTCCTGCCGGAACGCGCGCGTCTTTTCCTGACAGTCAGACTGCCGAAACCTCTTATTTCGATTTTGTCGCCGTCTGCCAGAGCTTCGGTGATGCGATCCAGCATCAGTCTTACGGCGTCTTCAATTACATTCTGCGAGAAACACGGATTCCGAAGCACAAGCTCATTGATGAGCTCTGATCTCGTCATTTAAATCTATCCCTGAAAACCGGAAAACATTGTCCCATATGCAGAACGCCAGATTTACTCATACCGGCTCATCTGCATAATCTCGACGGCATCATGCCATCTACGGTATAAAACAAAAAAAATTTACGGATAAAATCCCTATTCCGCTGTTTCAGTATACATTAGAGCACCAAAATTTTCAACGCAGTTAAATGCAGCCCGATGATGAAAATGCTCAATATAAGAGACGCAGATCAAGCAATTGGCGTTTTATATATATAAAACCATATCTGCCGAACAATAAGGCAAATACAGATGCAGACTAGAAAATTATTTAAGAAAGAGCAGGAAATTTATTAAGAAAATAAATTTATTTTTTAATTATCCTGTTCAGCAGGACAGATTTTTTAAATTTTTCAAAGATGGTCAGAAAAATAAACCCATAACGGGACGCCTCACCGGCTGCCCTGCCCGCGGCAGAAAGCCATGTGACGGTGATATAGGTATCTGAACACGGCAGAGCCAGGCGGGAATTGGACTTTACATATCAGGAGCAAAAAATCCGGGCCACAGGAGCCCGGATTCATATCAGTTCAGAACGTCTGACTGCTGATTACTCAGCCTTCTGTGCGTTCTTGAAGGCCTCAGCCATTGCGTTCGGAGCGGCAACCTGGGGCTGGCGGCTGTTGACAGACTCAATGGCAGCCTTGTCATCAGCCTCGTCCTTGGCACGGATGGAGAGGGAAATCTGGCGGTTCTTGCGGTCAACGCCCATGAACTTGGCCTCAACTTCCTGATCCTTGCTGAGAACGGTGGTTGCATCCTCAACACGCTCCTGAGAAACATCGGAAGCGCGGATGTAGCCCTCAACGCCGTCAGCGAGCTCAACAACAGCGCCCTTGGCGTCAACAGAGGTAACCTTGCCCTTGACAACGCTGCCGCGGCGATGCATTGATACGTAGTTGTTGAACGGATCATCCTCGAGCTGCTTGATGCCGAGGGAGATTCTCTCCATGTCGGCATGAACCTGCATTACGACAGCCTCGACCTCATCACCCTTCTTGTACTTGCGTACAGCCTCCTCGCCGGGAACGGTCCAGGAGATGTCGGAAAGGTGAACAAGTCCGTCGATTCCGCCGTCAAGGCCGACGAAAATACCGAAGTCAGTGATTGACTTGATCTTGCCGGAAACCTTGTCGCCCTTGTTGTGGGTGGCAGCGAACTGCTCCCAGGGATTGGGCTTGCACTGCTTGAGACCGAGGGAAATGCGGCGCTTCTCCTCATCGATGTCGAGAACCTGTACCTGAACGGTATCGCCGACATTGACAACCTTGGAAGGATGGATGTTCTTGTTGGTCCAGTCCATCTCGGAGACGTGTACGAGACCCTCAACGCCCTCCTCGACCTCAACGAAGCAGCCGTAGTCGGTAAGGTTGGATACCTTGCCGGTGATCTTGGTGCCGACAGGGTAGCGCTTGGCAATATCAACCCAGGGATCAGCGCCGAGCTGCTTGAGTCCGAGAGATACACGGGTACGCTCACGGTCAAACTTCAGGACCTTGACCTCAATCTCGTCGCCGACATTGACGATCTCGGAAGGATGCTTGACGCGCTTCCAGGCCATATCAGTGATGTGGAGAAGTCCGTCAACGCCGCCGAGGTCAACGAATGCGCCGTAGTCGGTGAGGTTCTTGACGATACCCTTGACGACCTGGCCTTCCTCGAGGTTGGCGAGAAGCTTCTCTCTCTCAGCGCTGTTGGCGTTCTCGAGAACATCCCTGCGGGAAACAACGACGTTGTTGCGCTGGGGATCGATCTTCTTGACGCGGAACTCGAGCTCCTTGCCCTCGAGATGGGAAACGTCCTTGACAGGACGTACATCTACGAGAGAGCCAGGGAGGAATGCGCGGATGCCGGCGATGTCAACAGTAAAGCCGCCCTTGACCTTGCCGTTGATGACACCAATGACATTGGTTCCTTCGTCAGCAGCTTTCTGGAGCTTGTCCCAAGCCTCAAGCTTCTTGGCCTTCTCGCGTGAAGTCTGAGTCTCGCCGCTTCCGTTGTCGATAGCCTCGAGAACAACAGGAACCTCGTCGCCGACACTTACCTCAAGCTCGCCGGCAGCGTTCTTGAACTGCTCGACGGGGATGAAGGACTCGGTCTTGAGACCGGTGTCGATAACAACGTACTTCTCGTTGATCATTGAGACCTTGCCGGTTTCCGGCTTGTCGGTCTGTGCGCTCTTCCTGGTAGCGGAAGAAGCCTTGGCGAACGGGGTAGCTTCAAAAAGCTCTGCAAAAGATTCAGCCATATTTAAAAGTTGAAAAAAATTTGATTGATAAAAAATTTGGGACCGCATCTGCGGCCCGCACCCAGCCGCCCCATGGCGGCAAGCGGCGGGCTGCTGAGAGTCCGCCGCATAATCTGACGATTGTATCACACAATGAGAGTATTTACAAGGCGAAAACCAAACCGTCAATGCTTTCCGGACAGCCGGATGGGATCAGGAGCAGAGGCCCTTTTCCCTCGCGAGAGAGAGGACTTTCTCAACCTCCTCGTCAATGCTCATCCCGGTTGAGTCGATGACGAGAGCGTCGTCAGCGGGCTTCAGGGGAGCGACCGCGCGGGTCCTGTCGCGGTGATCCCTCTCGGCGATCTCCGCAAGGATTTTCTCATAGTCCGCAGGCTTCCCCCTTGCCTCAAGCTGCCTTACGCGGCGCCTTGCCCTCTCCTCGCAGGAGGCGTCCAGGAAGATCTTGACCTCGGCGTCAGGGAAGACCACGGTGCCCATGTCGCGCCCGTCAGCGACGAGCCCCGGTGCGGCGCGGAACATTCTCTGCCGCTCGAGGAGCGCCTTCCTCACCGCGGGAACCGCGGCGACTTTGCTCGCCGCGGCGCCGGTCTCCTCGGTGCGGATCTGCGAGGAGATGTCCTTTCCTGAAAGGACGGTCAGCACTCCGTCGTCAGCCGGAACGAAGCTCAGATCAAGGGAGAGCGCCAGCTTCTCAAGGCTTGCAGAGTCTGCGAGATCCGTCCCGCTCTGAAGCGCCGCGTAGGCAAGCACGCGGTAGATCGCGCCTGAGTCAAGGATATGATAGTGAAGTGTGTCCGCAATCCTCTTGCAGACAGTGCCCTTGCCCGATCCGCCGGGACCGTCGACCGCTATTACAGGAACTTTGCTCATTTTTGCTCCGTTTGATGACAATTGCGGAAATTCTAATACATTCCGGCGAAAAAGGCTGAGCGGGCAGGGCTTCCGCAGGCGCCGGCGGCGCTCAGGCATTCTGCCGGGAATGATACCGGCTGCCGGCCTTTTCTGATAAAATCATGTATCTGTCCGGGGAGATGAGACAGCCCAGAGAGCGGCCGTCTCCCGGATCTGAAATTGTCCATCAGGCGCGCAGCGCCCTTTATTCGGAGGGGTCCGTCGCAAGACAGACCGATGCACTTGGCAGGAAAAACAGACAATGACATCGAGCTCGTAGTCTCGGCTAATCTCCCGACCGCTTTCGGCACTTTCAGGATAACGGGCTTCAGCGATCATGTGTCAGGCAAGGAGCATGTCGCCCTTGTCATGGGCGATGTGACGACAGACGAGCCGGTGCTCCTCCGCATCCACTCCGAGTGCCTCACCGGCGACACGCTTTTCAGCCTCAAGTGCGACTGCGGCTTCCAGCTTGAGTCGGCGCTCGCCGCCATTTCCAAGGAAAAGAGAGGCGTTCTTCTCTATGTAAGGCAGGAGGGGCGCGGCATCGGCCTCATCAACAAGCTGAGGGCCTATGCGCTGCAGGACAAGGGGCTCGACACCTACGATGCGAACGTGGAGCTGGGCTTCAGGCCGGATGAGAGAAACTACGGCATCTGCGCCTCGATGATCCGCCTTCTCGGCATAAAGTCAGTCAAGCTCATGACCAACAACCCGGACAAGATCAACCAGCTTGAGGACCTCGGGATAAACGTTGCTGCCCGCGTTCCTCTTGAAGCCGGCCTCAACCGCTATAACAAGTCCTACCTGGAGACCAAGCTCCACCGCTTCAAGCACATGCTTACCGAGGTCGAGTAACGTGGGCACAGGCTTATCAGAAACTGAATAGAGGATGCGGCGCCAAGAGGCGCCGCATCTGTTTCAGACATAGGCCTCAGCCCAGCTAAAGAGGCTCCTCCCGCGGTCAAGAGCCCTTATCCTCTCCTTTTCAGCACCGGTAAGTGCGAAATCCAGGATCTCATGGTTTTCCCTTATTCTCCTGGGATCCGAAGTCCTTGGAATAACCGCGAACCCCTCCTCAATAAGGAAACGGAGCGCGGCCTGCGCCGCGCTCTTCCCATGCGCACGCCCTATATCAGAAAGCACCGGATTTGACGGAATCCCGGCCACGCCTCCTCCAAGCGGCGACCAGGCGGCAGGCGCAATGCCCATAGAGATTAGCTCACTGGCAAACTTTTCACGCTGCAGGAGCACGTGGGCCTCGACCTGATCCGCCATCGGCACCACGCTGACGCGACCGCAGAACTCCCGAAGCGCAGGAAGGCTGAAGTTGGAGACGCCTATCGCGCGTGCCCTGCCGTCCCCAAGGGCCTGCTCCATGGCGCGGTAGATTTCGTACTTTCCGGCATACGGCTCATGGAGAAGCAGCAGATCCACATAATCAGTGCCAAGCTTCCTGAGTGAGTCGTCAATGTCCCTGAGGCTGCCCCGGACGCTGCCGGAGTCCATCAGCTTCGTGGTGATGAAGAGTCTCTCCCTCGGGATGCCGCTTTTCCTGATGCCGAGGCCTACTGCCTCCTCGTTGCCGTACATTCTGGCCGTATCAATATGGCGCACTCCTGCGAGGACTGCCAAGCAGACAAGATCGCTGCATGCCGGTCCCCTGAGCTCCCAGGTGCCGAATCCCGCGAGCGGCATTGCCGCCCCGTTCTGCAGGATGGCTGAATCCGCGGTATAGGCAAGCCGTCCCATATTCTCCTTCTCCGTCAGTCTCTGTTTCCCTGAATATACCATCTTAGGCCGCGCGCAGCCCTGGCGGCAGGCTTCTGTTTGAAGGAAGAGCGGATCTTTTGCCTGATCCAACGATGCTATTGGGAATGAACGTGATAATATTGAAGAGCCCTCTCAGGAGGGGCATTCAAAGGTCAAAGGCCGGACACGAGCCGGAAAGGAGAGTCTGATGTTCTGCGGAAAATGCGGTTCGCCCGTGCCGGATGGAGCTGATTTCTGCCCGAACTGCGGAGCAAGGGTCAGAAATGCCGGGCCCCTGTCAAAAGAGGTGCAGACAGCAGGCAGCCAGAGCCAGACGCATAGCCAGCCGCCCGCACAGAATGCCCAGAACGGCAGCAGCACAGGAAGCACGGGAAGCACAGGCAGTACGCCGCATAATTTCAGCCTCACGAGCATTCCTGAGTGGTTCTCCGTCAGTGGCCGCATGTCGAGGCAGGAGTACTGGCTCAGGATTGTAACGCTCCTCTGCTGCTCTTTTATTTCCGGGATCGTCCTGTCGCTGGGCATTGTCCTTGCGATGGGCTGCCTGGTCGGATCTGGCGGTGGTAATGTTCTCTTCATAATCATCGGTCTGGTGTGCGCTCTCGCGGCCCTCGCGGCAGGCGGATTCATGATCGCGCTCTGGGTCTGCTGGATTACCACCATCGTGAGGCGCCTCCACGATCTCAATCTCTCCGGCTGGTGGTACGTTCCCATAGCGATAGCGGGCGCAGTCCTCGACTCCGTGCTCTGGGGCGTCGCCAGCGTCGGCTCATGGATTGCGCTTGGCTGCATCGAAGGCAATAAAGGCCCCAACAGGTTCGGTGAGGATCCGAGAGGCGGCAGCTGCGTCTGAGCTGCCGCTCTGGCATGGACTCTTTACAGAGGTGATTCCTGAAAAGAGCGCCGCGGCATCACAGCCTGCAATTATGCCGTGCCTTCCTGCTTCTTTCTGGGAGGCCTGCCTCGTCTCTTAGGCTGAGGAACCTCAATTCCGCTCACGAGGCCGAGCCTAGCGAGCAGCTCCATGGAGCTTTTCAGCGGAACAGACCACCTGCCGTCCAGGGCATCAGGCATTTTCCCTGAAAAGCTGCTGTCTGCCATTCTCCTCACGCTGCTGAGGCGCACCATCAGCTCGCCGAAAGTCATCCTGTCGAGCAGGTGCGCACTGCGCGCGGCAGTCATCATCCTAATGGTTATCAGGGCAGAGACAGAGCAAATCAGGCCTAGGCCGCTGAGACGGTGGTCAGACCAGGATGATGTATGGATCTTCGTAAAATCGCTCATGCACTGCCTTAAAAGGAGCTCAGGAAGCCATCTTGATTTAAATGACCGGTATACTGTCTCAGGCGGCAGCTCAAGATCAGACTCAAACAAGGAAGTGCCGAATCTCTTCTTTGCCTTCTCATACGCAGCCGCCCCCAAATGAAGGTTATGTTTCCTCCTCTGCTCTTCAAGCCAGAGACCCTCATCAGACAGGGATTTCGAGATGCCATTGAAGACATACATGAACCTTCCGTCTTCGGTATTAGCACTGCAGGCGACAAAAATATCCCCGCCATATTCGAAGTGATCAGTCCAGTCATCCGTGCCGTATTTCTCCATTATGCTGTCCGTCATTTCGACAGGCATAATGAAGTGAAGTGCAGAAGACCCGTTTTCAGTGCCTGCGATCTGCTCTGGCAAGAATCCGTCTTCTGCGATGAGAATTCCTGATCCGATGTTGTTTTGAAGGAGGAATGTGTCAAGATCACCGGCATTTGGAGCTGAGTCAGGCTGGATCTCCGTACAGAGAGGCTCCATGGTCTCCGAGTCGTATGCGTAAATCGCCCAGACATCTTCAGCATCGCGGCTCCGGCTGATGCAGGAATACTCGGAAATGCCACTGACTGCTGAGCGGTCTGAGACCAGAATTCTGCCTGCTGCAATGCGGTGTCCTTCAGAGACGCGAGAGAGCCTTTTCGATGCAAGCTTAAGTCTTGCACCGTAACTGGCGCCGAGCCAGCTCTCAAGGCTGCCGATCCGGCTCTCCGAGAGACGCGCGCCTGGGTAGAATACCCTGAGGAAGGTTGATCTGTAGTACTCTGCGTACTCCGCGCCGGAGATCCCGGGAACCATAATGCGGAGAATCGCCATAACCAGGATGGAGACGGCATCATTGATATCGTATACCGCAAGGAGGTCCTCCAGGATATCATCACTGACGCTCTTCGCGAAGGCTGGGATCCCGTACATCAGGAAACTGTCAGATACAGGAGCCTCTTCTTCAGGAACGGGACCGGCCTGACGGCCTTTCGCCGGACTCTCCTCCGGCGTTTCAGGCTTCTCCCTGCTCCCTGAAGCATTACCAGTCTCTGCCGCATCAAGAGGAACGTACTTGAAACCGATGATATGCCCTATTACCCTGCCGTTTTTCGGTTTGGGATTCTTTCCCGGGACATACTTTCCGGAAGATGCCCTCTCCCTCACGCTGTAGCGGAGAGGCGTGTTCCTGCCGTTATCGGTCACCACGGTGTTGACCGGCCTCGGAACTTCCCTTATCTCCTTCGGAACTCCCACACAACCTCCAGAGCAGGCGGCGCCTAAAGAAAGTGCCTGCCTGCCGCACGCAGAAAATTTGGCAGAAGCCAGGGCCTGAGCCCTGACTTCATGCCTCAGACAGCTACCGGGAACTCTATTCCGTTCTCGCGGATGAAGCTCACAATCCTGTCAAGATCCTCTTTGGTGTCGACTCCTGCGGGGGGAGTTTTGTCCAGGAGCGCGACCTTGATCCTGAAGCCGTACTCAAGGGCACGGAGCTGCTCAAGCTTCTCGAGGTGCTCGAGCCGCCCTTCAGGGAGCCTTACGTAATCGCGGACGAAGCCAGCGCGGTAGGCGTAGATGCCGAGGTGGCGCACATGAAGCCCCGCGCTGATGACATTCTTCCCTGCCCGGAAATTGTCCCGGTCATAGGGGATCGGAGCACGGCTGAAATAAAGCGCGAAGCCATTGGGGGCAAGCGCGATCTTTACGGCATCCGGACTCAGGAGCTCCCTTTCGTCAGTGATGGGAACAGCTGCCGTCGCCATCGCGGCGGTGCGCTCTGAGTCCAGAAGATCCGCAACCTTCCTTATTACCTCAGGATCCATCAGCGGCTCGTCGCCCTGGACATTGACGATTATCCTCTCAGAGGGGATCTTCTCCTTCTCGATGACCTCGGCGATGCGCTCCGTGCCAGAGGAGTGCTTCTCGCTCGTGAGGACAGTTTTAACGCCGGGAAGGTTCACGGCTGAGGCGATCCGGTCTGAGTCTGTCGCGACAATAACCTCTGACGCGCCGGACTTCAGCGCCTCCGCGGCAACCCATTCGACCATCGAATGCCCGGCGATGTCCGAGAGAGGCTTCCCGGGAAGCCTGGTTGACTTGAGTCGAGCCGGGATGACGGCGGTAAATTCGGTCATTTCTTCTCCTCCGCTCCGCCCTGCGGAGCCTTTAAACCTGTTATTTTCATGATGAAACCGGCCAGATCGCCGTCCAGAACGGCGTCAATCTGCAGATAGTACCAGCTGTCCCCGGCAAATCCCCGGCATTTGACGGCATCCTTCTCCGTCATTACGAGAGGCAGGGACGGATCAGTCTCGAGTTCGCTGATGAGCTGTGCGGTGAGAGGCGTGTGGTCAGGCAGGGATATGGTCCTCGCGAGCTCAAAGCCCTTTTCGGACATAGTCCGGTAGAAGCGGCCGGGATTCCCGATGGCCGCGAGAGCAGTGACCCTGCCTGGCCTGAGATCAGCCTTTGCCCCGTCCTTTACCCGCCTGAAGCAAGACGGCTCGACGCGCATGTGGAAAACCGGAATGCCGTCGGGCAGGTCTCCGCTGAAGCCGTCCCCGTTTATGACAGCTGCTGAAACGCTCCTGAGCCTTGAGGCCGGCTCGCGGAGCGGCCCTGCGGGAAGGACAAAGCCATTGCCGAAGCTGCGGGACGCGTCTATTACCGCGATCTCCGCGGCGCGCCCCATCGAGTAATGCTGCATGCCGTCATCGCTCAGGATGACGTCCGCCTTTCCGATAAGGGCATCAACAGCCCTGGGCCGGTCCGGGAAGACCGAGACGGGGGCATGCAGCCGGTGGTAGATAAGGTAGGGCTCATCGCCGCATTTTGAGGGAGGCGTGCTGTCATCTACCATAAGGGGCGCCGGACCGGGATCCGCCCGGTAGCCGCGGCTTACCACCCCGGCCCTGATGCCCCTCTCCCTGAGCCTCTCGGCAAGATAGACGACGAGCGGCGTCTTGCCGCTGCCGCCTACCGAGATGTTGCCGATCACGACAACTGGGACTTCTGACTTGCGGACCCTGATGATGCCCAGGCGGTAGAGAAGGCGCCTGAGTGATGCTGCCGCGAGGAAGATGAGGGAGAACGGCAGAAGGAAGTATTTGAGGGGACTCCTGCCGTACCACACCGAATCAACTGCATTCGACATCTTTCCTCCTGTCAGGCTGACATGCCCTTAAATGAATTGCCGTGAGAATAGCACATATCACATGGGCGTTGCCCTTACGGCAGGATCTATGGGCAAACCATCGCTGCAGCATGGCCGCGGAATCTGAGGCAAAGTCCCGGTGCACTGATAAAAAAAATACAGAATTGGCGGTTTTGTTTTCTGCTAAGATCCCGGTGTTCTTTTCCGGACAGCAAAATGCTTTTCTCATCGCTTACCTTCATACTGCTCTTCCTGCCCTTTACCGCAGTCTTCTACTTCGTGATCCCAAAATCATGGAGAAACGCATTCCTCCTCGTCATGAGCATGATTTTCTATGCCTGGGGAGAGCCGAGCTTCCTCGCGGTGATGCTCCTCGAGATAATCACGGTCTGGGCCGGGGCCATCGGGATCGGAATGGCCGCGGAAAGAGGCTCAGAGAGGCTTGCGAATATACTCACTGCCCTCACAGTCTCAGCGCTCGTCATAATCCTTGCGATCTTCAAGTACCTGGACTTCATTATTGAGAACGCAATCCGGCTTACCGGAGCTGAGCTCAGCCTGCCTGGGATCGTCCTGCCGCTCGGCATTTCCTTCTATACCTTCCAGGCCCTGTCCTACGCGATTGACGTCCGCAGGGGAAACGTGAAGGCCGAGAGGAATATCTACACCGTCGCGCTCTACATCGCCCTCTTCCCGCAGCTGGTTGCGGGGCCGATCATCAAGTACCACGAAATCGCCGCTGAGCTCAGGGAGAGGGAGTCATCTGTCAGCGATATCGCGGACGGAGTGAGGCGCTTCATCATCGGGCTCGGGAAGAAGACCCTTATCGCAAACCCCTTGGGCGAGATCGCGGATCTGGGCTTTGGCGAGGACCCTGCCGCACTCGGCGCGCTTCCTGCCTGGATCTGCGCCTTCGCCTTCACTCTGCAGCTGTTCTTTGACTTCTCCGGCTACTCTGACATGGCAATCGGCCTCGGGCGGGTATTCGGCTTCCACTTCCCGGAAAACTTCAGGTACCCCTTCATCTCAAAGACCATTTCGGAGTTCTGGCGCCGCTGGCACATCTCACTTTCGACCTGGTTCAGGGACTATCTCTACATACCTCTGGGCGGCAGCCGGCGCGGGCTCAGAAGGACCATTCTGAACCTCGGCTTCGTGTTCATCGTAACCGGGATCTGGCACGGGCCTGCATGGACCTTCGCCGCCTGGGGAGCGCTCAACGGGCTCCTTGTCATAACTGAGAGAATTCTCGGGCTCAACAGGGAGAAAAAGCGCCCGGCACTCCTTAACGCAGTTCTCCATGTCTACTGCATCCTGGCCTTCACACTCTGCTTCGTGGTGTTCAACTCCAGCTCGCTTGAGCACGCCGGAGCGTATTTCCTCGCGATGGCCGGCCTCGCCCCGGAGCCTCCCCTGCACAGCCTTCTCTACTTCACCGACATAGTGCCCTCTGCGGTGATGTGCCTTGCCGCCCTGCTCTCGACGCCGCTCTTCTCAGGGCTCATCAGGCCGCAGTCAGACGGGATCTCAAGGGCGCGCACCGCGCTGCAGGACATCTTCCTGCTTGCGGTGCTGATCCTGTCCATATCCTCCATAATGTCGGCCGACTACAACCCCTTCATCTATTTCAGGTTCTGAGGAGACGATGAACATGCCTGCAGAGCAGATATCCGGAAAGGATGCCACCACCTTGAGGAATGCCGGCCTGCCGTACCTGACATTCGTAATCTCCCTCGCCGCAGCGTCCGCCATCACTGCGCTGCTCTTTTTCCTCTCTCCTGAATACGTAAGCTGCGAGGCGGAGCTTGTGTCTCACGCAGACGGCGGCGGCATTGTTGCGGTTAAGCTGAGCGGCGCGGACGGGAGCACATCCTCCGGGAAGGCGCTTATAGACTCAGAGTCGGACAGAGTGCAGAGAATATCAATGCGTTTGAGGAAGCCCCGGGGAAATGACGCCACAGCAGAAATCAGGCTCGGCGCCAGCACGGGAAGCCTCACAGTTCGGAAGCTCACCATCGGCGGGAGGGAGGCGTGCCTCAGGGAAGCCGCCGGATCCAGGGGATCGGCAGGCAGCGGGAATTGCCCGCCTGCAGAGCTCGCTGTCAGCGGTGAGCAGGCGCGCGGCACCTTCAGCATGCCGCCCGACGCGGAATCAGGAAGGGAGCTCTACCCCGGCATCGCCTTCTCCCTCATCGTCATCCTGACATCTGTACTCATGTCCATACTGCCGGCAGCGGCAGCGTATTTAAGGCGCACTGCGGCAAAGGATCTGGCGAGGTGCGCTTTTCCCGCGGCAGTAGTTTTGGCAGTCGGCGCGGAGATCCTGGTCTACATCGACTGCACGGCATCATTCAGCTTCCCCGTCATATCGCTTATAACGGCAGGAGGAGCCTTTTTCCTAGTCATCAGGAACGGAAAGCACGCAGCTGCAGTCACCCGTAACCTGCTCTTCATCACTGCCGCAGCATCCATTTGCGTCATTGCGGCCATGATGACCAACTCAGCGCTCAGAAGCGATGACAACATCCGAAAGATGCTCGCGGAAATGCCTGAGCCGGTCCTGCAGGACGGCCGGATAAACCCGGACTTCGACACTGAGTACGAGACCTGGCTTACCGAGCACTCAGAGCTCAGGGAGTCAGCGGCATCGCTCCTCTTCCTTCCGCAGCACGCGAACATTGCGGTGCACGGCAGGAACCCGGACTCCTACATAGCCCATGGATACGCCTTCAGCGCCTGGGACGACACCTACAGCCCGGATGAGGAGAAGATCAGGACTATCTCCCGCAACATGGAGAAGGCGCAGAGGCACTGGGGCCTTCCCATGCTGGTCATCGTTTACCCCGCGAAGCCCGAGATCATGTGCGGTAAAACGCTTCTACTCCGGTGCGCGGAGAATTCCAAAATACAGACAGGGCTCCTCCAGAAGTACACAAATGGAAGCGGCATAAGGATCGTGAATGCCGCGCCGGAGATAGGGAGGCTCCGCGATACGCTCCCCGACTCCCCGGAGAACGAGCTCTTCTTCAATGACGAGCACCATATGACCCAGACCTCGCAGGACATGCTCGCGGACTGGCTCGTGAGGGAGAAGCTCATCCCGCCTTCGGTGAGCAGCATGGAGCGCTACCGCACGCTCGAAAAATGCTCCTCCGGTGAGCTTATCTTCAGAAAAGACGAAGGCTCCTGCCCGCTTTACGGCCAGTCCTACGGCGCCGTCGTCGGGTTTGACAGCAGGAATCAGGAGAGCGCGCTCCTTGAGCCCAGGCTGCACCCCTATCTCAGCCTCTCCCCGGAGTACAGCAGCGACATTTCGAGACAGGACTCCGCAGGCATCTTTACCGTGCTGACCAACAGCCGGAGCGATGCCTCACCCCACACGCTGATGGTCATCGGAAACTCCTTTGCCGAGTCTCTCTCCATCGCGCTTGCCTCACGCTACAGCAGGGTTATCCGCTACAGGAGCACCACCAACCTGAGCCCCATCGGGCTCTATCACTTCGACAGGCAGATACAGAAGGAGAAGCCTGAGCTCATCATAGTCACCATGTTCCAGGACAGGCCCTTCCTCACCATGAGCGGAATGGATCCGGATGAGAGGCTGCTGAAGGAAAAGAGAGAGCGGGAAAGCAGGGAAAAATGAGACCTTCATCACAGCAGATGATAAAATCAGCAGGAAACGTACAGGAGAACAGAAGATGGAAATGACTGACGCCGCCCGCGCGGTTCTTGACACCATCAGGAACAGGCGCTCGATGAGGTCGTTCAAAAGCGATATGATTCCTGAGGATGTCCTTGACCTCATCCTTGAGGCCGGCACCTGGGCCCCTACAGGCAAGGGCCTGCAGTCCCCCGTTATCGTGGTCCTCACCAAGGAGGAGGACAGGCAGTATTTCAGCAGCCTCAACGCCAGGTACTCGCATAACAGGCAGGCAGGCTTCGATCCGTTCTACGGCGCGCCGGTTTACGCGCTTGTGCTCGCCGACTCATCGAGCTCCAACTGGCTGAGAGACGGCTCCTGCGTCCTCGAGAATATGATGATCGCCGCAGAGGCGCTCGGCATCGGCTCCTGCTGGATTAACCGCGAGGAGGAGGTCTTTGACTCTGACGAGGGAAAGGAGTTCCTTAAAAAGTGGGGGCTTGACTCAGGGAAGCTCCGCGGCGTCGGCGCCCTTGCGCTTGGATATGCCGGCCGTGCGCCAGGCAGGGCGGCTCCGAGGAAGAAGGATTACATTATAAAAGTCTGATGCTGACGCAGTCCTGACGACGGATTACGGCTCTCATGCTAGAATTGCGGCGTAGCCGGGGTTGTATATTTATAGACTGCCCATAGAATTTTATTGAATACAGAGAACGCGCGCAGCCGCGCGCAAGGAAAAAACTGAGGCCCTTAACCTGGGCTGACGGGGACAAAATGGAAACACTAGAAGCGGTTGTTGAATTCCTGCAGAACTATCAGGAATACAGCCTTGCAATGATATTCGGCATGCTTATTCTCTGCGGGTTCGGGCTCCCCATCCCGGAGGATATCACCCTGATAGCGGCCGGCATCCTCTCCGGCATCCAGGTCAACTCCACCCACGGACACTTTGCCCTCATGCTCGCATTCTGCCTCGCAGGAGTCCTCATCGGCGACGGAATCATGTTCATTGGCGGGCGCGTGTTCGGCTACAAGCTGCAGAAATACACTCCCCTCCGGAAAGTG
The DNA here is from genome assembly GCA_900317945.1 of uncultured Pseudomonadota bacterium. Lineage (GTDB taxonomy): Bacteria > Pseudomonadota > Gammaproteobacteria > Enterobacterales > Succinivibrionaceae > UBA2810. The sequence continues at coordinate 35,919 of ONIT01000013.1, forward strand.
CTCCCCCCGAGCAGGTTTGCCTGGGTTCAGCGCCAGTTCAGGAAATACGGCGTCTGGGCACTGTTCTTCGCGAGGTTCATGCCAGGTCTCAGAGCTCCTATCTACCTGGCAGCCGGCATGAGCAGGCGCGTCAGCTATTTCAAGTTCCTGCTCCTTGACGGCGCCGCCGCCATGATCTCGGTGCCGGTCTGGGTAGGCATGGGGCACTACGGCGCGCAGAGCCGCGAGGATCTTGCCCGCTGGATGTCAAACGGGCAGCACCTCACCTGGCTCATCGTCGGAATTGTCATTCTTGCCGTTGTCATAATTGTTATAAAGAACAAGAAGAAGGCAAAGAAAGAGGCGGAAGAGGCCAAATCCAAAAGCTGACTCAGCCCCGCTTTTTCTCCAAGTCAAAGGGATCGCGCGATGCGATCCCTTTTTCGTATAAGTACTGAAAGAGAGTGTGCTTCAGGGCAGGAAAACGTCCCGGACCGGCTGTCAGGCGCAGACGAAAAAGGCACTGCGGCTTGCAAAGGCTGCAGTGCCTGAGTTCTATTAGAGAAGGCGGCTCACCTCATCCGATCCGCCTTCATCTGCCGGCGCTATGTTTACCTTGCCGCGGCGCGGGCCTGGAGATATCAGTAAACAGGCCTCTTGAACAGGCAGATAAGGAAGTAGACCGCGTTGACAACCGGCACGAGCGTCAGAAGGCAGGTCCAGCCTGACCATCCCATGTTGACCGACCTCTTCGCGGAAATGTACATCATGGCAGCAGTTCCAAGCACGCCAAAGAGCCTTACAACAAATTTCTGTCCCGAGCTCAGCTCACTCGCAGGCACGGGAGTGCTGCCGGAAAACTGAACAAGAATTGCGACGATGATCATCACAACCATTATGCCGCAGAAGTAAAGGAAGAACGGTAGCTGTCAGTGAGCAGTATTTTTTTTAATTCTTCTGTCCCTATTTTTGGATATCAGATTTTTTAGCATCACACCTCTCACAACACCGTACGTGCGGATCGAAATTACCGCAGAAGCACTGTACTTCCAAGTCTTCAGATATCTATTGTAAACGTCATCTATAGCCTGTTTCCTGCTCATTCCCTGTTGCACGAAATGATTGATTGCTTCAACCGAATTCGCTTTCACCACTTCACGCATTTCGGCTGGTTGCAAATTCATTCCTTTCTGCAACGACTTATCCATATTCTCAAGGACCTGAGTAATATACTTTGCCATCTCCTCCGCCTGAGGAGCACCGTATTTTTCAGGATCAAAATCCTTCTCGTTATCTGGATTGCTGCCTTCACCAGTAAACAGGCATAACTCTGACTTCAATTTCTTTACGTTTAAATGAAAATCAAACGATTCTTTTGGATACGCCAGGCACTGAACATTCCTTGGTGATTTACAGGCAACTGCAGTTGATTTCGTTTTAATGGAATACCGCAGCGCCTGCCCTGCAAACGTGCCAATGTAATCCATGTCAGATCCAGGAGCGACATGACTTTCGCTGTCTTCCTTTCTCAAATTGTCAAACATTCCCTTAAATTTTTGGTTTAAGTCACGATTTTTCAATGCTGTATAAACAAAATCTGCCATGAAATCGTTAGGAGTAAGCAGTTCCTTTGAATTCACAACATCCTTGTATTTATCCGGGACGTTACTGATATCAACCAAAGGTGTAAGGCGTCCGCCAGTAACGATATTATTGGCCGGTGCCTTGAAAAGACGCCTTGAGTCATATCAAGGTCTTGCTGTACCGTTTGCCACATATCTTATCGTCCAATTACCGCTTCTATCCGTTTCTGATTTT
>ONIT01000065.1 GCA_900317945.1 uncultured Pseudomonadota bacterium
CTCGATCATAAAGTGAGGCCTTTTTTTATGCAATTTTTAAATCACTGAAGGCAGAGGTCTGGGTCCCTGGCCACACAGAAAAAATGATTGACCCAAAATTTTTCCAAAGGGTGAGCAAGGTAAAAAAGTGAATTTCCGAAAAACTATAAAATCCGCAGGTTAGGCTGATAAAACGGTTTTTTTGCCGGGGTCTTTTCCCGGCCGCAGAGGACACTTGAAGATGGCTTCGGATCCAACGCTTGACGATAAGATTAAAGAGGCGGAAAAGCTCAGGAACGATCTTGAGGAGCTTGCAGTGCTCGAACGCAGGATGGCCGAGGTTCTGCCGGTCCGCTTCGAGAGAAACAGGGAGGCAATCAAGAAGTACTTCCCCGAGCTCTACAGGAGGTTTGAGAACTACCATTTCAAGGGCAAGTGGCAGTTCTTCTGCTCCCTGAACGGCGAGGTAAACCTCAAGAACCTCGAAACGGGCGTTCCCTTCTACGCTGAGAGCCCCTTTGCCGAGGCAAAGAAGCTCATCGACGAGTTCCTGAAGAGCAGCAGCTACTTCAAGATGGCGATAGGCGGGGCGGGCATCGATCCGAGAAACCAGAGCCACCTCAGGTGCTACAGCGCGCTGGCGGCGTACTACCGTGAAATCGACAACCGCGGTCTCATGGACGATCATCCGGTCGGCTTCTACAGCGAGATCCCGATGTGCTACATGTTCGGCATCGGGCTCGGCTACCAGCTCGGCTACCTCTACGAGAAGATCAGGGTAAGGAACCTCTATATCCTTGAGCCGAACCCGGACCTCCTCTACGCCTCGTTCTACACCTTCGACTGGTACACGCTGCTTCCTTATCTGAGCGAGAACGGGGACCACATCTATTTCTACACCGGGGACTTTGACCAGGACCGGATGATGCGCGACCAGATCGCCTTCTACTCCGACTTCCCGGGCTTTGTCCGCACCTACCTCCCGGTGCTTGCGACCTATGAGTCAAAGCCCATCCTTGAGACCTACCGGCGCTTTGTCAATGATGTCGGCATGCTGCAGGACCAGTCAGGCTTCTTCGATGACTACATCTTCGGGCTCTCAGGCGCACTGGCGTCAGTTGAGCGGAAGGTGCCGTTCCTCAAAAACCTCACGGAGAGGTCAAAGCTCAGGGACCTTCCCTGCGTTGTCGTAGGCAACGGCCCGTCGCTTGACGCATCTGTGGATTTTCTCCGGCAGGTTAAGGACCGGGCGGTCATCATTGCCTGCGGCACCGCGGTTACGGCGCTCGAGGGCTACGGCATCAAGCCGCATATCTACGTTGCTGTTGAGCGCCTTAAGAACGTCGCGGAATCCCTCGACAACCTGAAGGATCCGCATTTCCTTGATGACGTGCTCCTTATCGGCACCGAGGTCCTTCATCCGGACACCGTGGCGCACTTCAGGCACCGCGTACTGATGCTCAAGCAGAACGAGATGTTCCTGCCGCTCCTCATGACCTCAAGGACCATGAAGCGGGGGACCCTCATGGAGGCTGCCTACATCAACCCGCTCGTGAGCAACATGGGAACCTCCGCCGCGGTGAACCTGGGCTTCCATGACATCTACCTTGTCGGCATCGACTGCGGCGCCAGGGACGAGAGCCGCACCCACTCGTCGAAGAGCTATTACTACGACGATAAGGGGCAGATGAAGAAGGAGTACTCGGACAACATCCTGAACCGCTTCTCCGAGAGCGTTCCCGGGAACTTCGGCGGGGAGGTGAGGTCCAACTACCTCTTCAAGAGCAGCGTCAGCTACATGGGAGCGCTCTTCAGCGAGAACAGGGAGAGCATCAGAGTCTTCAACCTGAGCGACGGCGCCAGGATCCCGGGAACCGAGCCCCTGCGCTCCGCTGAGGTTGACTTCTCTGCCTGGAAGGACGTTGACCGCAGTGGGCTCTTTGACTACCTTGAGCATGAGGAGAGCATGGTCCTTGACACCACTCCGGAGAAGCTCCTCGAGTTCATGCCGAGGCGCCGCCTGCAGGCCGCCATTGACTGGATCCTGCAGGGCTGGCAGAAGCCCCCGAAGGATCTCGGCGGGTTCATCTCGCTCCTCACCGAGCAGCAGAACTTCATCAGGGCCCTCCGCTACTCTACGGACTTTGGCGTCTACATGATGCTCTCCGGCACGCTCAACGCATGCTTTTCCGTCATGAACCGGATGCTCTTCAGCCTGGAGGATCCGGAGCCCGCCGCCGGGTGCATCAATGTGCTCAGGTACTATTTCCGGGAGTACATGGCGATATTCGACCAGATCCGCGACTACCACGACGGGAGCAACATCGCCGTGCAGCCCTACTCCCTCGAGCGGGCGGCGATGTGCGCCGGCAACGACAGGCTCACGCAGTTCTTCAGCTCGGCAAGGGGCGAGTACCGGCCTGCCTGCTACATGATTGACCGCAAGGGAAGGCACAACTTCAGCAGCTCCGGCGGCTGCTTCGAGCCCGCGGTGCGCCTTGACGGGTACCGCATCCCGGAGATCGGGACGAAGGCCTCGCTGGTGCTCGACGACATACCGGTGATCCTCTCCCAGGAGTGGCCTGAGCTCCTCTCAGGCGCTGTGGAGCTTCTCCGCGGCATACCGGCTCCCTCCGGAGTCCTCGGCGTGCGCGGCGACTCTGACTACATCATCGAGGGCGCGGGCAGCGGCGACGGTGCTGCGGCAATTCTTAAGGACACGGATCTTTTCACGCTGAGCGTGCTCTCTGGCTCCGATGAGATGATGCGTCAGCTTCCCTCCAACATGTATCTCTATGAGAACCATGCTGCGCTGCCTCCCTCGGAGCGCCCCTACCTCTGGTTCGACATGGAGGAGTCTCCCGAGGAGCTCGCGAGCCTGACGCTCGGGCGGCACCTCTACCCGAAGTTCCTCCGGACCTGGAGGATTACGGTCATTCCCTACTCGTCAGATGAGAGGTGGGCAGTATTCGAGGACAAGGTAAGGCAGATCTACCCCGGGTTCCTCTCCGGCACGCTTGGCCTTTTCCGCGGGGCTGCGGAGAACATCGGGCTTATTCCTGCTGAGGTGAGGAAGGCTGCGGCTGAGCGCATCCGCGGCCTCGCTGTGAGCCAGACTGACGCCAGGAGCCCCAGGAAGGCAGGCAGGGTGCTTACGGAGTGCCTCATTGAGCTGCAGAAGACTGGCGATCCTGACGACTTCTCCAGGAACATCGGCACGGTGGCCTGCTTTGCGTTCCGCACAGCACTCACTGCCGCCTGCGCCGGGGTGAAGACCGGACACTTCAGGAAAATGCTTTCCGACTTCGCGGACAGGCTGGAAAAATGCTGAGCATCTTCGCAGCATGCTTTTTTTACAGAGGTTCTGACAATGGCTCTTTTTGACGGAAAATCAATCCTTGTGACCGGAGGAACCGGATCATTCGGCAAATGCTTCATCAGGCGCGTCCTTGAGACTTCAAAGCCACAGAGGCTCATTGTGTTCTCCAGGGACGAGCTCAAGCAGTTCGAGATGCAGCAGGTCTTTAACGCTCCCTGCATGCGCTACTTCCTGGGCGACGTCAGGGACGAGAAGCGCCTTGTCATGGCGATGAAGGGCGTCGACTATGTCGTGCATGCCGCAGCCATCAAGCAGGTTCCCGCTGCCGAGTACAACCCGATGGAGTGCATCAAGACCAACATCGGCGGCGCACAGCATGTGATTGATGCGGCGATTGAGACCGGCGTCAAGAAGGTAATCGCGCTCTCCACCGACAAGGCGGCGAATCCCATCAACCTCTACGGGGCGACGAAGCTCTGCTCGGACAAGCTCTTCGTCGCCGGGAACAACATCACCGGCTCCGGCGTAACCAGGTTCTCGGTCGTGAGGTACGGCAACGTCATTGGTTCCCGCGGGAGCGTCGTTCCCTTCTTCCGGAGCCTCCTCGACCGCGGGGCAAAGGAGATCCCTGTAACTCATAAGGACATGACGAGGTTCTGGCTCCGTCTCAGCGACGCTGTCGACTTTGTCCTCAAGAACTTCACCCGCATGAAGGGCGGCGAGCTCTTCATCCCGAAGATCCCCTCCATGAGGATCATGGACCTCGCGAAGGCGATGGCTCCCGATCTGCCGGTTAAGATCATCGGCATCCGCCCGGGAGAGAAGCTCCATGAGGTGATGTGCCCCAAGGATGACGCCTTCCACACCATCGAGTTTGACGACCACTACGTCATCGCTCCTGCCATCAAGTTCACCTCCGCTGACTACGACTATACGGTGAACGAGCTCGGGGAGTGCGGGCACCGGGTGCCGGAGAACTTCGAGTACACCTCTGACAGCAATCCGGTGTTCCTCTCCGTGGAGGAGCTCAGGAAGCTCAACGAAGAGATCGGCATGGCAAAATAGCAGGCTGGGCGAGCCAGCAGCAGACCGCAGAAAGGGGGAGGACTTATGCAGATCGGAAAGATTCCGTATGGCAGGCAGACGATTGAGAAGGACGACATTGCCGCCGTAACCGAAACGCTTAAATCGGATTTCCTGACGCAGGGCCCCCAGGTGCCGAAATTTGAGGAGGCGGTGGCCTCATACTGCGGGGCAAAGCACGCCTGCGCGGTGAACTCCGGCACCTCGGCCCTGCATGTTGCCTACCTGGCGCTCGGCGTAAGGCCCGGATCAAGGGTCTGGACGACGCCCGTAACCTTTGTCGCAACCTCGAACGCGGCACTCATGTGCGGGGCCGAGGTCTCCTTTATCGACGTCGATCCGATGACCGGCAACATCTCAACCACGGCGCTCGCGGCATCGCTCCAGACCGCGGCGCGCGATCATGAGCTCCCCGATGTAGTGACGGTAGTGCATCTGGGCGGGCTTCCCTGCGACATGAAGAAGATCTCGGAGCTCGCGGCGCTCTACCACTTCAGGGTAATCGAGGACTGCTGCCACGCGCTCGGCTCCGAGTACCGGGGAGAGATGATCGGATCGTGCCGCTACAGCGACATCTCCGTGTTCAGCTTCCATCCGGTGAAGGCCATTACCACCGGCGAGGGCGGAATGGCCCTTACCAACAACGAGAAGCTCTGGCAGAGGATGAAGCTCCTCTCCTCGCACGGCATCACAAAGGACGATGAGGTTTTCGAGGAGAAGCCTGACGGAGGCTGGTACTACGAGCAGCAGATGCTGGGCTTCAACTACCGCATGCCGGACATCAGCGCGGCGCTCGGCATCTCGCAGCTTAAAAAGCTCCCGCAGTTCCTGAAGCGCCGCCGCGCCATAGCGGAGAGATACCTCAGGGAGCTCGCCGGAACGCCAGCGAGGTGCTTCCGCGCGCCGGACGGCTATCTGTCCTCCTACCATCTGTTCATCGTGCATGTAGACCGGAGGAAGGAGGTCTACGACGCGCTGAGGGCCGAGGGCATCATGGCGCAGATCCACTATATTCCGGTCTATCACCAGCCTTATTACCGCCATCTCCTGGGGAACGTCTGCCTGGAGTGCACTGAGGAGTACTACAGCACATGCCTCTCGCTTCCTGTTTTCCCGCTCCTCCGCGATGATCAGCAGACTTACGTTATCACAAGGCTTAAGGAGATAATGTCCGAGCTTGGCTGCCGCTGATCTGCCGTCATGCTGACTCCCGCAGCCCGGTTTTCTCTCGGACTGCCTCATTTCTGTCCATATTTTTGACATCGGTTCAAAATTCTGACACGGCTTCTTTGTAAGCGTCCTCAAGAATAGTAGGATATGAGGTTAAAAGGAGTGTGCTATGGCAGGTATACTGGTAATCGACGGCGAGAAGTCCCGCAACGGGAGCCTTGAGACTATCCTCAGGTTCCTTGGCTATGAGTATGAGTCAGGCGAGGAGGGGGACTGCCTTGCGCTCCTTGACACGCTCTCGTCGCTCTTCGCGGTAATCCTCGGAAGCTTCTCGGGAAAGCCCGAGGAGCTCCTTGCGAAGTACCCGAACACGCCCTTTGTCCTCATCGAGGACGAGAGCCATCCCAGAATGCAGGAGCCGCTTCCGAACCTCATCGGCTATCTGAAAGAGCCCTTTGACATCGACACGCTCACCGAGCTTCTCCATTTCTGTCAGTCCTTCCACTCCCTGCACCGGAAAGTGAAGGAAAGCAGCGACGCTGTGCCCCTCATGCATATGCTCATCGGGCAGGGCGAGAAAATACAGCAGGTGAGGCACCTTATCGAGCAGGTCGCCTCGCGGCCGGCGAATGTCCTCATACTCGGCGAGTCCGGAACTGGAAAGGAGGTGGTCGCCCGGGCCGTGCATGCGCTCTCGCCGAGGAAGAACGGACCGTTCGTGCCCATCAACTGCGGCGCAATTCCGGGTGAGCTCCTCGAAAGCGAGCTCTTCGGGCATGAGAAGGGCGCCTTCACCGGCGCGATAACCTCAAGAGTCGGGCGCTTCGAGCTCGCCCAGGGCGGAACGCTGTTTCTGGACGAAATAGGCGACATGCCGCTCCAGATGCAGGTGAAGCTCCTCCGCGTCCTGCAGGAGAGGGTCTTTGAAAGGGTCGGCAGCAACAAGCCGATAAAGACCGACGTCAGGATCATAGCGGCGACACACCGCCACCTTGAGGACATGATCGCTGAGAACAAGTTCCGCGAGGACCTCTACTACAGGCTCTGCGTCTTCCCCATCGAGCTTCCGCCCCTCCGGGAGCGCACTGACGACATCCCCCTTCTCCTGCAGGATCTCATCCGCCGCCACAGCGCGGAGCAGGGCGCCGGGATCAGGCTTACCCAGCGGGCGATCGAGTCCCTGATGCGCCACTCCTGGCCGGGGAACGTAAGAGAGCTCTCGAACCTCGTCGAGCGGCTTATCATCCTCTATCCTGACTGCATCGTCGATTTCCAGGACCTTCCGGACAAGTACCGCTACAGCTCTGACGGGCACTCCGGGCAGGAGAGCTACACGCCGGAGGACGAGCGCGCCGCGATCTTCTCGATATTCAGCAACATGGAGAACGAGGAGAGAAATGGGAATGCGCAAGAGGCTGCAGAGGCTCCCGGAGCGTCGGATCCCGGGCTCAACGACAGCACCTTCCCGGAGGCGGAGGCCGCCTTCCCTGATGATCCTGCGGAAATTTCCGGAGTGCCGGCTCCTCTGGAGCCTGCTCCTGCTTCCGGGCAGTCCTCAATGCCGGAGCGCGAGGAGCAGCCCAAGAGGCAGGCATCCGAGGTCAACAGCGGCGGAGTAACCCCGCTTGATGACGAGAGGGAGGTGTTTGCCCAGATCCTTCCCGAGAAGGGCATGGATCTCAAGGAGGTCATGGCCGACTTCGAGATCAACATGATCCGGCAGGCCCTGGACCGCGCAGGCGGCACGGTCGTGAGGGCGGCGGAGCTCCTCGGAATGAGGAGAACGACGCTCTTCGAGAAAATGAAGAAATACGGGATAACGGCCCGGGATGAAGGCGAGGGCAAATGATGTCTGAGCCTGATACTGATGTCCTCTCGGATTTTTCCGCGGCTGCGGGAAAGTTCGTGCCGCGCGCGAGAAAGCTTCTCTCCTCTGCCATGATCTCAGCTGCCATGCTGCAGAGCCCGGGGCTTGCTCCTCAGGCGTCAGCCGCCATGCAGCGTAGGCTCACCGAGCGCCTACGGGACATCGAGTCGCTCCTCAGCGATCTTTCTGTCCTCTCTTCACTGAAATCCGATCCTGCTGATCGTGTCTCCTTTACTGAGATCGTGCGGTCCGCAGTCCGCGGCGCCGATGCGCTTCCTCTCCACATCGCGGATATAAAGGCGGAGATCCCGGAAGATGAGATCTTCGTGCGCTCTCCGAGAACTGCTCTATCCGCCTCAGTAATGAGCCTCATCAGAAATGCCGCTGAGGCGCATGCGACCGAAATCAGGCTCTCTCTCTCCTCCTCAGATGGCATGGCTTCAGTTGTCGTGGCTGACAACGGCGACGGCATGTCAGACGCGGTCAGCAGAAGATGCACCGAGCCTTTTTTTACCACTAAGGACACGGGAACCGGTCTCGGACTCGCCATAGTCTCCGGGACTGCAAAATTATCCAGAGGCACTCTCCGCCTGGAGTCCCGGGAAGGAGCCGGCAGCGTCTTCATGCTTTCCCTGCCGCTTGCTCACTCGATGTGACACCGCTCACGCCGCGCGATTCAGGTAGAGTCTCCTCAGTCTGCTATAATCCTGACAATTCCTTTTGAAATTCAGGTAATGCCATGACTACTGAAAGCGAAAAACAGAACTCGCGGGGCGGCTTCAGCACGAAGCTGGGCCTCGTACTGGCGGCTGCAGGCTCTGCCATCGGTCTTGGAAACATCTGGAGATTCCCTACTGAAACCGGCGAGTACGGCGGATCGGCTTTTCTCCTTGTCTATCTGGTCTGTATCGTGGTGTTCGGCCTTCCGCTGATGATTGCGGAGTTCGCCGTAGGCCGCGGCGCCCGCTCGAGCACCGGCAACGCCTACTCCATCCTTGCCCCGAAGACCAACTGGAAATATATCGGCCTCGCGAGCACGCTTACCGCCTTCCTTATTCTTGGCTACTACAACGTGGTCGCGGGCTGGACGCTTTTCTATCTCGGTGAGGCCGCCGCAGGCAGCTTTGTCTCGATGTCGTCCCAGGCTGCCACGGCAGACGGCAATGTCTTTGCCGAAAGCTTCGGCGCGTTCGTGTCAAATCCGTGGAAGCCTATCGTCTGCCTGGTGCTCTTCATGGCCTTTACCCTTGTGGTAATAACCGCTGGCGTCAAGAAAGGCATTGAGCGATTCTCCAAGCTGATGATGCCGCTCCTCTTCATCATCATGCTTTTCCTCTGCGGCTGCTCGTTCACCATGCCGGGATTCAAAAAGGGCATGGAGTTCCTGTTCACCCCCGACTTTGACAAGATTGACGCCAAGGTAATACGCTCGGCGCTCGCGCAGTGCTTCTACTCCTTCTCGCTTGCCATGGGCTGCATCTGCACCTACGCCTCCTACTTCAGGGCGGACGCGAACCTCGCGAAGACCGCGGTTTCCGTCGGCGCAATGGACACCCTTGCCGCGATCCTGGCCGGCATCGTCATTTTCCCGGCGGTCTTCTCCGTTCCGGGGCTTGAGCCTGACTCAGGCGCGAAGCTCGTCTTCATCGCGCTCCCGAACGTCTTCGACTCGGCACTTGCCGGAGTTCCGGTACTTTCCTGGCTGGTCTCCTGCCTCTTCTACCTGCTCCTCGTCATCGCGACCGTAACCTCGACCGTATCGCTCCATGAGGTTATTACCTCCTATGTCTCCGAGCACTGGGGATTCAGCAGGACCAAGTCCGCCTGGATTGTCTCCGTGCTCTGCGTGCTTCTCGGCGTTATCTGCTCGCTTTCCATGGGCCCTTACCTCGGCGACATCAAGGTTGCCGGCATGAACATCTTTGATCTGTTTGACTTTGTAACTGCCCAGCTCATGCTCCCGATAACAGGCATCTTCATTTCGATTTTCGTCGGCTGGAAGATGAACAGGGATAAGCTGATGATGGAGCTCACGAGCGGCGGCAGCTGCAGCAATACCGCGTGGCTCTACAAGCCGCTGGTATTCATTCTGAGGTTCGTAGCCCCGATCATCATCGCCTGGATCATGATTGCCGCATTCCTTGACTGATATCCTCCTGGATATCAGGAAACCGCCCCGGCACCTGAAGCAGAGGTTCCGGGGCTTTTTTCTGCCCATCTGACATTCAGAGACCAGCACAGAGCCGCTCTTTATAGCCTGCATCTGTCTCTCCTTTCTGACGCATGGCATCAGTTGTCTTTAATGTCGTATTTTATTTGATACAGATCAATAATCGCTATAGCACTCATTGACATAACCTGTCATCAGGCTGATTATCCGACATGATCAGGCTGAATCTGCCGCTTTATGACAGAGGCCTGCGCGGAGGCAGCGAAGTGCTCGTGCCTCAGCCAGGCAGCCTGGTTGAACCAATTAGAGCCGTACCGGCAGGCAGTTTACGATGCTATTTCGGAACCTTCCTGTCAGGCACCGGAAGAGGCAGACAGCCCGGCTCCGGATGAAGTGCTGCTCCGGCAGTGTGATATCGCATCTGCCGCAGGACCTTCGAAGCGGTCTTTCTGAAAGAGACGAAGCTTTCCCTGCCTCATTATGCGAGGGATAACTCATGAAGGAAAAAAATCAGGCTTAACGGTCTTGTACTTGCCGTGTCGGCATGCCTTATGGCGGGATGCGGCGGCGGTGGCGGTGGCGGCTCGTCTTCAGCCGACACCCCGGCAGGGCCTGCTGAGACACCTGCCTCAGTCAACGTCTCCCTGCCGGTTCAGGTCATTGACGGATATCTGGCAGATATCGATGTGTGTATTGTGAAGGAAAATGATCCTTCGCTTGGCTGCGATGAGTCTTTCGGCACAGCGAAGACCAATGCAGAAGGACGGGCAGTCTTCACCGGCAAGGAAGAGCAGTTCACAAGCCTTGCTGACCGCGGCTATGTCAGGTTCAAGGCGGTAGCTAAGAAAGGCGGCAGGAACATCATCCGCGGCCAGGAAACAGACCTTGACAACGACGCAATGCTGCTTGCCACAAGGTTCCTTTCTCATGGCGATATTGAGAACATGAAGGACGGAAACAACAGCGATGCCGGCTCAACCATCACGCCTTTTACCACACTTGCCGAGAAGTATCTCAGCACCGGAAGCTCAGCGCCTGATGAGGCAAGCTACAGCGAGGCTCTCGGCAAAATCGCGGAGCTGCTCGGTCTTGACGTAGAGACCATCACCTCCGACTATAATGCCGCTGACGCGCAGTCAGACAAGGCCGATCGCGCCCTGGCCGCAGGCGAGCTCATTGTTTCCTCCAACCTCCTGCCGAACAATGCAGCTGCATTCAGCAGCCCACTTGGCAGTGAGCAGAAGGATGTCAACCTTGAGGCTCAGATGTCATCAGTCAGCTCCAAGGTTGACAAGGTTATCGATGAGGCAGGATCTGCAGGCTCCCTTGCTGACGCGATAATGAACAGGAAGGATACGCAGAGGAATTCCTTCGTTTCCCTGTCGAGCGGCCTTGCCGAGGCCTGGAGATGCGGCACCACCGATGCAAACGAGGTCTGGTGCTGGGGAATCAACACCTGGAAGAACCTCGGCAACCCGGAGTTCTCGGAGAAGGTTGCCGCAACCGGGAAATATTCTCCTGAAGGAGCCGAGGAGAGGTTCGAGAACCTTGCAGGCAACTATACGGCTGAGCCTGTACATGTTCTCATGAAGAATCCTGACAGGAAGGCTGAGAGCGATCCTGAGTATATCCCGCTAAAGGGTGTTGCTAAGGTTGCCTCCGGAAACATATTCGCCTGCGCTGTAACAGTTGACCGCGAGGTCTGGTGCTGGGGCGGAAACTACCAGGGGCAGCTTGGTTACGGCAGTGCAAACTACTCTAAGGAAAATGAGGCAATTCCCTACGCAGTGAGAGTAGTGGCCGGAGAGCAGAAATCTGAGTCCGGCTACCTTGAGAATGTCGTCGACCTCTCAGCCGGACACAACAACATCTGCGCGCTCACCGGCGACGGCGATGTCTACTGCTGGGGCGACAATACTGGAATTGAGCTCGGCAGCGCAGCAGAGAACATGAGAGTTCATCCGATTGAGCAGTACACCAGCTATGACGGACTAGATCTCAATCCGTATCTCTGGGTAGTGCCTGAGCCTGTCAAGGTTCCGGCCCCTGAGGGAACGAAGTTCGTGTCGATGACCAAGGGTGGCTACTGGACCCACTGCGCGCTCACAGACCCTGAGGAGAACGAGTACAACCTTTGGTGCTGGGGCGATGACGTGCGAGGCATGGTCTCAGGTGGCAGCCCGGAGACAGCCGTTGCGTATGCATATGTTATCGATAACAAATGGTCAGACAGGCAGCACCATGAAAACCAAAACTACAACAGGGAAGAATCCTGGAACTGGAGATACTGGGACAAGGGCAGCGGGGACTGGTGGCCGATGTTCGGCCAGCCTGTGACCAATGTAAAGCAGTATCTGGTGTCTGAGAAGAAACACGTAGATGATGGGCAGCATGCCGGCTACTTCTGGAGCCAGCAGCCGGAAGCTCTGGAGATGAAGAGAATCAGCTCCGCTGACATAACTGAGTATGACTCCGTTCTGATATTCTCCAGCCTGTCGGACGGCAGTTCCTCGCTCCATGGCATATACACAGACAATCACGTTTTTGCCTTTGATTATAACTGGTTTTCCCCGTATCCGTGGACAAATCCGGCCAATACCTGGTCACTGTTTGACAAGCTGCCTGATGATGGAGACAAAATCTCCAGGGTAGTCACTTCCAGTGAAAATCAGCTGGACTTTATCCTGACAGAGAAGGGCAAGGTCTATGAATTCGGCGGCGGCGGTTACAGCATGCTTGGCGATGGCGGTGAAAATAGGTATGCGTGGCAGTATGAGAATCCGACTTTCAAGGATGACCGCTATCAAGTGAAGGACGTTGCCATCGGCAAGCGCTCGGTCTGCGCTCTGGCTACTGACTCGGAGTCGAAAAATCCTGATGTGCCTGGGCTTTGGTGCTGGGGCTCGTCAGCATTCGGTCAGCTGGGCTTTGACAACGGTCAGGACAGTGAAATTTCATGGTCCGATATATCTGCTGCCTGGAACGGTTCAGCAAACTCCTACCTGGACGATGCAGGGAGAATTCAGGATACACCGAAGGCAGTTGACTTCGGCCTGTAAGCCTGCAATCTGAACTGTACACTGAAAGACAAGGGACTGGCTCCGGCCGGTCCTTTTTTATTGCCGACATTTTGCCAGGACTTCGGAGAATACCGCCTGTTAGGCCGGATCTGCCCTCACATAATTGGCTGGTGCTCAGACTGGGACTTATCGGCACAAATTCCGGCAGCAAAAAACAGATATTGGGATTCTTTGGGGGCTCAGGCAGGAAAATACCGCAGCTGCCTGATAAAGCGCCGCGGCCATGCTGTCAGGGAAGGACTACGTTCTCGGAGCGGAGCTTCTCAAGGAACTTCCCGCTCTCAAGATAGCCCTCAATCCTGAAGGCCTCTTTGCTTCCGTGGGTGAAGACAATTGTGGGGAGCCCCTTGATGTTCCAGCGAGAGGTGATCTCGTCTGCCTTGTCGGAGAAGTCCGTCAGGTCAACCCTTACGATCCTGATTCCCTCAAGAGCTTTCTTCACGTCATCCCTGGCGAAAACGTTGACGTCGTACTCCTTGCAGCTCACGCACCAGTCGGCGTAGAAGTCGATCATCACGGTCCTGCCGTCAGATCCCCTTAAAAGCGCCTCAAGCTCAGCCTCTGTTGCAATGGCATTCTTCTCAGCGGCCTCCTGGGGAAGGGCAATGACGAGCACGCTCGCCGTAACAGCTCCGACAGCGAGTGCAAGCAGCGCCTGGAACCTCCTTCTTATGCCGGGCATCAGGAGCCTCGAAAGCGTCATGATTATGCCGGTCGCAGCCACAGTCCAGAATATGACCGAGCCGAGGAAGGCGTTGACGCGCCCGAGGAGAACCGCCGGCACCAGGAGCATCAGCCAGCCGAAGACATACTCGACGTGACCTAGCCAGCTGCCGCTCTTCGGGAGTATCTTCTTCCCGAACGTGCCGATGAGGAGCATCGGGATGCCCATGCCGAATCCAAGCGCGTAGAGGGCAGCTGCGCCTCTCAGCGGATCTCCCCTCTCTGCAAGATAGAGGAGAACTCCGGAGAGCGGCGCGGTGGTGCAGGGCGAGCAGACGAGCGCAGATATGGTCCCGAGGACGAATGCCCCGATGAAGCTTCCGGACTTCTGAGCGTCAGCGATCTTCTGCATCCACGAGGTGAACGAGGCG
The DNA here is from genome assembly GCA_900317945.1 of uncultured Pseudomonadota bacterium. Classification (GTDB taxonomy): domain Bacteria; phylum Pseudomonadota; class Gammaproteobacteria; order Enterobacterales; family Succinivibrionaceae; genus UBA2810. The sequence continues at coordinate 13,763 of ONIT01000065.1, forward strand.
GGCAGCGCGAAGCTGAAGAAGCCGAACATCGAGAGCGCCAGGACAATGAAGATTACCGAGAAGATTCCGAGCACCAGAGGCTGCTGCAGGAAGGAGTGGATCCTCGCGCCGGCCATGGAGATGAGTATGCCGAGCACGGTATAGGTTACAGCCATTCCCTGCACATAGCTCATGGAGAGCGCGAAGGCGCCGGCACTCTTCTGCTTTGTGCTTCCGAGCACGATGGTCGTGAGAATGGGGTACATAGGGAACACGCACGGCGTGAAGGCAAGTCCGAAGCCAAGTGCCAGGAAGAGAAGCACCATGCCGGCCAGGCCGCGGTTCTTTATCGCGTCGGTCTCCTCGCTTATGAGGCTGAAGCCTTCCTTTGCTGAGTCGTCAGACTCTCCGGCAGCGGCAGGCTCCGTGCTCCCAGCGCCGGCGGCAGGCTGCTCCGATGCAGCATCACTGCCGGTTTTCTCCAGGGGAAGCTTTTTGGTTACGGGAGGATAGCAGAGACCCTCGGTGCAGCCCTGGTACCTTACAGTAAGCACGGCGTCCTCGCCGGCCTTCTCAATGGGGACGACGATGTCCGCCGAGTGCTCGAACACCTCCTGCCTGCCGAAGTCAGGATCATCGTGCATGACGCCCTTCGGGAACACCGGTTTTCCCAGAACCGCGTTCTCTGCCCTGGCGCTGAACCTGCTCTTATAAAGGAAGAATCCGTCAAGCGTCTCGAAGTGCAGCGTCATTTTCCCGCCGTCCTGCCGGGCATCCATCCGGAACGCCTTATCTACCGGAGGGAATTTCCTCTCTCCCTGGAGGCTCCCGGAAGTCCCGTCCGTTCCTCCGAGGCCGAGGAGATCATCGAGATCGTCAGCAGTCGCGCTGAAGGAAAGGGAAAGGCTGCAGACAACTGCAGCAAGGATGAAACTGATGATGCGCATTTCAGCCTCCGGTGCTGTGGGCGGTAAATTCTCAATATTCTAAACCAAGATCAGCCAAAGCGGGCAGAACGTAGAGTGAAATCATGTAGCGATCCAGTTCACAAAAAATGTTCATATTCGGCAAACACGTAATTTTCTAGTATAATTAAATTATTTACTACCTGTCAATCCTACATTTCCGGCGGTCACT
>ONIT01000035.1 GCA_900317945.1 uncultured Pseudomonadota bacterium
CTGTATTCATAGTCATAGGCCAATCCACAGGTGGGATTAGCCTATTCAAGCTGGAAACGCCGTATGCGGATCCGCACGTACGGTGTTGTGAGAGGTGTGTGCTAAAACATCCGCCTACTCGATTTTTCACCTCAGGAGGCCCTGCCATCAGGCAGGGCGGCCGGAAAGCCTGCCGGCCGCGGTGAGGCGCACTCTGAGATTATGCGGAGACTGCCTTCTTTACCGTGTCCTTGAGGGCTACAGTCTGGTTGAAGACCGGATGACCGGGCTTTGAGAGCTTTGAGTCAGCGCAGAAATAGCCGGTGCGCTCAAACTGGTATGCCTCGCCGGGAACCGCGCTCCCGAGGGACTTCTCAATCCTGGCGCCGGGAATGACTGTAACGGAATCCTTGTTTACCACAGAGAGGAAGTCCTCGGCGCTCCCCGGATCAGGCACGGTGAAGAGGCGGTCAAAGAGCCTGACCTCAGCCTCCTCGCTCCCTTCTGCCGACACCCAGTGGATAACTCCGCGGACCTTGACTCCTTCCGGATCCTTTCCGAGCGACTCCGGGAAATAGTGGCAGTGTACTGCGGTAATCTCGCCGGCCTCGTTCTTCTCGCATGAGTCTGCGACTACGGCGTAGGCGTAGCGGAGGCGGACGGCCTTGCCGAGCACCAGGCGCTTGTACTGCTTGTTGGCGCTCTCGCGGAAGTCATCCTGCTCGATGAAAAGCTCCCTGCCGAAGGGAAGCTTCCTCTCGCCCATCTCCGGCTTCTGCGGATGGTTGGGCGCGGAAATCTCCTCTCCCTCTGACTCGTAGTTGTCAATGATGAGCCTCAGCGGATGGAGGACAGCCATGGCGCGCTTGGCGTGCTCATTGAGATCATCCCTGACGCAGGTCTCAAGAGCGGAAATCTCGACGGTGTTGTCCTGCTTCGTTACGCCAATCCTTCTGCAGAACTCGCGGATGGCAGCCGGAGTGAAGCCTCTTCTCCTCATGCCGGAGATGGTGGCAAGGCGGGGATCGTCCCAGCCGTCCACAATGCCGTTGGTCACAAGGAGATTGAGCTTTCTCTTCGAGGTGAGGCAGTACTCGAGGTTGAGGCGGCTGAACTCGTACTGATGGGGCTGGCTCGGAGCGGAGACATGCTCGATGACCCAGTCATAGAGGCGCCTGTTGTCCTGGAACTCGAGAGTGCAGATTGAATGTGTGATGCCCTCAATGGCGTCGGAGAGGCAATGGGTGAAGTCGTACATCGGGTAGATGCACCACTTTTTGCCGGTGCGGTGGTGCTCGGCGAACTTGATGCGGTAGATGACCGGATCGCGCATGCACATGAAGCTTGAAGCCATGTCGATCTTGGCCCTGAGGCAGGCCTTGCCCTCGGCGAACTCACCGTTCTTCATCTTCTCGAAGAGCGCAAGGTTCTCCTCGACGCTTCTGTCGCGGTAGGGAGAATTTTTCCCGGGTTCAGTGAGTGTGCCGCGGTACTCGCGGATCTCGTCAGGAGAGAGCTCGTCAACATAGGCAAGCCCCTTGTTGATAAGCTCGATGGCAAAGCCGTAGAGCCTGTCAAAGTAGTCAGAGGAGAAATGCGGCTCTCCGTCCCATTTGAAGCCGAGCCACTCGACATCGCGCTTGATGGAGTCGACATACTCCTGCCCTTCCTTCGCGGGGTTGGTGTCGTCGAAGCGCAGGTTGCACTTGCCGTGATAGTCCTGAGCTATGCCGAAATTGAGACAGATTGACTTGGCATGGCCGATGTGAAGATAGCCGTTCGGTTCCGGCGGGAATCTGGTTACCACATGATCGACCTTGCCTGATGCCAGATCCGCATCAATAATCTGACGGATAAAATTGACCGGAGCTGCTTTTTTCTCTTCTTCTGCCATGACAAAAAAATCCTTATTGAAACCACTGCAATTCTAGCACAACAGCGATCAGGCAGAAACAGCCGCGAGCGGCAATAGCTCAGCCCATGATGAAATTGACGAGGACGATGTAGAGCACCGAGCCGGAGGCAATAGAAATCATCATGTTGCGGAACGCAGCATGCAGCGCGGCGGTTACGGCCACGGAGACCATCTCGGGAGCGCCGTACACGCCAGAGGTGAAGTCAACGTCCTTGAGGCAGAACACGACAAGGAAGCCGAAGACCGCGGCAGGAAGGACACGCCCGAGATAAAGCACGGTCTGCGGCCTCTCCCGCCCCTCAGGGAAGAGGATAAAGGGAATGGCCCTGGTAAGAAGCGTGGCGGCAACTGCCAGCGCGATAATAACAGCCTGCTGCTCTCCGCTCATTTTCTCTCCTCAGAACTTTTACTGGCGCTGGCCTTCTTTCCCGTATTCCTGAGCACCGGCCTCAGGATAAGAAGCATCAGGCAGATTGCGGCCATTGCCGGAATGACAAAATGCTCATGGCCGAACACCATTATGCAGATTACCGTTAGCGCTATTCCGAGGCATGCAGGAATATGGTTGGTGTCCTTGAGCCACTGCTCCATGAAAATGACGACAAAGAGCGCGGTCATCACAAAGGAGACTCCCTTTACCTGGCCTGTGAGCATGTCTCCGACCAGCCATCCGATCCCTGCGCCGGCAACCCAGTAAAAGTGGTTGAAGAGCGTGATGAACAGCATGAACCAGCCGCGGTCAGTCCCCTCCGGAGGCGCCACTGCGTAGTTGATGGAAAACGTCTCGTCAGTCATGCCGAAAATCAGGTAAAGCCTCTTCCAGCCGAGTCCCGCAAACTTCTCAAGCATGGACAGTCCATAGAAGAGATGCCGCGCGTTTATGACAAAAATCATAATGAACACGGAAAGCGGCTGGAATCCTCCCAGGAGAAAGTTGGCAAGAACGAACTCAGCCGAACCGGCATACACGCACGCTGCGATGACCACCGGATAGAACCAGGCAAGGCCGAGCGAATGGCAGTAGATGCCATAGGAAACGCCGAGGAACAGATAGCCGGCCATGACAGGCAGCGTGACCGGAAACGCAGCAAGAGCCGATCTTCCGGCAATGCCCGGCCTGCGGGATGACTCCTGCGTCAAACCGGATTTAACCTGCTTATCCATTTCTGTTTCGCTCATAAGACTGCCCACACCTCAAGACTGCAGCGGAAACTGACATTTTACCACATCAGGCCATTCCTGATGGCTGCCGCCGGAGTCTTTATCCAGTTCCCGGCTTTCAGGAAAAAACCGGGGGCAGAAAGTATAATTGCGGTACTTCCGAACAGGATTTGGGAAAAGAAAAGTGAAGATCATCAATGCCACCCTTGCCTCGGATGAGCTCTCCGGGCTTTATACCCTGACTCTTGAAAACGGGAAAATCACAGGGAGGGAGCGGCAGGATTTCTACAAGAAGGCCGCTGACGGCGATGTGAACGCAGGAGAATGCCTGGTAACCCACGGCTTCGTTGATGTCCAGGTCAACGGCTTCGGCGGCGTAACCTTCAATGACGATCCCTCAGAGCGCACTCTCTCGGTCATGGAGCAGGCCGCCATCAGAAACGGGACGACCAGGTTCTGCCCAACTCTCGTAACCTGCGACGAGCAGAAGCTCAGGAATGCCATAACCGCAACGGAGCGGTACATGACGAGGAGCGGCTCTGCCGTCGCCGGAATACACCTCGAGGGGCCTTTCATCAGCCGCGAGAAGTGCGGCATACACAACAGCGACTACATCAGGCCGCTCACCGATGACACGCTTGAGTTCATCCTCCGGCACCACAGCGCCGTAGCCATGGTGACCGCATCGCCCGAGATGATGACAGACAGGCAGATGGCAGAGCTCAACCGGGCCGGCATTACGCTCTCTTTAGGGCACAGCGCTCTTGCCTATGAGCAGGTCGTAAGGAAGCTCGACGCCTTCAGGACCGCGACGCATCTCTTCAACGGCATGAGGGGGATAGAGGGCGCGAGATCTCCGGGAGTTGTCGGAGCCATACTCGATGATCATGCGATCATGGCCGGGATCATCCCGGATCTCCATCATGTGAGCCCTGCTCTAATCAGGACGGCCGCGAGGCTGATGCCCGGCAGGCTCTACGCCGTAACCGACGCGCTCTGCCCGGCGGGAAACTGCGGGAAGCCGGAGCGCTTCATGTTCTGCGACAAAGAGCTGCACATTGCCGACGGATTCTGCGCGGATGATGCGGGAACCCTAGGCGGCTCGGTCATCACCATGAAGGACGCGATGCAGAACCTGGTGAAAATCGGCATCCGTGCCGCAGACGCGGTAAAGATGACCAACGAGATCCCGGCAAGGTGCATCAGACTTGGCGGGTACAGCGCCGTGCCGAAGGAAGGCGAGTGCGGAGATCTCCTGATCCTCCGGAGGGACGGCTCGATGACTGTCATCAGAAATGAAAAAATTATCGCTGAAAATTGAGTTTCAGCTGATATGCGTGTTGATATTTGCCAAATCAGACTATAAAATCCTTTCGGTTTTTTTGTAGGTTTCAATCATGAGCAAAGCAGATCAGAGTTTTAAGTCAGAGAAGAGCTTTAATGATTTTGTCCACTTCCCCCGCGGCATCAGAAGAAGCGGCCATTTCTCAGTCAGGGAGTCCGCTGTCCTTGAGAACGACGGCGAGGCAATGACTGCGATTTACAATGGGGAGAGGAAGCCCGCCACCAGCGAGGAGAAGGAGTTCCTGAAGGAGCTGAAGGAGACTTCAGGCGATTTCAAGCAGGCTCTCGATGACAGCGTCTATGCCAATGATCATGCGATGATCATGGCGAAGTACCTGGTAGCCATCGGACCGCGCCGCATCCACCGTCTCTGCGACAACAAGAACGACGTCGCAATGAGCTCCTCGAGCGACATGGGCGGAGATGACTCAGGAGACTCCTCCTCCATTTAATCCAATAATGCCCCGCGCCGGGCATTCATGCCGTAAGGATAGCGCGGGGGTGTTCCAGGCCTCCTCTGACGAGGAGGCTCCGTTCCTGATTCATGCCTCAGGCGTCTGACTGCTTCTCAGCCTGCCAGCGCTTCTTCATCTGCTTTTCCCTGATGCACTCCGTCCTTGCGAACGTCCTCAGCTCTATGTTGTAGATAATCGACGAGACCATCCTGCTTACGGCGCTGTCGAGGATACCGCCCTCCCGGTAGTCTGCAGGAGCCGCTATGTCAGCCCTCCCGCATGAGACAATCTCATGGGCAAGGCGCCTCGCCACAGTCTTTGAGGGATCATACACAGACACCGCCCTGCCGCCGAAGTTCCTGATGAGCCTCATGCACGGTATGTCAGTCGAGCCGTCGCCGACATAGATCATGTTGGAGAGCGGAACGGTCCTGATGTTCTCAGAGACCAGCTGGTTCACGGTGCGGTCATCGTCAATGTTCTCGCAGCCCTTGCTTATCCTGAAGATGAACTGGGTCTTGCCGGTATAGTTGACAGCCATGGCAGGCCACTCTGCGCTCCCGTCATCCCCGTAGAGATAGGACGAGGCAAAGATATTGTGGAAGAACCTGCTGAACTCCAGGCCCTCCACGCTGACGCCCTCAATCATCTCCCTGAGCCCCGAGGAGATGATGTAGTGCCTGACCTCAACCCCGGATGCATAGCCGAGGCCTGAGATCCTCATGAACCAGGTGGAGTCCATGCCGGGGAAAAGCGGAATGCGGCTCCCGAACTCCCGGAGCATGGCTTTGGTGATTTTGATTCCCCTGGCCCCGGCCTCCTCGATCATGAACCTCATGTAGCCCAGCACACGGTCAACACGTCTCCTCCGGCAGAAATCCTCGCACTTGAGCCAGAACTCCTCAGGCTCCATGCCAAGCTCCTGCAGAAAGCCGTGCTCCTGCATGTTGCCCGGGCTCAGCGTGCCGTCAAAGTCATAGCAGATTGCAATTACCGGAGAGATATTCATCGACATAGATCAGGACCTGACATTTAAAATGATACAGATCCGATTTTAGCCCAGGGAAGCTTATGATAAGTAAAGGTACAGGCAGCATAACTTTAAGAGTATGTAAAAAATAAGGCCGGATCCGCGGTCCTCCGCAGATCCGGCCTCACGGGCATTCACCTTCCGCCTACATCTGATCGAGCCTCGCGCAGCCCCTGTGCTCAGGGTTGTCGCGGTGGGCATTCTCATGGACCTTCTCGAAGATGAAGTGGAGATCGTCCGTGTCAGACTCGGTCAGCTTCTCATTCTGATTGAGGCCGAGCTTCTCGAAAATCTTTATATCGCGGTTCTCGCCTGAATTGTGAGTGGTGAGGAGCCTCGCGCCGTAGAATATCGAGTTCGCGCCGGCAAGGAAGCAGAGCGCCTGCATCTCCTCGGACATCTCCTCGCGCCCGGCGGACATCCTGACGTATGACTCAGGGAAGAGGAGACGCGCTGTGGCGACGACCCTGATGAACTCAAACGGATCAAGATCCGGGACCTTCTCGAGCGGAGTGCCCTGCACCTTCACCAGCAGGTTGATGGGGACGCTTTCGGGATGCGGCTTTATAAGGGCAACCTGCCTGAGGAACGATGCGCGGTCGCGCCTGGTCTCGCCCATGCCGAGAATGCCGCCGCAGCAGATCTTGATGCCGGCGTCTCGGACATACCTCAGGGTCTCGAGCCTGTCCTCATAGGTCCTGGTGGTGATGATCTGGCTGTAGAACTCCGGTGAGGTGTCAAGGTTATGGTTGTAGTAGTCAAGCCCGGCCTCGGCAAGCTCCCCGGCCTGCTCCTTAGTGAGCATGCCGAGCGTCATGCAGGTCTCGAGGCCCAGGGACTTCACGCCCCTGATGACCTGGAGGATGAACGGCATGTCCCTTTCCTTCGGGTTGCGCCACGCGGCGCCCATGCAGAACCTCGTTGCGCCATGCTCCTTTGCGAGCTTCGCCTTGGCCATGATCGTGTCATAGGCAAGGAGGCTTTCCTTTATAAGCCCGGTCTTGTAGTATGCGCTCTGCGGGCAGTACTTGCAGTCCTCCGGGCATGATCCGGTCTTGATTGAGAGCAGCGAGCTGACCTGCACCTCATCCGGATCGAAATGCATCCGGTGGACGGTTGCCGCCGCGTAGACAAGGTCCATAAATGGCGCAGACAGGATGTCAAGGACCTCGTCAACGGTCCAGTCATAGCGCGGCTTGCTGAATTTTGCTGGTTCCAACATAGAAAAACGCCTCCTCCCGCGAAAGGATAGAGGCGTACGCCTGAATAAGCAACCGCAAATGGAATTTCGCTGCTTACATTTGATTACTTTTTATACAAACTCAGATGAGCATGATTATCGACCGGTCGCCGTTGTGCTCCGGAGACCAGACATTCACCCACTTCCTGAGCTCCTCAAGAACCTTCGGGTCATCGTTCTCGTCAAGGTTGATGGCTGAGAACAGATCCCTCACGGTGCTGTCCCACCTGGCGCTGTCCCTCTGCTCCACAATGCTGCCGAGCCTAGCGCGAGTCAGGCTGTTGTTCATCAGGAAGAGCGCCATCACGTCATCAAGGACGCGGAAGGTGATGCGCTTCTCGAGCTCCCCGTCCGTGCAGGTGCCGGAGTCAGTCAGGTAGGACTTCCTGAACACGAAGTCATCGGCGGAGTCATAGCCAAGCGGATAGAAGTTGAGCGAGCTGTCGCAGACGGCCATTCCGCACTGCCCGACCGAGGCGCCGATGACGGCAGAGCCAAAGGAGAACTTCTTGTACAGCATGACAGAGAGCGTGGCGGCATAGTCCTGCGCGTCGCAGTGCTCATAGGACGCCGCGAACTCTATCTCGTAGTAGGCCTTCTGGAACACCGGGCCGAGGAACTCAGTAAGGAGCCTGCTGAGGATTTTCGGCTCGTTGAAGAGCTTGCTGCGCATCTCTGCCTCGGCATAGGAGCTGAAGGCCCGGTTGAGCCTGTCATTGAACTTCACAATGCCGGCCTTCAGAGCCGCGGCCGCGGTCTGGCTGGCGATCCTGGTGCCCTCGCGGGAAAATTCGGAGCGGTCCGAGCCATCTGAGACGATCGCGGCAATCCAGCCCGTGCTGGCCGCAAGCGCGAGATCGGCATTCCTCGGGAGGCCGTTGTTGGCGTGGATCCTGCCGCGCTCCGAGACCGCGAAGACCTCCCTCGTCGAGGTGCCGGCCATGTTCTCCGGCAGTGTCTCGGTCCTGGCCACGAAGTCAGGCTTGTAGTACTTGATGTCCTTGGGAGTCGGGACATCGTTCCAGGTGCTTCTGAGATCCGGCCTGACATACAGCGTTGCGCTCTTCGAGAGCAGAAGCATGCGCGAGCTTCCCGCGCGGTTGGGCTGGAACCTGAGCTTGAACCTGAAGGTTCCCATCTTCTGCGGCTTGCCGCTCAGGGTTGAGAGCCTCTTGCTGAAGGAGAGGCCCAGCTCCTCAAGGCCGCCGACCGACACCACGTTGATGGTCGGGAACAGCTTCTTGAGCGACACATGGTAGTCGCGCCCCTGCTGCGCGGTAGGAAGCCTGATGGCACCCAGATCATCCTGGCTGCCGTTCTCAAGCTCCTCAAACGCCTCCTTCTGCTCAGGCGGGAGCTCAACCTGGATGAGCCCGTTCTTGACTATTTCCGTCCTAGGCTTCTTCATGGACACGGTTACCCTGAACCTGATGTCTCCCATAATCTCCGGGAAGCCCATGATGGCGTTTCTGCTGTGGTTGTAATAGAGCCCGACCGAGTCAAGCCCGGCAAAGGAGAGCGACGCGCCGGTCGGGAATATCTTCCCGAGCGGGCAGACATACTCACGGTTTACTATGCCGCCAGGAAGGACAATCTCTGACGAGTCGAAGAAGGTCCTGAACTTCTTGTAGATGTCGGAGCGGTCAAGTGACTCAACCTCGCTCTTGTGCTCATCCTGCTTTCTCTGGGCAATCCTGCCGCTCAGCATCTTGAGCTTCTCGGGCGCCTTCATGGAATTGTTGAAGTAGCAGGCGATGACCTCGACGCTGTCCTTCCTCGAGAGCATGAAGTTGATGCCGTCATCGAGGCGGAGGTGCTGACCAGGCTCGATTACCCTGCCGTTGTCGAGGTCATACATGTCAGGAAGGCTGAGGTTCTTTATGTACCAGGCGTAGCTCTTCCTCACTATCGTGGCGACCGGCTCCCTCTCGCTGTCCGAGAGGATCTCGACCGGGTACATCTCACGGTTGACGTTCCAGATGTAAAGCGGCTTGCCGTCCCAGCCTACGAGCTGGCTGCTCGTTATCCGGTACTCGTTGTCCTGCCCGAGCGAGTAGAAGTAGAAAATCGGCGGGTTGAAGTTTATCGGCGTGCCGCAGAACGGGCAGACCTTGGTCATCGGATCATAGACGAACCACTCATGCCAGCAGCCCTCGCCGCTGCAGGGCACCAGCAGGTCTATGGTCCTCGAAAGCGCGTTGGCCCACTCGTCCGCCATCGGGCGGAACTCAGGATGATGGAGCCCGCTGATGAAGGCGCGGTCAAAGAGCGGCTTGAGGTACGGGCCGCAGACCGTATACGGCACCTTGGCCGGATCGGCGAAGAACTTCTCGCTCTCGTAGAGATCGTTCGGGTTGACCCTGTTCGATCTGTCGGTCGGATGCTCGATGAAGAGGGCATTCTCGCCCATGATCAGCTCCTCGTCCGTGTCCGGATCAAGGTCGAGCACCCTGCCGCCTCGCAGCGGATGGCGGTAGAGGAGGTACATGTAGATAAGGACCGCGAGCGCGTGGCAGTCCGTGCTGATCGAGGGAAGGACCCTCTTCGGATCAGTAAGGTCGAGATGCTGCGTGCTCATTACCTCAGGGGCGATGAAGTCGCTGGTCCCGATAACCTCAGGGTTGAACTTGCCGGTAACGACGAGGCCGTCGAGATCGATGATGGAGATGCCGCTCCCAGGCGGATCAAGGAGCACGTTCTTGTAGGAGAGATCCGAGTGCGCCAGCCCCGCGGCGTTGAGGCGCTTCACCGCCTGCGACATCAGGTAGCACATGGTAATGTAGTTGAGCCAGTTGCCGCGCTCCCTCTCGTCAAGGAACTCGCGGTTCCTGATTGAGGCAAACCACTTGCCTTCCTTCTCCTTTCCCTTTATGCCGCCGGAGTCATTGTTCCTCGAGCCGTAGCGGAAGAAGAAGCGCTTCTCATAGGTAGGGAGGACAAGCCCCAGCCTGCCCTCGTACTCGACTATCTTCTGAGGCCAGCAGAAGAGCTTCTCCCAGTACCTGCCGCCGACGTCGTCGAATATGCTCCTGCGGTACTTTCCGACAATGCTCTCCAGGCGTTCGGTAAGCTGGGCCTTGACCAGCTCGTCCTTCTCCTTGTAGAAGGCAACGACATAGGACTTGTCAGGGCTGAAATAAACTTCCTTCATTTCGCCCTTGCCGATGATCTTGGAATCCTCGAACTCAACTATCGAACCATCCGTAGCTTTCAGTTGAATTATCATCTTTAAGAACCTGCTTACCTAAACATCATCAGAGACGGCATCATGCCATCTCCGGTTTCATAAATGCGTCCGTGCCGTGTCAGAATACCGCTGCCAGGGTGCGGTCATCATGGTTGCCCCTGGACCAGAAACCAAGCCAGCTGAGCAGCTGCCTCTCAAGCTCAGCGTTTATCCTGCTGAAGACCACGGACTGCGAGAGGCTGTTCCAGAAATCAAGCCAGCACCTCATGTCGTTGAGGTTGCGGTCAGACGAGAATACCGGATCCGTAACTCCGTCGGTCATGAGCAGGAGCACGTCAAAGCGGTCGACCAGCTTTATGTTTATCCTCGAGCTGACCTCTCCAGGCTCTGTGAGGATGTTCTCGCTCAGGAACATGGTCTCGCCGAAATACTGCCCCTCGTCAGGCTTATTGAGGAGCGCCGAGATTCCGCGGCTCGCGTCCACGAGGCCTATGGCCCCGTCCCCGACGGAGAACGACACAATAAGCCAGCCCTGGGCAAACTTCCTCACCAGGGAGCAGAGGAAGGTGGTGTAGAAATCCTCCCTCCTCATCTCTCCGAGTCCCGCGGCGGCTCCGGACTCAATCTCCCTGTCAGTCCTCTCGAGATAGGAGCGTACGGCGCCTGAAAAGAACGGCGCGAAAAGACCCCTGAGCCCGGAGGTGAACGACTCCTCGTCGCCAGACTGGGTATAGCTCCGGAGCAGCGCGTCAACCATCCCGGAGACATCCTGCGCGCTGAAGCTCTCCCTGAAGCATTTTCTCACGGCATCCGCGGCAAGCTTTGAGCCGCGCCTCGAGAACCTCGAGGAGCCTGCGCCGTCCGCCACGGCGGCAAGGAGCCAGCCGGTCCCGGGGATGCAGTCTATGCAGAAGTCGTCATCCCGGGGCCTGCCGTCCTGCGCGTGCGACCTGCCCCTCCTGCTGGCACCCACCAGGCTCAGGAGGGAGCCGCCGGCTCCAGCGATAAAAGCCGAGTCCTCGTCAGGCTTCATGAACGGAGTTCCGGGAGGAACCGGATTGTCCGTCCAGAGCGATACGGAGGAGAGCTCAGCGTTCCTGGTGAAGGCCTGCCCCCTGAAGGAGAAGTTGAAGGTTACAGTGAACTTTCCGAGCCTTTTCGGCACGCCTGAGAGGAGCCCGGTGTCAGCCGAGTAGGAGAGGCCGAGCGTGTCAAGCCCGATAAAGCTCACTGTCGCAAGCGCGCTCTCCGGGACAACCTTCCTCATGTCAAAGGAGTACGACACGTTGACAATCGCCCGGTCGAAGGCATTGAACATGAAGAACCTGCTCAGGCGCTCGCCATTATCATTCTCCTCGTCGTCACGCTTCCTTGTCTGGGCCTGCTGGGCAGAGGCCTTCCTGAGCTCCGCCGGAGACAGGCCGGCATGAAGGGGCACCGCAGCCACTGCCTCGCTGCTGTCCGCAGCAACACTCGGATCAGAAACCGAAACATTGTTGATCGGGCAGGCTTCTGCCTGAGAGCCTGAGCCGGAACGAACCTCGTCCATAAAAAAACAGCCTTTTAAAATCCACAGCATGCAGTCACGGGGAGGCGCTGCCTCACCGGCAGACGCCCGCCCCGGCCGCCTGTTATCCTATTGTTCTCGCTATATCAAGGCCCTTCTTCGCCGTGCCGAAGAACGAGCGCTTGCCGCAATGCGGGCAGACATTCCACTCATTGTTCTTCACGCAGAGCACTCCGCCGCAGGAGCAGATGCCTATCGCACTGTCGTTGCCGCAGATGGGGCACTTGGGATGACCGTACAGATGGTCGGTATTGATCCTCTGGTTCTGCTTGCCGCCGTCAACCGAAAGGTCAAAATACATGTCCCTCATCTCGTCCTTGAGCGGATAGCAGCCCTCGAGCTGGTACTCAGCGGCTGCCCCGGAGCCGGAGGTCTTCTCGTATTTCACGAGGTAGAACTGCTCAGGCTGGTTCTGGCAGCGCCCGAGTATCACTACATGCTGCTCGTCCGGATGGGAATAGACCTCAGACTCGTCGGCGCTGGAGAGCACCTGGCTCTTCGAGGCGTCAATGCTCCCGGAGTCGCGCCTGCTGCTCGTGACGCTCTTGCTCGACGAGTTGATGGACTCGGTGATCCAGTCGAAGAACTTCTCAAAGGACGCGGTGTCGGTGTTCTTCAGGAGGAACACGTTCGGAGTGAACTCCTTGAGGATCCTGGTGTCGACGTTGTCTCCGATGGAGATCGCGACGAAGGTCGCGTTGTTCGAGAAATTGTCCTTCCACCTCTGGGCGCTCTGCGTGATGTCATCGGTCGGGTTGCCGTCGGTGAAGAGGAATATGAGCGGGCGCCAATCGCCCTTCTCCTCGTAGGAGTTCTTCTTCACGCTGAGCGAGAGATCCATCATCAGGAAGTCCATGGCATGCCCGAGCGAGGTGCCTCCGCCTATCGGGAGCTTGACGCGGTCAAGAGTGTAGAGATCCTGCATGGAGACGATCTTCTTGGTCTTGCCGGCGAACACTATTACGGAAATGACCGTGGTCTCAAGGGCATAGGGGCTCTGCTTGAGAGTCCTGATGATGGTCGCGATGCCGTTCTCGACGCACTCAATCGGCTTTCCCACCATGGACTCTGAAACGTCAATGAGAAAATAAATCGGAAGCCTTCTCACGGCCAATCCTCCCCTTATCCCCGGCAGGGTATTTCCCTGCCGCCCTTTTCAAAAAATCTCCGGACATGCGCCCGGAAACAGCCATCGCATACCTCAGCACTGAGAGGCTCAGTCGGATATGTCATTCCAGCGGAGGAAGCTCTCAAAGGTATGGCTTCCCGCGGTGTCAAGCCTGATGACGTCATCGGTCAGGATGCGGAGCGGCTCCAGGCTGGTGTCCTGCCCGGCCGCGCAGGCGATGATGGTGTCGACGCAGCCGCGCCTCAGGTCATCGAGCCCGTGCCTTACATCATCGCAGGGCTCGCCGTCAGTAACGATGAAGACTATCGGCTTCCAGTCCCCCTTCTCGCCTGCCGAAGGAGGCACCACATCCTCGTCAATGCTCCTCGCGAGAAGCTCGAGCGCCTCGCCCAGCATGGTGCAGCCATGCGGCTCGAACTCAGGCACTGAGAGATCCTGAACGCTTGTCAGGGGGACGACTTCCTTTGCATGATCGCCGAAGGTGATGATGCTGACGAAGACGGTCTCCCTGGCAGACTGGTTCCGCTTCAGGCAGGAGAGAAAGACCTGAACGCCGGTTTTCATAGAGATAATCGGCTCTCCGCGCATCGATCCGGAAACATCGAGCAAAAGATATACAGGCAGTCTTCTCATTGCACCCCTCCTGGGGAGATTATACTAATTTCCGCGTAAACAGCATATATGAGAGTTGCATAATTGATTAGCGGATCAAGATGCTGGCACAAAATGCGCCTCCAGAGCGCCAGCCTGACGCATCCGCGGAGAGGGAGGATGGCGCCGGCGGCTCCCGCTATTTATCGGCTCTCATCTTGACGCTATAATTGGGGAATGAACTCAAAGTCACTTCGCGGAATTCTCTGCCTGCTCGCGGCCGCTGCCCTCCTCACGGGCTGCGGGAGCAAGCCGCCTCTCCCAGGGGGCGGCCTCTCCTTCTGCGCCTCGTCAGAGCTCAGGACACCCTCCCCATGGATTGAGGACCTGAACCAGACCAGCGCCTCGTCGGCCGCCAACATGTTTGACCGCCTGATTGAGCAGGATCCCGCCTCGCCGCACTCGTTCCTTCCGTCGCTTGCCCAGTCCTGGGAGGTGAGCGGGGACGGCCTGGAGTACACCTTCCGCCTGAGGACCGGAGTGGAGTTCCACAGCAGCAGCTTCTTTGTCCCCTCAAGGCCGATGGACTCGAGCGACGTGGTCTTCAGCTTCGAGAAGCTCATGAGGAGCGACAGCATCTACTACCTGAACGACCATGAGCTGCTGCGCTTCCCGCAGCAGTCCGGCATGACTGACCTCCTGAAGTCGGTCACCGCCCCTGACCGCAGCACCGTCGTCTTCAGGCTGCACCGGCCGGATCCGTCGTTCCTCAGGATCCTCTCCTCGGATTTTGCCGTAATCGTCTCCAAGGAGTACGCGGATTTCCTCAGGACCTTCGGACGGGATCCGGACTTCTTCAACAGCCATCCCATCGGCACCGGGCCCTTCATGTTCGATGACTTCCGCGAGGGAAAGTACCTGCGCCTCAAACGGTTCAGCCATTACTGGAAAGGCCCCGGGAGCGGGAATGTCAGGACGCTGGTCTTCGACTTCACCGACATACAGTGGCGCCGGATGATAAAGCTCATGACCAACGAGTGCCAGGTCATGAACTCGCCTGCCGTCTCCGACATCGAGTTCCTCGAGGGAAGCAGGGACACCAGAGTCTACCGGCGCGAGTTCCTGAACGAGATCCTGCTTGCATTCAACACCGAGTCGTCAGTGATGCACAACCCCTTCGTCCGCGAGGCGATCATCCGGGCGATTGACCGGACGGCCATACAGAAGATCATCTCATTCGATGACGGTTCCGCGAGCGATGCAATCATCCCGGAAACGGCATCGGGGCATGGCGCCAAGATCGTGCCGACGGTCTACCCGTTCAGCGTCGAGCACGCGAGGCAGCTGATGACGGCGTCGGAGGCAAGGCTCCCGCTGGAGCTTACTGTCTGGGCCGACAGGACAAACCTCAATAATGAGTACCGTGACTCCAGGCTCTACCAGATCCTGCGGCACGAGCTTGCCGAGATAGGCATAAAGCTCAAAATCATCAGGATGAGCCGCAGCGCGATGAGAAACCACCGTGCCAGGGGCCGCTACGATCTCGCAATCATCAACGCGCAGTTCACGCTCAGCGATCCGTCGGAGGAAATACGCAGCGTTTTCGGCTGCAGCGGCGCCGATGACAATTTCTCCAATTTCTGCGACGAGAGGATGAGGCTTGACCTCGAGAGGCTCAGGACGGAGCCTGACGAGAAGAAGAGAGTCACGATCTCCCGGGAAATCAGCAGCCGCGCGGTAGAGGCGATGTCGTTCATCCCGCTCTCCCGCACGCAGGACACCTACGTCACCCGGGAAAACATCCACGGGGTGCAGAGGACGCAGAATGAAGGTCTATCGTTTATGAATACGGTCATAGGCAGCCATGATTAAATTTATCCTGAACAGGCTGATGACGCTCGCGGGGCTCCTTTTCCTGCTCTCCGTCATAACGTTCTGGGTCAATGTCAGGATCTACGACATCGACCTCCACGGACAGCTGCTGCCTGAGTACGGGAAGTACATGCGCAACCTTCTCTGCCTCAACCTCGGGACCTCGGACATCTCAGGCCGGCCGGTTATGGATCTGATCCGCGATACCCTCCCCTCGACCGCGGGGCTCCTCTTCTCGTCGCTCATGATCTCGCTTATCATCGGAATATCCTGCGGCTCAACCGCGGCGCTGACCATTGACCGGACGACGAGCACGGTGCTCACGGACATCTCCATCTTCGCGGCATCGGTTCCGGTGTTCCTCATCGCGGTCTTCCTGATAATCGCGGTCTCGCTAAACATCACCGCAATCCCGTCGTCTGACGAGCTCAGCTACTTCTACGAGGTGCCGAGGATAACAGCCATCAGGCTTATTGACATACTGCTTACAGACTCCGGCCGGAAATCCGAGATGCTCTACAACTGCCTTCTCCACCTGGTGCTTCCCGCCGCGACCATATCGGTCCTTCCCGCAGCCGAGCTCACCAGGATCACGAGGAACTCCCTGAGGAACGTCATGCGGCAGCACTATATGCAGGCCGCCATGAGCAGGGGCTGGAGCGTCTTCTACATTGTCATATTCCACGGGCTCAGGAATGCCCTGCCGGAGATCTTCATCAGGCTGCCGGTACTCATCAACCTGTACTTCACGGCAGTCGTTACAGCAGAGTTCGTCTTCAACTGGCCGGGGACAGGCAACCTGCTGATCGCGGCCGCGCAGGACCGGGACAGGCCGGTGATCATGGGCATTTTCCTCTTCACCGCGTCAGTGCTGCTCACGCTCAACTCGGTACTGAGCCTTTTAGCAAGGTTCACGAGGCCCGTGACAGCGGAGCAGGCGAGGTGATCATGACATCAGGGACAATCCGGCACTGGGCATCCTGCCTGTGGGGGACCTTCAGGGGCAGGCCTCTTTTCCTCACCGGGCTCATCGGGCTCATCTGCTACATCATAATAATCGCGGCCGGCACGCTCTTCATGGGGCTCGATCCCTACAGGCAGAACATCTCCGAGTACTTCGTGCCGCCCTCGCTCAGCTTCAGCTTCGAGACCGGCTTCAACCGCTTCATCATGGGGACCGACGATCTGGGGCGCGACATTTTCGCGAGAGTCGTGTTCGGCGCCCGCAACACCCTGTTCGCGGCGGTATTCGCCGCGGCCGCTGCAGCGGCCGTGGGCATCGCCGCAGGGTTCGCCGCGGCCATCTCCGGAAATCCTGTCCTCAATATCCTCCGGAGAACCATGCTCTTCCTCGCCGCGACGCCCTCAGTGCTCATTGCCGTCCTGATGACGGCGATTGTCGATCCCTCGCTCAGGCATGTCGCCGAGGCTGTGGCGCTCTCCCTTCTTCCGGGCTTCATCTCGTCGTCCTATAGGATCGCCGCCGACGAGCTCAGGAAAAAGTACGTCATCGCGCTCAGAACGGACGGAGCTGGCAAAATGTACATTACCCGGATAATCCTCCGCAATACCGCCTACCTCTTTGCCGGCATGACGGCGCGCGCCTTCTCCACCGCGATCATCGACATAGCCTCCATCTGCTTTCTGGGGCTCGGCGCGCACCACGCGACGCCGGAGCTGGGGCTCATGATCTCGGAGGGCATGGCCTTCATCTACCGCGGCAACTACTGGTGCATAATATTCCCGGGAATTGCCATCGTCTCCGCCGTGCTTATAGTCAACATCGTGGGCAGCGCGCTCAAGACCGCCATAAGAAAGGGAGTTTTCGAAAATGCCTCTTCTTGACCTCAAGAACCTCTCGATAAGCCGGGGAGAGGGGGAGCGCAACAGGATAATCGACAATGTCAGCCTGACGATAGACCAGGGGGACATCAGGGCCCTTATAGGCGTCTCGGGCGCCGGCATGAGCCTCATCATGACCGCGATAGTCGGCATCAGAAGAAGGGGCCTCACCTACAGCGCCGAGAGATACAGGATTGACGGAACTGACGTGCAGAAGCTCTCACCGGCGCGGAGAAGAAGGTTCATCGGCAGGAAGATTTTCATAATCTTCCAGGACCCGAGGATGAACCTCGATCCGGCCATGACCATCAGGCGGCAGTTCCGCGAGATCCTCTCCCTCAGGAACTTCCACGACCGCTGGTACCGCTACCCGGGGTGGAAGAGCCGCCGGATGGAGAACCTCCTCATCAGAGTCGGGATCAGCAACTACAGGAAGGTGCTCAGATCGAAGCCTGGGGAGCTCACCGACATCGAGTGCCGGAAAATAAACATCGCCCTGGCCCTCGCCTACGAGCCGGAGCTCCTTATCGCCGACGAGCCGCTCTCCGCGATGTCGGTCTCGTCAGAGAGCCAGATCCTCTCGCTCCTCGACAGCGTGAACAAGAACGAGCACCTCACCATGCTCATAGGAACAAATGATCTGGCCCCTATTGCAAAGCTCGCCGGATCGGTATCGCTCCTCTACGCCGGGCAGATTGTCGAGACCGGAAAGACGCAGGCCGTGCTCAGCAGCCCGAAGCACCCGTACACCAGGCGCCTTATACGCTCAATGAACGAGATGGGAGGGGAGCTTGACCATGATGAGATGTTCTCCGAGCTCGGCGGAATATTCCCCTCCTGGCCGGAGCTTCCCATCGGCTGCCGCTTCGGGCCGCGCTGCCCGATGGCGGAGAGAGTATGCCTCCGGACTCCGCCTGCGGTGAAGCTCCCGCAGGGGCATGTCTGGAAATGCCATTTCAGCGCGCCGTCTGACAGCGAGTAACAGCACAGAGGAGAGGTGAAACCAGTGAGCACTTCAGAGCAGCCGATTCTGAGCGTAAAGCATCTTTCCCTGTACACGGGAGAGCTCTCCCTTCGCTCCCTGCTCCTTGAGCACCGGCTCATCAGGAGGAAGCCTGTCCTAAGCAACATCAGCTTCGAGCTCTTCCGCGGAGAGTGCCTCGTCATAATGGATGACGGCAGAAGCAGCCTCCCGGCCCTCATCGACATACTCGCGGGCCTCAGGAGGCAGAGCAGCGGACTCATCCTCTGCAGCGGCAAGGTGCTGACCCAGGACAACCCGAGGCGGAGCAGCATCATAAGGCCAATTTTCGCCAGAAGCGAGAGAACGCTGGATAACGGGCTTGACATAGGGACAACGCTTGACATCCCGCTCCGCTTCTCAACCGAGCTCCGGCCGGAGGAGCGCCTCGCGAGGATCAGGCGCACGCTTGAGCTCCTCAGGCTGCCGCCAGACATCATCTATGAGTACCCGTCAAACATCTCGCCCGCCGAGAGCATGCGCGTCTCGCTAGCAAGGGCCCTGGTGCTTATGCCCAGAATCCTCGTCTCAAACTCCGCGTTCATGGATCTCGCGCCGACCATCCGCGCTGAGATGATGAACATCACCATGATGCTCCGGAAGGACTACCACATAACCCAGATATTTGCGGCAAGGAACATCGACATCGCCCGGAAAATCAGCGACCGCATACTCATAATGGCAAACGGGACGACGGAGGAGTTCGGTGAGACCGGGCGGGTCCTGGGGAACCCTCAGTCAGCAGGGACAAAGAAGATCCTGGAGAACTTCTCAACGAGATACAGATACTCGCCTGTAAGGGACTGAGCTCCTGAAGGCACAAAAAAAGGGCTCCTGGGAGCCCTCATTTCAAGACAGAGAGAGGATGTCAGCCGAGCTTTGCTGCGAGCTCCCCGCTGATCTTCTCAACCGGCTGGCAGCCGTCAACAGAGACGAACTTAACTTTGCCTGCCTCTGCGTCCTTCTTGTAGTAGGCAACAAGAGGCTCGGTCTGTGAATGGTAGGTCTTAAGGCGTGAGCGGACAACATCCTCCTGATCATCCGGACGGATGACAAGAGGCTCGCCGGTAACATCGTCCTTGCCCTCGACCTTCGGGGGATTGTAGACGATGTGGTAGGTGCGGCCGGATGCAAGGTGAACCCTGCGGCCGGACATGCGCTTGACGATGGAGTCATCAGGCACAACCAGCTCGACAACGAAGTCTACGTCAATGCCGTTGGTCTTCATGGCGTCAGCCTGGGCGATGGTTCTCGGGAAGCCGTCGAGCAGATAGCCGTTCGCGCAGTCAGGCTGCTTTACGCGGTCCTTGACGAGCCCGATGATGATGTCATCAGAGACCAGGCCGCCCTTGTCCATGATTGCCTTGGCAGCCTTTCCGAGCTCAGTGCCGGCCTTTACGGCTGCCCTGAGCATGTCTCCGGTGGAAATCTGGGGAATGGAATACTTCTTGGTCAGAAACTGAGACTGAGTTCCCTTTCCGGCGCCGGGAGCGCCCAACAGAATAATCTTCACTTGCTTTGTTCCCAATTATTAAGAAAACTACTGCAGAATTTTCCGGTAAAAGGCGTCAATTGTCAATGACGCGGCTTTCTTGTCTCACCGTACTTGATCCTGCGCTCCTCATAATACGCTTCCTTCATGGCGTACATGCGCTCGTCGGCAACCGTATAGAGGCTGTTCGGAGCGGTCTCAGGCGACTCCGCGTAGCCGAAGCTGAAGTAAACCGGAGTCTCCTCCTTGCCGAAGAACCTGACCTTGTTCCCCTGCACCGCCTTGAACTCGCCGGCAATGGTCTCGTGATCGTCAATATCCGAGCCCTCGAGGGTTACGACAAACTCATCGCCGCCGATGCGGAACAGGCTGGTGCGCTGGTGGCGCGACGCGATGTCCTGCAGCATGACAGCCACATTCCTGAGGAGCTCGTCTCCCCACTCGTGGCCCATCTTGTCATTCATCTCCTTGAGGCCGTTCACGTCGATGAGGAAGAAGCCGAGTCGGCTGTTGCTTACCCTGCTGTACCTGCTGATTACCCTCTCGAAGCCTAAGCGGTTCTGCAGCCCGGTCAGGCCGTCGGTGGTGGCAAGGAGCTGAAGCTTCTTGTTGAGGTAGAAGTTGTCGAAGGTCGAGGCCATGTCGCGGCAGAAGATCTGTATGATGTTGGCAACGCCCTGATCAAGAGGCGCGACCTCGCACTTGATCACGAGGACTCCGAGGCAGTTCCTGCCCACAATGGGGAAGGTATAGCAGCTGTCGGCGAACCGGTAGCCTGATATGCCCTTGATCTCTTCGTCAGAAGGTACGGCAAGCCCCACGTCAGGCTTGGGGGACTCAAGCTCCTCCTCGTTCCTGACCCTGAGCTTCAGGTAGAAGTTGTGGTGCAGGTCAAACTCCGAGACCGCCTTCTGGTAGATCTGGAACATCTGGGAGTACTCAGGCCTCTCGCTCACCTGCGGGCGGCAGCTGATGATCGCGTTGTTGACCTTGTTGTTCTGGCTTATCCTGTTGAGCGTCGTCCGGAGGGCGAGAGTCCTCTCCTCAACCTTCTTCTCCAGGTTGGCCTGGTAGTCCTTGAGCTCCTTGGACTGCTTCTCGAGCGTGTCGTTCTTGGCCTTGATGGACTCAGCCTGGGTCTGGACAATATGGTACTGCATCTCCTCAGAGCGCTTGAGGCTCACAACCAGGTTCATAACCTGGTTGATCTCGGCGACCGAGAACTTCTGGGGAATGACCTCCTGATTGTTCTGAACGCGCCTGATGTTGGAGAACAGCCTGCCGAAGAGGAGCATCAGCCAATAGCCTATGATGGTGGTGAAGAGCGTCGTTACGACGGCAAGGAACACGGTTACCTCAAGCTGCAGGATGATGGATCTCATGATTGCAGCCCTGATCCCTTCCTTGGTTCTCGAGAGCGTTACGTAGATGGTGACAGCCTCAGCGACTCCGTCGGCCTTGACGTTGATAGGAGTGTGCTTGCTCACGTAATTGTCAGGTATTACCCTCTGCTCCCTCGTAACCTGGATCTTGGAGCTCATCCTGTCTCCTGCCATTACCTCGGCAAGCCGGTTGAGGGGGACGACGACAAAGGCGGTGCCGATGAACTTCGGGCGTCCTGCAGCCTGATCGCTCACATAGACAGGAGACGCGTAAATCAGTCCTATATGCCCGTTCGGGATAATCTGATCGTTGCTGAGGAAGCCAAGGTAGTTGACGCCGTTGTTGAAGCTTACGGTCTTTACTATCCCGGGGAACTCCCGCGAGACAGTAAGGTAATGAGCATACTTCTGATCCGTTGCGGCTACGGTGCGCCCCTCAGAGTCAATGACGGCAGAGAAGGTTACGAAATTGAACTCCTTGGTCAGATTGGTTACGCCTTCCCCGATTTTTGAGAGGTATTTCTTCCTGCTTTTATCGCTGTCCGCTGACGGGAAGCTTGATCCTGCGTTTCCGGTAATGCGCTCTGTCTTGTCAAATGCCCTGATGAGGGTTGAGTGGAGGTAGTTGTCGGCGAACCTTGAGTCATAGTCCATCGAGGTGAGGATATTGCTGAAGGACGAGTCCCTCATCACGCCGTAGTTCAGGACGGCAATATAGACAACTGAGCCGACAAAAAGGACCCAGAGGAAGATCAGGACATATCTCAGCTTGATCCTGCCGTTCGCGAGGCCTGATTTGCTGACAGCCTGCTTCCATAATTCGGGAATGGCATTGTTAATTTTATTCATAGCTCTCCCGATAAACAAAACAGCCGGAAAATTTTCTGAATGGCTATTATAAAAAAAACATCCGGCATTAAAACCGGCACAGTACACAAATTTTAAACAACGCCCGGCCCTAAGGCAAATCAATGCAGAATAAGAGCAGCTCGAATCGCATTCTGCATGCCCTGCCTATGAGAAAATGAAAATTCTGCATGGGAGAAAGCCTCCTGAAGCTGTTTCTTCAGAAGTCAATCGAGTAGGCGGATGTTTTAGCATCACACCTCTCACAACACCGTACGTGCGGATCCGCATACGGCGTTTCCAGTTTGAATAGGCTAATCCCAATTG
>ONIT01000077.1 GCA_900317945.1 uncultured Pseudomonadota bacterium
CCGTACCGCGGAGGTGTGGAGCCTCCTCGCGCAGTTCAGGTACATGTTCTTTTTCGCCGCCCAGACCTTCATGCCGCTGAAGGCGCGCTCAGTGTCGGCTCGGCGGTAGCTGAGGCGCTGCAGCGCGTCGATGCAGAGGAGGTCCTTCCCAATCACCCTTATTATGCCCATGGTCTCCTCTCCCGCCTCGCGGAGGGCGGAGACGATTCTCACCGCCTTCCCCATGTCAGCGGATAGCATGGCGTCGGAGAGCGCGAAGACGTCATACCGGCTGTCGGGCGAGACTGAGTCCCTCACTGTCTCAAGGCCAATGGGCTGCGGGAGGCTCTCGAGGGCGAGCTTCCTCAGCTCCTGCAGTCCGGCGCCGAGGTTGCCCTCGAACGATGAGGCCATGAACGCGAGCGCGTCTCCCGAGAGCTCAACGCCGATGCGCTTTGCCTCGCCCGCGAACCACTGCGGGAGCTGCTGCCTGAAGGGCGCCATTGCTGACGCTATGACGGCACCAGCGGCGATGAGGCTTGGTGTCGGCGCCGCCGGCCTTCACCGCTGGGAGCGCCTTCTCCGCCGCGGAGACCGGCTGGTCCTCGGCCGACACCAGGAATATCCTCTTTGAGGAGAACATGTCGAAGCTGCCGGCCGCGGCCGTGAGCTGCTCCCAGGAGAACGTCCCGGCGCTGAAGCGGGTGATGTCCTCATAGCCCTTCTTCCTGAACTCCGCCGCTGCGGCGTCGGACATCAGCTCAGTGACGCAGGGCTCGTCGCTGAAGATGACGGCAAGCGTCCCCTCCCCGCGGCGGACCGCCGCGGCGACATCCGCCGCGGAGTAGAGGAGCTCTGCCATCAGCGGAGCCTCATGAAGTTGATGAAGATCTCGTCAACGGCCTGCTTTTTCATCTCGTTGATGAGGAGCCTCTGCTCGTTGGCGCCGGCGAGAGCCTCGACGCCCTTGTTGAGGATGGTGCGGTTGAAGCTCGACTTCTTCGCGATGACCTTGCCGTCCGGGAGGACGAAGGAGTATCTCGTGGAGCTCTGCATGATGTACTGCAGCTCCTGAGATCTGCTGTCAACGGCGGAGAGGTCGCGCTGCACGCGCGAGCCGCTCAGGATGATCGTAACGGCCTCAGGGTTCTTCTTCTGGAGGATCTGGACGCCTGCCGCACGCAGGCGGATATAGAGGTCCTGGTACAGGAGATCAGCCTTGTTGCCGTAAAGGATGACCTTCTTGTACTTTGCCTCGCCGTTGTTCTCGCTGTAGCCCGCGAGGCTGTACCCGCAGCCTGAGAGCGCGGGCACAGCGGCGAGGATGATGGAAAAAAGCCAGAGGAGTCTTTTTTTCATGCGGCAGGTCTCACGCAACAACCAGGTTGAGGAGCTTGCCCTTGATGAAGATGGCCTTGCGGACAGTCTTCCCCTCGAGGAACTTCGCGGTGTTCGGGGACTTCTCGGCAGCGGCCCTGACCTCGGCCTCGCCTGCGTCAGCGGGCAGGGTAAGGCGGTCGCGGACCTTGCCGTTGACCTGCACGACGACGAGCTTGGTGTCGGAGACCATGGCGCTCTCGTCAGCCTTCGGCCAGGAGGCGTCATCTATGGCGCCCTCGTGCCCGAGCCTGTTCCAGAGGACGAAGCAGATATGCGGGGTTACCGGGTAGAGCATCAGGACGATGGCGTTGAGCGCCTCGATGAGGACAGCCCTGTCTCCCTCGTCAGTTCCGCTGATCTTCGCGAGGGTGTTCATGAGCTCCATGATGGCGGCAATAGCGGTGTTGAAGGTCTGGCGCCTGCCGATGTCGTCGGTTACCTTGGCGATGGTCCTGTGGAGATCGCGGCGGACGGACTTCTGGCTCTCGGTGAGCTTCGACGGATCAACCTTCAGATCCTTGTACTGGACGTTGTCCATGACCATGTTCCAGAGGCGCTTCAGGAAGCGCTGCGCGCCGTCGACGCCGGAGGCGGACCACTCGAGGGTGAGCTCGGCGGGCGAGGCGAACATCATGAAGAGGCGGACGGTGTCGGCGCCGTAGCGGTCAACCATGGCCTGCGGATCGATTCCGTTGTTCTTGGACTTCGACATCTTGGTCATGCCGGCGTGGACAAGATCGTGTCCCTGCCAGGTTGCCTTGGTGATGTTGCCGGCGGGATCCCTTGTTACCTCGACGTCGAGCGGGCTCACCCAGACGCGGGCGCCTGACTCATCGGTATAGTAGAAGGCGTCAGCGAGCACCATGCCCTGGCAGAGCAGGTTGGTGAACGGCTCATCGCACTTTACGAGGCCGGCGTCGCGGAGCAGCTTGTGGTAGAAGCGGGCATAGAGGAGGTGCATGCAGGCATGCTCGATTCCTCCGATGTACTGATCGACAGGGAGCCAGTAGCTGGTCTCCTCCGGATCAAGCATGCCGTCCTTGTAGTCAGGGCAGCAGTAGCGGGCGTAGTACCAGCTTGACTCCATGAAGGTGTCGAAGGTGTCGGTCTCGCGGAGGGCGGGCTGTCCGTTGTAGGTGGTCTTAGCCCAGTTCTTGTCAGCCTTTATGGGGCTCTTGATGCCGTCCATTGTGACATCCTCGGGGAGGATGACCGGGATCTGATCCTCGGGAGCCGGGACTACGGTGCCGTCCTCAAGGGTAAGCATCGGGATTGGCGCGCCCCAGTATCTCTGGCGGGATACGCTCCAGTCGCGCAGGCGGAAGTTCTCGGTGCGGTGGCCGCGGCCGATGCTCTCGAGCTTCTTTATAATCGCGTCGGTCGCGTGGTCGAAGTCAAGCCCGTCGAACTCTCCGGAGTTGAAGGTTACGCCGTGCTCGACCGATGCCTCCTTCGAGACGTCGGGCTCGCTGCCGTCAGCCTTCTTTATGACGGGGATTACCGGGAGGCCGTACTTCCTCGCGAAGTCCCAGTCTCTCTGGTCATGCGCGGGGACGCTCATTACGGCGCCGGTGCCGTAGTCCATGAGGACGAAGTTCGCGACCCAGATCGGGACCTTCTTACCGTTCAGGGGATGGATTGCGTAAAGGCCGGTTGCCATGCCCTTCTTCTCGATTGTCGCGATGTCGGCCTCGGCGACCTTGAGCTGCCTGATCTCGTCAATGAACTTCGCGAGCTCCGGGTTGCTGGCTGCGGCCTTCTTCGCGAGCGGGTGCTCGGCGGCTACCGCTACATAGGTTACGCCCATCAGGGTGTCGGGGCGGGTGGTGAAGATCTCGAGTGTGTCATCGCTTCCGTCAACGCCGAAGGTTACCGACGCGCCGTAGGATCTGCCGATCCAGTTGCGCTGCATGGTCTTGACCCTCTCCGGCCAGCCGGGGAGCCTGTCGAGGAAGTCGGTGAGCTCGTCGCCGTAGCTCGTGATTTTGAGGAACCACTGCGGGATCTCCTTTCTCACAACCGGAGTGTCGCACCTCCAGCAGCGGCCGTCCTGCACCTGCTCGTTGGCGAGCACGGTCTCATCGTGCGGGCACCAGTTGACGGAGCTCATCTTCTTGTAGACGAGGCCCTTCCTGTAGAGCTCGGTGAAGAACTTCTGCTCCCACTTGTAGTAGTCCGGGGTGCAGGTCTTGATCTCGCGCGACCAGTCGAAGCCGAAGCCGAGGCGCCTGAGCTGCCCCTCCATGTACTCGATGTTGGAGTAGGTCCACTTCGCGGGCTGGGTCTTGTTCTTGACCGCGGCGTTCTCGGCGGGGAGGCCGAACGAGTCGAAGCCGATGGGCTGCAGCACGTTCTTGCCGTTCATGCGCTGGTAGCGGGAGATCACGTCGCCGATGGTGTAGTTTCTGACGTGGCCCATGTGGAGGCGTCCGGAAGGATAGGGGAACATCGACAGGCAGTAGAACTTCTCCCTGCTCTTATCCATTCTGGCCTTGAAGGTCTGGTGCTCGTCCCAGTATTTCTGAACTGCCGGTTCGATTTCGTGAGGATTGTACTGTTCCTGGTTTGCCATAGTCATTTCCGGATGTCTCTCAAAAGCCCTGAGGGCCCAAATGTTAAAACACAGCAATTATACGCCATGAAGAGCGTTTTGACGCATGCCGGGGGACATTCTGCCCTGTCCCTTTGTATGGTAGAATTAGCGCTATCGCTGCAGGGCAGCCGATTATATGAGCAGGAGACTGAGTTCATGAGGAAGTGGGGAGTTTTCGCAGCGCTCGCCGCATGCGCCGCATTCATGGCGCCGGCAGCCGACGCGGTCGAGTATGTGCTTCCGCGCAACGGCGGAAGGGTCGTCGGTGAGAATCTCACCTATGTCGTGCCGGGCGGGAACATCTCGCTCGAGGCCATCGCGTCAAAGTACCAGCTGGGCTTCAGCAACATGCTTGAGGCGAACCCCGGGGTTGACGCCTTCTCCCCGAAGAAGGGCACCACGCTCATCATACCGCACCAGCTCATCCTGCCTGACACCGTCCATGAGGGCATCATCGTCAACACCGCCGAGATGCGCCTCTACTATTATCCGAAGGACAGCGGCACCGTCGTGGTCCTCCCCATAGGCATCGGGCAGCTCGGCAGGGACACACCGAAGGACTGGGTAACCAAGGTCGAGAGGAAGAAGGACGGCCCGACCTGGACGCCGACCGCGGCCATGAGGGCTGAGTACAAGGCGAAGGGGCAGGAGCTTCCCGCCGTCGTGCCTGCCGGGAAGGAGAACCCGATGGGCCTTTACGCGCTCTATGTCGGAAGGCTCTACGCCATCCACGGCACCAACGCGAACTTCGGCATCGGGCTCCGCGTGAGCCACGGCTGCGTGCGCCTGCGCGACGCGGACATCGCCTGGCTTTTCCACAACGTTCCGGTCGGGACCAGGGTGCAGTTCATCAACCAGC
This sequence comes from uncultured Pseudomonadota bacterium, assembly GCA_900317945.1. Classification (GTDB taxonomy): domain Bacteria; phylum Pseudomonadota; class Gammaproteobacteria; order Enterobacterales; family Succinivibrionaceae; genus UBA2810. The sequence goes on from ONIT01000077.1 coordinate 4,812, forward strand.
CGGTGAAGTACTCCAGGGAGCCGGACGGATCGATGTTCCTCGAGGTCCATCAGCCGCTCTCCGAGAACGAGGCTGAGTTCAGCTCCGAGCACCAGGTTCCGCTGTCGCTCTCCTCTGACGCGGCAGCCTTCATCAGCGATCCTGAGGTTGACGAGAGCCGGCTCCGCCAGGCCCTTGAGGACCGCACGGGCTATCCTGTCCAGATCAACGGCTTCTCATTCTGAAATACGCGCCGCTAAGCCGGCGCCTTTCCCGGGGCTTCCCGGGATCCCCTCATGACGGAGGTAACAGTGACAATCAGGCTTCTGCCTCCGATCCTTGCCAATCAGATCGCGGCCGGCGAGGTCGTGGAGCGCCCCGCGTCAGTCGTGAAGGAGCTCGTCGAGAACTCGCTTGACGCGGGCGCCACGAAAATCGAGGTGGACATCGTCCAGGGCGGAGCCAAGCTCATCCGCGTCCGCGACAACGGCTCCGGCATCCCGCGTGAGGATCTCCCGCTCGCGCTCCGCCGCCACGCCACCTCAAAAATCAGCACGTCTGACGATCTCGGCTCCATAACCACCATGGGCTTCCGCGGCGAGGCGCTTGCCTCCGCGGCGGCGGTCTCAAGGCTCACGCTCACCTCAAGGACTGAGGGGCAGAAGGAGGCCTGGCAGGTCTTCGCCGAGGGCAGCGAGCAGGAGGCGGTCATCAGGCCTGCCTCACACCCCGTGGGGACCACTGTCGAGGTGAAGGATCTCTTCTTCAACGTCCCGGCGAGAAGGCGCTTCCTCAAGAGCGAGAAGACCGAGTTCTCCCGCATCCTGCAGACCGTCTCCCATCTGGCGCTCTCGAGGTCCGATTTCGAGATCACCCTGAGGCGCGACGGGAGGCTGGTGAAGACCGTGAGGATCCCGGGATCCCCCGATGAGGACATCATCAGGGTCGGATCGGTCATCGGCGGGACCTTTGCCGAGGAGGCGCTCAGAGTCTCGGAGGAGAGCGGCGGGACGGAGCTCACGGGCTGGGTGATGATGCCCGAGCCCGGGAGCGGCTCAGCGCCGGACGAGTATTTCTTCGTGAACGGGAGGACGGTCAGGGACCGGCTCCTCATGCATGCCGTCAGGCAGGCCGCGACCGAGATTACCGGCAGGAACGAGGTGCCGTCCTATGTGCTCTACCTCAGGATTGATCCGCACGACGTTGACGTCAATGTCCACCCCACAAAGCATGAGGTGAGGTTCGCCGAGGCGCGGGAGGTGCACGATCTCGTGGTTACTGGCGTGAGGAGCGCCCTTGCCGAGGTCTACGGGCAGGGCAGCGTCCTTCCGGAGGCCGATGAGGGCGGCTATGTTCCGCCGGAGATAAAGTTCCGGGAAAAGAGGGAGGAGCAGGATCTCTTCACTCAGGGCAGCGGCAGCGATTCTCCCGCTCCTGAGGCTCTGACTGCCGGCGAAGCTCCCGGCGGGGCTCCGGAGACGTCTCCTTCAGGAGATGCGCCGGCAAAGATGGATGAGAGCAGCTCCGGAGAAGATAATGAGCGCAGCTCCTTTCTCTCGCTCCGTGTGAGCGCAGGGGGCGCGGGGAGCGGCTCCGGATCAGGCGGAGGCACTTTTGGATCCGGAGGCGGCTCCCGTGCAGGCGTGAGGCAGTTCCAAAGCGGCGGCGGGCGGCAGCTTTCAAGAAGCGAGATGGAGCGCTACGCGAGGTCCTATGAGGAGCTTTACCGGGCAAGGCTCCCGGGCGAGGGCGATGAGGCGGCCGCTGGCTCTCAGGGCGAAGGCACATCCCCTGCTCCTGAGGCAGAGGGCGCCCAGACGGAATACCGCCTCATAAGGATAGTTGACGGGCATACCGGCGTCTTTGCCGGGAAGTCGGATCTCTATCTCCTTGATCTCCCCCATGCCTTCCGGAAAATGACGGAGAAGGGCATACTTGATGGCTCTGAGCTCCGCGCGCTCTCGCCGGCGCCGCTCATCATGCCGGTGTCAGTGAAGACGACGGAGAAGAATGTCTCCTGGGCAGCGGGCCATGAGGAGTTCCTGAAGAGGCTCGGCTTTTCCCTCAGGGTAAGGGGGAGCTCCGTGCAGTTCAACGCGGTGCCCCTCACGCTCCGGACCACCGTTGTCGCCGACACCTGCCTGCGCCTCATCACTGACGCTGCGGAAAGGGGGCTTTCCGATGCCCCGGACGAGAAGTTCGCTGAGCTTTTTGCGGATATGGCGTCAGAGGGGAAGAGGTTCACGCCTCAGGAGGCGCTGAGGCTTTCTGAGCTCTGCCCGTACCTAATGGAGCGCCTCCCAGCGGATTTCCTTGACGAGGCGGTAAGAAAGCATACCGGAGAGAGCTCATGAAGCCCGTAATAGCTGTAATCGGACCGACGGCGGCCGGCAAGACCAGGATCGCCGTCGAGGTCGCGGAAAAGGTCGGAGGCGAGGTGATAAGCGTCGACTCCGCGCTTATCTACCGCGGCATGGACATCGGCACGGCAAAGCCAGATGATGAGGAGATGCGGGGCATACCCCACCACCTTATAGACATCAGGGATCCCTGGGAGACCTACTCGGCGGCGGAGTTCTTCCGCGACGCGGAGTCGGCGGCAGAGGGCATCATCTCGCGCGGGCATGTTCCCATACTCGCGGGAGGCACCATGATGTACATGCGCTCCCTTGCCGAGGGGCTCTCGCCGCTTCCCGAGTCAAACCCTGAGGTCAGGGCAGGGCTCACCTCGTTCATTGAGGAGCACGGCCTGAAGGCCCTTCACGACAAGCTTGCGGAGGTCGATCCCCAGTCCGCCGCCAGGATCAACGAGAATGATCCGCAGCGCACCATCCGGGCGCTCGAGATCTGGGAAATCAGCGGGAGGACCATGACCGAGCTCCTGAGAAAGCCCGGGCGGGCGTTCCGCTATCCGCTCCTCACCTTCATGACGCTCCCCGAGAGGTCGTATCTCCGCGAGAAGATCAGGCTCCGCTTTGTGGAGATGCTGAAAAACGGCTTCGAGGACGAGGTCAGGGGGCTCATGGCGACAGGAAAGCTCCGTCCCGAGATGCCCAGCATGCGCTCGGTCGGCTACCGGCAGATGTGGCAGTACCTCTCCGGGGAGCTCTCAAGGGAGGAGATGATCTTCCGGGCCGTTACGGCGACCTGCCAGCTCGCGAAGCACCAGACCACCTGGTGCAGGGGCTGGAAGAAGGAGAAGACCGAGATCGATCCGAGGAAGAGCGGAGTCGCGGACATGATAGCGGCATCGTGGCGCGCCGCTCCGGAATAGGCGATAATCTGCGCTATACTCCTCTGCCGTCAGCCGCTGTCCAAAGCTCCATGGCCCGCAGGGACTGGAGAAAAATGCTTAGCCATGTCCGGCTATGACATATCGGCAGGCAATAAAATTTGATTGATCCACAGGCGCCGGCTATTATTCAGGCACTGTCTGCCGCCGCATGCCGCGGTTTGCGTTGATTTAACCTTAACCAGGAAACTATATATGAAGATTCAGAGCAAAAGAGTTGTTTCCATTTCTTATGTGCTGAAGGATGACGCGGGGAATGTCCTCGACGAGTCAGCAGGAGAGGAGCTCGTCTACATGCACGGCACCGGCAGGCTCCTGGACAGCCTTGAGCAGAAGCTTGAGGGGCATGAGGCAGGCGAGAAGCTCAGCGTCAGGCTCACTCCTGAGGAGGCCTACGGCGTGAGGGACGCGGACAAGGTCCGTACCGTAAAGCGCGCGCTCTTCGAGGATCTTGAGCCCGAGGTCGGGGCAGCCTACAGCCTTGAGACCGATCAGGGCATGCAGACCGCAGTTGTCGTCAAGATCGAGGGAGATGACGTAACCATCGACATGAACCATCCGCTTGCCGGCATGAACCTCAATTTCGAGATTGCCATCGACGAGGTCCGTGAGCCGACCGCTGAGGAGCTCAAGCATGGCCACGCCCATCCGCACGGGCACTGCGAGGACGACGATGATGATGACGGGTGCTGCTGCCACCATCACCACGACGGCGACGATGATGACCATGACCACTGCTGCTGCGGGCACCATCACCACGACGGCGATGATGATGACCATGATCACTGCTGCCATCATCACCATCATGACGGTGAGTGATGCTTTGTCAGAAGTATAAGGATGGATAAAGACTATGGCTGAATCAAATGAGAAGAAGGACTGGATTGATAAACTCACGGATCGGATTGAAGAGTTAAGAGACAAACATCCACTGGTGCACTACCTTATTGGGCTGCCGATCCGCTTGCTGACCACCCTAATTCCTCTTGACAGGAAGAATTACTGGATACATCTGCTGATACTTACCGCTGTCGGTTATGGGTTGAAGTTATTCGTAGCTGGCAAGGATGGACGGGTTGATCCTGACCTGTATGGGGTGTTCATTGTCGGCTGGTTATTCATCTTATGGGTTTTAATGACTACTTTGGTAAACCGGCTTCATGATATTAACCATCGCGGCTTGTGGGCCCTGATCATTATCGTGCCAGTTGTGATTTTTCCACCAGCCATCGTCATCGCTCCTGTCTTCTGTGTGATACTTGGCTGCATTCCATCTTCAGCCACACCGTACACACCGCCTGAGCCTCCTAAACCGATTGATAACAACAACTCAGGCTATTTCAGGTTCGGCGGCAACGATCCGCAGCCCGCTCAGAATGGCAGCGCTGAGAAAAAAGCCGGGAGCAAGCCGAGCACTGATGATGATGAATAAGGCGCTGTGAGTAAGGCTGGCTCTGTGAAAAGCAGGGAACCGCGCAGTGCCCTGAACGGCCGGGTGGAAATGACAGAACGCCACAATGCCCAGACAGCCAGAGCCTGAGCCAGCGCTGTTCACAGAAAATGACTCAGAATCAAAGAGCAGGAATTGTAATTCCTTCCGTTTCGGGCAATTCCTGCTCTGCTTTTTTACTGCCGCGTCTGACATCAGCATGCTGATGGGATGCTGAACGCCATGCAGCAGATGCGGCTTTCCTGTGCCTCATGGCTCCTTGAAATGCACTGAATGGGGCACAGCTCAGAACTCCATCTGCCTTTTGTGGAATTCCTGGAGGCAAAAACGTGAAAACGTTCAGTGTTCTTACTCTTCTCTATCCGTCCGGATGGCTGAGCTTCAGCGGAAACATGAAGCGAACAGAGTACTGGATCAGGATGCTGATGCTGTCTGCTGCCGGATGTGTGATTTTTCTGCTCATATCCGATGAAACGGGGCTTGTTGAGTCGGCATCGGACCGCGGGACAATATTTCTTTCCGGTTCCATAGCTGTGCTGTGGGTTCTATGGTCCATCCTGACAAGACGGCTTCATGATACGGGCAGGTCTGGCTGCCTTACTGTTCTGCTTCTGCTCCCGGTTCCGATGGCCTTCATAATGTTCAGGCAGCTCAGCTACATTCTGCCTGTCGCGCCTGCACTCTGCATGATACTTGGCTGCATTCCATCATCAGCCAGACCGTACGCGCCGGAAGGCTCTCATGCTGCGGAAAGTGATGACGGCTCTTCCGGGACAAAGTTCAGCTTCATCACGCTGCTCTCGCCTCCTGGCTGGCTGAGAGTCAACGAGAGAATCTCAAGAAAGGAGTACTGGTGCAGGCTGATACTGCTGCTGGCCTGCTTTATCGCATACCAGCTGCATTTCACCGAAAATGGACTTTTTAAGTATGCAGACGGCGCCGGGACATATGCCTTGGGCCTGATAGTCCAGTTCTGGGTCTTCTGCTCCATATGCGCAAGGCGGTTCCATGACATTCACTGCACGGGCTGGCTGGCACTTTTCTTTATTGCGCTGATTTATGCGCCATTTGCCTTGCTCACTGTCAGCATACTGCTTGGTCTCACTCCCTCATCACCTGAACCATACATACCATGGAAGCCGGAGCCTGCGCCCCGCTATTCTTACAGCTATAGTTTCGATTCTGAGAAATATGAGAGAGATCTGGAAGAATCCAGAAGATGGGCAGAAGAGGAGCAGCGCAGGCAGGAAGAAGAGTTCCGGCGTCAGCAGGAGTATAGGGCATTTGAGGAGCGGGTCAAGAATGGATCATGGTTCTGAGAATGAAATAAAGCCATTCTCCGCTGCCATGCGCTGAGCCATGGCATGGTCGGCAAATCACAGACTCTCACACCGGGCAGGAACAGACAGGTTCCCGCCCTTTGTTTTTAAGAGGCCGGCACTGTCTTCTGCGCCAAGGCAGGGCAATTTGTGATCATGTATTAATTCTGAGTGCTCCGTCAACAAGTTAAGCGGGTATTGCCGATACAATCACCTCTGTTTATCCCCTGCTGAAACGGAGGTGTCTTATGGCTGAAGAACAGGTCAGAGATACTGATATATTTGCTAATCTCAAAGAGGAGGACATCAACGCCAAGAAGGTGGCGAGGTTTACGCTTTTCGTATGCCTCATCGCCGCCGTCGCCGGATTGATGTTCGGATTTGATACCGGAGTCATCTCCGGGGCGCTTGCCTTCCTGCAGAAGGACTTTGCCGTCCCTGATGACTCCCTGACCCTGGGCTTTATCGTGGGCTCTACTCCGGCAGGCGCCTGCATCGGCGCGCTCTGCGGAGGCATGATCTCCTCGAGGCTCGGCAGAAGGCGCTCGCTTAAGGTCAGCGCACTGTTCTTCATTATAGGCGCTGCTGTCTGCACTCTGGCGCCGGCAGTTTCTGTAATAATCCTCGGCAAGCTGATCCTGGGGCTCGCCATCGGTATAGCGTCATTTGTAACTCCGCTCTACCTCTCTGAGGTTGCTCCGGAGAATATCCGCGGAAGCATGATCTCGCTCTATCAGCTGATGATCACCATCGGCATCGCGGTATCCTACGTCTCGGATCTCGGCTTTGCCCAGATTGAGTCCTGGAGAGGCATGTTCGGAGTTACGGTCGTTCCTGCGATTTTCCTCCTTATCGGCGTGCACTTCGTTCCTGGCTCACCCAAGTGGCTAATAGCGAAGGGCAAGGATCACGAGGCAATCGAGGTCCTGAAGAAGGTCAGGACCAGCGTTGACAAGATCAAGACCGAGGTCACGAACATCAAGGACACCCTGAAGGTAAAGCATGACGGCTTCAGCCTCTTCAAGGCAAACGCGAACTTCAGGAAGGTTGTGTTCCTCGGCATCGCTCTGCAGCTCGTGCAGCAGCTGACCGGCATCAACATCGTCATGTACTTCTGCCCGAAGATCATGGAGATGGCAGGGTTCGGCTCGCACAATGCGCAGATGTGGGCGACGATAGTCATCGGCATCACCAATGTGCTCTCGACCTTCATCGCCATAGCGCTTGTTGACAGGTGGGGCCGCCGCCCGATCCTGATCACAGGATTCATGATCATGGCCGCCTCAATGCTTACCATAGCCGCCTGCATCAGCATGCATACGGACGAGGGTGGCGCCCTTGCCTATATCACTGTCGGCGCGGTAATGGTCTTCATTGTCGGCTTTGCGGCATCCGCAGGCCCTCTCATCTGGGTGCTCTGCTCAGAGATTCAGCCGCTCAAGGGAAGGGATTTCGGCATCACCTGCTCCACCGCGTCAAACTGGATCTCGAACGCGATCATCACCACGGTGTTCCCGCTCGTCCTGGGCGCCATCGGCCATACCGCAACGTTCGTGCTGCTCGGAGCATTCAACTTCGCCTTCATCTTTTTCACCATGATGTACGTCCCTGAGACCAAGGGCATTTCCCTTGAGGGCATCGAGAAGAACCTCATGGCCGGAAAGAAGCTGAGGAATCTGGGCGACGCATCATAATCACTCTGTTTCCGGGAAGCGTCAGCTCCCGGAACAATGAGCCAACGGCGGCGGCCTCCGCAATGCGGGGACCGCCGCTTTCATTTCCGGGATTCCGGAGGCATGCCTGGCATCCTCTGCATATGGCTATGAGTCTCAGGGGAAAATTCACAGCTTGATTTTGCCCTGGAATGCAGCCATATTTACTGTGTACGGCGCGCCTAACTTTAAGACGCAGCATCTTTTCATTCAGGGAGAATTTCATGAAGGATTTCGAGAAGGAGTTACTGTTCACAGCCGATCTGTGCGATAGCTCTATTGTCACTGTTCGGTCATTTTAAGACGGCTCATATGCAAGTAAAAATTCATGACAATGACTTGT
>ONIT01000060.1:0-10274 GCA_900317945.1 uncultured Pseudomonadota bacterium
CGAGCTCAGGCATGCATGGGCCCACATTCTCCTGTCAGACACTTTCAAAAAGTGCGATAAGCAGGGTGTACAGGCCCTCAACCAGTCGGCGTATGTGCTGAACAAGCCTGATGTGTCTGACAAGGACATAGCGCTTCTCTTCAACCGCACTTACAAGGTCCTTAACAGCCTCCACAAGGCCGGGAGCGAGTACGCCGCATGCGACACACCGCTCCTTTACTGTCTGGGAGTAGGCTACGATGTCAGGAGCGAGGCGGCAGAGAACGGCGGCAGGGCTGACCTTACCTTTGAGATGCCGGGCAGAAGGCTGATTATCGAAATGAAGTGCGCCCGCGACGGAGAGTCTCCTGAGAAGAAGCTTGAGGAGGCCAAAGCGCAGATCCTGAAGCACGATTACGGCAATTACATTCCGGTCAAGAAAACCCGCCGCTTCGCCATGGTTTTCTCCGTTCAGGAACAGAAGATCGTGCTCTCTGAAGAGGTTTGAAACCGGCCTTCGGGAACCGGCATTAGATATTTCACGGCCGCCGCCTGACTTTGAGCCGTGACAGAAATGGCAGTGATGTATCCGGGCTTTGAATAAAATACGGTGGTATCAGCCTCTTCGCCATGCTTGTGTAACCTTCAATCGTATGCAGGCAGGCGCGGCACAGAGGCACATGGCCTACAGTGCGCATGATTCTGGAAAATTATCCGGTTCAGGCACAGAGACGGAGAATGCATGGTATGAAGCTTCAGGAAGCGCTGCGCAAGGTTATCAGGCAGTTCGGGGGCAGTGTCATACAGGAGAAAAGGCTGATGTCCTTCCTCGCTGACTATAAGGCCTTTGATGACTACCCGGCGGTTAAGGAGGTCATGAGGGCCATCGCCACGGGGGACTGGGGGAAGGAGCTGTGCCGCCTTGCGACAGACGCTAGCGACGCTGATTACCTGCGCTATGCCGAGAGCCTCAAGGAGACTCTCGTAAGGGAGAGGAACTTTAAGCAGGAGTTCGCTGACTACGCGGTTGACTCAATATCGCTTGCGATTGGCGTCAGCTCACAGGTAACGGTAACAGAGCCCGGAGACCACGGCTATGAGGCGGTGCGGAAGAACACCGGTGAGCAGGGAAGCAGAAGCGCTCAGGAAAAGGGAAGCGCTCAGGGAGGCAGCACTCCCCCGGGCGGCTCCGCAGAGAGGCAGAAACCGGCTCCCGGGAAGGAGAGCCCAAGGACTGTCCGGACCGTCTCTGGCGATCCCTGGCAGACTGCATCTGAAGGCGCTGAGTCCCACCGCAGGTTTTACCGGGGGAAGGACCTGACCTCGGCCTTTGATGACGGCACGTTCAGCCGGAGTGTCGCTGACGGCTCGTTCCGGGACATTCTCCCGGGCGACTTCATTACCAAGGAGATTACAGTGCCCGGCACCGCCGGGCGCGGGACAGAAACATACACGGTTAAGTTCATCATCGCTGACCTTGACATCGCCCTGAACCAGGGAAGCTCCGGGGTGACTCAACATCACGCGGTCATCGTGCCTGAGGGGCCGGTCTTTGACAGCTGCATGAACCCCACTGACACCAATAAGGGAGGCTATGCCGGTTCCTACATGAATAAGACGGTCATGCCTGCCTTTGCCCGGGGGCTCGCCGGAGCGTTCGGGACGGAGCACCTGCTGAGGTGCAGCTTTGACGGTTCCGGCAGGGCATCGTCAGACCCTCTCTCCTGCACCTGCAGGCTGATGACACTGTCCATGGTTTTCGGGCAGGCGCCGCTGCCGGATAGCGGCTTGGATTGGTCTTGCTATATCAAGGACAGCTGCATGGGTGGAAATCAGCTTGCCGCATTCAGCCTTCATCCTGAATTAAGAGGACATAATAGGCGGTATTGGGTGAGCGATTCCTGTTCATGGTCCTCTTCGAACTTCGCGGTTGTCCGCGACAACGACGACGGCGTCAACGCGCACGCCGCCGGCGCGTCGAGCGCGTACGATGGGGTCCGCCCCTTCGCCCTGCTCGTGTAATCTTCAATCAGCCGCACTCAAGCGCGGCAGAGAGGCACATGGCCCACAAGTCGCATGATTCGGGAAGAATTCTTTGGTGCAGGCACAGGGATGGAGAATACATGGAATGAAGCTTCAGTAAGCGCTGTGGAAAACGATGAGGCAGTCCGGCGTCAGCGTCATAGAGGAGAAAAGGCTGATGCCGTTCTTTGCGTACTACCGTGCTTTGATGACTGCCATGTGGTGAGGGAGGTCATGAAGGCCATTGCAGCTGGCGGCTGCGGCAAAGAGCTGCGCTGCTTCGCAATAGAAAAGGGTCAGTCATTTTTTTTTTCTGTGTTTTCAGTGATCCAAATATCTGCCTTCAGCGGTTTAAAAATAGATGGTAGACTGTTATTCGGGAACCGGTAAAAATCGGGGGACATCATGAAAAAATTACCAATCGGCAAACAGGGATTTGACGCAATCATAGCCGGAGGTATGGTCTACGTCGACAAAACTGATGCCATATACCGGATGATTGAAAACAATGACCAGTGCTTCATCTCCCGTCCGCGCCGGTTCGGAAAGAGCCTTCTGGTGTCAACTCTGGAAAACCTGTTCTCGCGCGGTACTGAAATGTTTAAAGGCCTTGCCATTGAGAAGCGGTGGACGGATAAAACCTATCCGGTCCTGCATTTTGACTTCTCAGGGCTTGAGTGCCGCAGTGCCGGAAGCTTCCAGAAGGATGCGGTTGAAAAATTCCTCGATGCTGCCAAAAAAGCAGGCGTGCTGGGCTGGCAGGAGACCCCTGACAAATACAGAACCATTAAAATCCTTATGAATAAGATCTGTCTTATGGCAGAGGTTAATTCAATGGTCCTGCTGGTGGATGAGTATGACAGCCCGCTGAACGCTAATCTCGGAAATCAGAATGTTTTAAACGATATCAGGGATGCAATCCGTGATTTTTACCTGTCTGTCAAGGAGAACAGCAGCAGGTTCCGTTTCATTTTTGTTACAGGGGTATCCCGTTTCAATAAGGTAACTCTGTTCAGCGCCGGCTCAAGCATTAAGGATCTCAGCCTTAACCCTCTCTACGGCAGCCTGCTCGGATATACCGAAGATGAGATAAGGCGTTATTTCGCTCCTCATCTGAAAGCGGCAGCCTCCTCTATTTTCGGCATAAGTCAGGATGAGGTAACCGAAGCGCAGATCGATCAGGTCATGGACGGCCTCAGGAGACATTACGACGGGTACTGCTTCGATGAGAAAGCCTCAGTTCATGTATACCAGCCCTGGTCTGTGCTGAATTTCCTCTCTCCTGACAACCTGTATCAGTTAAGCGACTACTGGTTCATTGACAGCGGTGTCAGCACTCTGCTGCAGAATTTCATAAAAGCGGCCGGTGGCGTAACCCGGGATGATGAGCAGCCGCAGGTCCCCCGCAATGAATTCTTCATGAATACTGGGCCCATGAGCGAGACAGGCAAAGCCGTCATCCTGGCACAGTGCGGTTACTACACCATCAAGAAAGCAGATCCGTTCTATTTTTATCTGGGACTTCCGAACCTCGAGCTAAGGCATGCATGGGCCTATATTCTCATGTCAGACACTTTCAAAAAGTGCGATCAGCAGAGTGTACAGGCCCTCAACCAGTCGGCGTATGTGCTTAACAGGCCTGATGTGTCTGACAAGGACATAGCGCTCCTCTTCAATCGCACTTACAAGGTCCTGAACAGCCTGCACAAGGCCGAGAATGAGTACGCCGCGTGCGACGCGCCGCTCCTTTACTGCCTGGGAGTCGGATATGATGTCAGGAGTGAGGCGGCAGAGAACGGCGGCAGGGCTGACCTTACCTTTGAGATGCCGGGCAGAAGGCTGATTATCGAAATGAAGTGCGCCCGCGACGGCGAGGCTCCTGAGAAAAAGCTTGAGGAGGCTAAGGCGCAGATCCTTAAGCACGATTACGGCAATTACGTACCGGTCAGGGAAACCCGCCGCTTCGCCATGGTTTTCTCAGTTCCGGAGCAGAAGATCGTGCTCTCAGAAGAGGTTTAAACTGGCCTTAGTGCTCGGCATTAGATATTTCACGGTCGCCGCCTGACTTTTAACCGTGCCAGAAAGGGCTGTGATGTATCTTAGCTTTGAACAAAATACGGTGGTATCAGCCACTTCGCCCTGTTCGTATAATCTTCCATCTGTGCGGCGAGGCTCCGGAAAGAAGCTCGTGAATTGCCTTAGAAACAGGCGTTCATGTTTGGATTTTCATTTTGCTGCTGTCCAGAAGCCTTTCAGAACTCAGCTGTCAAATAACATTTGACAACTGAAATGTAAATTACCTTGTTGAATCAGATCCTTGCTGGTTTAACCCTCAGAGGTCCCAGTGAGGTCGGATAAAATCCTGCCGCTGTTCTCAAGTCCGGTATAAGCCGGATTGCCGTGGCTGCCGGATGCTCCGTGAAATTTTCAGTCTGCAAATAATATCTGCATACTGAAATGGCAATTTGCTCTGCTGAATCAGATTATTGCAGATTTAATGACCAAATGTCCCTGTGAGGTGGGAGAAAATTCAGCACTATGCCGCCGGGCTGTTTATTCCATATATCCATCAGGACACAGCAGCTTGCTTGAAGTTTCAGGAATCTGTGTCAGCATTTCAACTGTCAGATAATATTTGACAGTTGAAATGGCAGATTGCTTCGCTGAATCAGATATTTACGGATCTAATCTCCGGAGGTCACAGTGAGGTGGGAGAAATTTTCCTGATGTCCGCCGGTAGTCACTACCGTGGCCCGGTGTGCCCCGCGGCATTCAGGCTCCGGACTCTGACTCAATACCTCGGACTGATATGCTCCGGAGCTTTTCGGTTTTATAATATCAGCCTGACCTGACCGCGGGGATTCCGTGCTCCTGTGAAGGCTCCTCCGGCGGATGACCGGCAGGACGTCAGGGAGGCAGGGTTCCTGGGGCAGGGGACAGGTCGGGATGGCAGGTATGGGAAATGGCAGATGGGCTGGCGTGAGATTAAGGAAGTGAGGAGCGCTCCCTGGGCGCTCTCGGCCCTGATCTGGGTATACGATCACCTCGGGAAGCGCGCCTACCGGCTCTGCATATTCGTCATCGTGGTCTGCTTCTGGGCCACCCATCCCATGCACCGGAAATACTCCGCCGTCTATATCAGGCACTACCGCGCGTATGTCTCGCGCCTTGAGGAGGAGGGAAAGCTCCCGCCCGACGCCTACAGGGGGCGCGTCACCACCTTCCGCAACCTCCTGACCTTCGCCACCGGACTCATGACGCGCGCCCTTGCCTGGAGCGGGCGCTTCACCATCAACGACATCCGCTCCGCCGACCATGCCCATGAGCGCATGCTCAAGGCTGCTGAGCACGGCGCCTTCATCATCGGCTCCCATGCCGGCAACATGGAGATGCTCCGCGCCATGAACGACCAGCTGACTAAGAAGAAAGTCAACGTCCTCAAGATGTCGTCGGTCTATAAGGGCTTTGCCTGCTACCTCAAATCCCTCAACAGCGGCTACGGCCTCAACGTCATCGAGACGGACGACATCTCCCCGGACACGGACGACGAGTCGGTGAGGGAGAAGGCCCTCGCCCGCTCGATTGCGACAGGCATAGAGCTTGAGGAGAAGGTGAGGAACGGTGAGTGGGTCGTGATGCTCGGCGACCGGGTCATTGACCGCAATACCAGGTACGTCGAGGCCGAGTTCCTCGGGGAGAAAGCGAGGTTCCCCGACGGCCCCTGGATCATGGCCTCGATGCTCGACGTCCCCTGCTATGTGATGCACGCGGTGCATGATCCGTCGACGGGCTCGATAGTCCTCTACTTCAGGGAGATAGGGAAGGTCGTTCTCCCCCGCGGGAAAAAGCGCGAGGAGGCCCTCCGGAGATACGTGGCTGACTACGCGGCTGAGCTCGAGCGGATCCTCGTGCGCTCGCCGCTCGACTGGGGCAACTTCTATGACTTCTGGCATATCTGAGAAAACCTTGCGCCTGCCGCGCCCTGACATCGCTGAGGCAGGCGAGCGCACGGTCATTGCGGAATTCACAGTCTCTCCCTCACTTGTCTGGCTCCGGGGCCACTTCCCGGATGCTCCGGTGCTCCCCGGGGCGGCGGAGCTCTTCATCGCTGGCTCTCTCGCGGGGGAAATCAGCGCGCTCCGCGGCGTTCCCCTCTCCTTCAGCGGCGCTGACCGGGTGAAGTTCATGCGCCCCGCGCTCCCGGGGGACCGGCTCCGCGCGGAGCTCACGCTGAGTGATTCAGGTGACAGCGTGAGCTTCAGGCTTGTGCCGGCTGAGGGCGGCCCTGCGTACTCGTCGGGGACGCTGCTCCTCCGGGGCGCTGAAGGCGCCTCACTTTCAGATGCCCCGTGCCCTGAGGCGCCCGCGCGGCTTGTCCTTGACCATGAGGACCTCGCCGCCGTCATGCCGCAGAAGGGCCCGATGCTGATGGCAGACGCGCTCCTCTCATTCTCCCTCGATGAGGCTGCCGGCACCGTATCCGGGATGACTGTCTCTGACCCTTATGCCTCAGGCTGCGCCGCCGTCAGCGGCGGGGAATTTCCTCCCCTCATCATCACCGAGAGCATGGCGCAGTGCGTCTGCGCGGTCATGGCGGAGCGGCAGAGGCGTGAGGGCAGGGCTCTCCCCATAGCGCTCCTCCTCGGCGTGAGGGGGCTGGTTCTTGACGCGGCGGTGATTGCGGAAGGGAAGCCTCTTGCCGTCACGGCGGAGAGCTCATTCTTCGATGACACGAGGGGTGTCTTCTCCTGCCGGGCCTTCTCCGGCGGACGCCCCGCCGCGGAGGGCTGCCTCACCCTCGGCTGGACTGACCGGGAGGGGCTCCTCAGGCTCACCGGAGCGGAGCGCTGAGCCGAAGCAATCCCCGGGAGCCGGCTCATTTACGGCACCGGCCGCAGGGCTCTTACTAACGCTCCCCGCTATCGTGTAAAATTACGGCAGTTTTCAGAGGGGAGCCACTATGCCGGACATCAGGGCGGAGCGCACCAGAGAGGAAGTATTTGCCGAGGTGAGGGATCTCCTCATGAGCGCCTTTTCCCTGGAGGCCGGGGAGATTGCGCCTGATGCCTCGTTCAGGGATCTCGACATTGACTCCATGGACTTCCTCGACTTCCTCACCGACCTCGGGCAGCGCATGGACCGCCGCCTCTCCGCCCGCGACTTCGCCGGGGTGAGGACCGTCGGCGACCTCGTCGGCATTCTCACGGGCGAGGTGAAGCCCAGCAGCCTTGTCCTCGGAATAAGGAACAAAGATCATGAATAGGCTTCTTGCAGCCGCCGCTGCTGCGCTCACCATCCTGCCGCTCACTGCGCTCTCCGCGGAGACGGCTGACCATGTCCCCTTCTCCGAGCTCACCGGAGGCTCCGTCGCGGGGACCTTCACCGAGACCAGGACCATCCCCGGGGCGGAGCGCGCCTTTGAGATGGCGGGGAGCTTCATGACCTCTCCGGAGAGGCTCTGCTGGAAAATGGAGAAGCCCTTCGTCAAGGCCTGGGAATTTGAGGACGGTAGAACAACGGAGAAGACGCCCGGCGGCATCGTGAGGCAGCTCGGGGAGCAGGGCCCCGGGCGGCTCATCGCCGATCTCCTCTCCGGGATCGCCTCCGGGGGGCTTGATGCGGTGAAGGGCGACTTCACCCTTGCCTCAGCGGAGAAGACCGCCGGAGGCTGGGCCTATGAGCTTGCCCCGGTGAGCGCCATGATGAGGAAGGCTCTGAAGTCCGTAAGGCTCGTGACGGAGGGCGGCCGCTTCTCGGAGTTCTCCGTCACTGACGCGGGAGGCGGCAGCACGGTGATGAGGTTTGAAGGCACCGGGGCTGTCTCACCGGAGCAGTTTGACCTGGAATTCCCCCGTTTCTGCGATGTCCATTAAAAGGCGCGGCCTTCTCGTCTATATCGCGATCCTCGTCATTGCCGCCGCGGCGGCAGTGCTGAGGCTCATGTCGTCCGGGGAGCCCTTCAGGACCGACATCTACGGCATGGTGCCGGGGCTTCCCGATCCCGCGGAGGAGGAGTTCACGAGGAGGATCGCGAGGGAGGCGGTGTTCCTCGCGGAGGGAAAGGACCTCTCCGTAACCCTGGAGACGGCGGGAGAGCTCCGGGACCTTGTCAGAAGGAGCGGGGCTGTGGAGCTCCGGTCTCAGGATCCTGCAGAGGCAGCGTCATTTGTCTTCTCGCACCGCTACAGCTTCCCTCCTCCTCCCGGGGTGCAGAACGGCGGCCTCGCGCAGTACATCCTTGAAATCCTCTACTCCCCCTTCAGCGCCGTCTCCGCGGGCGAAATCAGGAAGGATCCGCTGTTCGCCTCGAGGAACGCCGCGTCATACCTCCCCTCTGACTGGAGCATGTCCGGTGACGGCCTCCCCTACCGGAAATCAGGGAAGGGATACGCGGTGCTCCTCGAGGGCTCCGGAACAGGGAAGGGCGCTCCCGGCATCAGCGGCCTTGAGTCATTCCGGGATAAGGCGTCTGCCAGGGGCGTGACGGTGAGCTTCACCGGCGCCATGTTCTTCTCGGAGCGCTACGCGGAGCGCTCGAAGCGCGACGTCGGGGTCATCGGCACCGGCTCCATGATCATCGTGATTCTTCTCCAGATGTACATATTCAGGAGGATTGTGCCGGTTATCCACACGCTCATCGCGCTCACCGTCTCCCTGGGCGCCGGCATCGCCGCGGTGCTCGCCGTCTCGGGCTCGGTGCATGTCATGACTCTGGCGCTCTCCTCCTGCCTCGTCGGGATCTGCTTTGACTATGTGCTTCACTCGCTCCTTTACTTCAGGAGAACGGGAAACGGGGGTGACGGGGCGCTGCCCGGTGTCATGGTGAGATCGCTCGCGGAGAGCCTCCTCACGAGCGTCATCGCCTACGCGGCCATGCTCATGACTGACCTCCGCGTGCTCCGGGAGCTCATGATCTTCGCGGTCGCGGCTCTTGCCGCGGTGTTCTTCTACGCGGTGCTCGTCATCCCGATGGTGAGGTTCCCCGCTCCGCGCGGGGAGAGGGCGCCCCGCGTGCCCGCCGTCCCGCGCCTCATAAGGCTTGCTGTGCCCCTTGCCGCCGCGGCGCCGGGGCTTTTTCTGCTGCCGTTCGTCTCCTTCAATGACGATGTCGGCGCCATGCAGAAGGCGGATCCGGAGCTCATGGAAATGCATGAGCATATTGAGGAGACGGTGAGCGGCGGAAAGCGCGCGAAATGGTTCGTCATGGGCCGCGGCACCTGTGAGGCGCTCGGAAAGGAGCTCTCCCCTGAGGAGCTCCGCGGGACGCTGCTTCCCTGCCGCGCGGTGCCCTCCGGGAAGGCGCAGCTTGAGAGCATCCGGCAGTGGAAGGCGCTTCTTCCGGAGCTTGAGGGTGCGTACAGGCAGGCAGGGATTGAGATAAAGCCTGAGGACGCCGGGCTTGACAGGGCAGCGCCCTTTAAGGCGGAGGAGTTCCCCGGAGGAGCCGCAAGGTTCTTCTGCGGCGATGAGGTCCTGGTGAAGACCGGCAGCGCTGACTCTGCCCTTCTTCAGAAAATCTCCTCCCTGCCGGGGGTGAGGATCGTTGACAGCAGGGGGCACTGGAGCGGCGCGTTCCGGACGTACCGGGAGAGCCTCCTCATTGTCCTGGGCGCGGCGTTCCTCCTCGCTCTCATTCCCGCAGGCATCATCATGCGGCGGAGGATGCTCACCGGCTTTGTCATCCCGATGCTCGCGGGGCTCGGGCTCGCGCTCGCGGCAGGCTTTGCGGCCGGGTACTTCAACCTCTTCACCGTCCTTGCGCTCTTCATGGTGATGGGGCTCGGCGCCGACTATTGCATATTCCTACACAACAGCCCGGGGGACGGGTATGTCCTCCGCTCCGTCGGAGCGTCGTGGCTCACGACCGAGATATCGTTCGGGCTCCTCTCCTTCTCGGACACCGCGGTCCTGTCCTCCTACGGCCTGGTGCTCTCGGCTGGGCTCGCCGGAGTGGCGCTCACTGCAGTGCTCGCCTTTGCGGGAAGAAACGGTGAAAGCTCCGGGCAGATGCCTTGAGGCCAAATTAAAAAAACTGCCTCATCAGACCCCCGTTTTTGTAAGAAATTTACAAAAAACGGGATTAAATTGAAATTTGTGCCTCACCTCAGGGCCAAAACCCGCAAATAAGGCTGAGTCCGCTGCAGTCCATGCTGATGCCTGACGACTCGTCTGGGAAAGTGTCGCGGCACGAAAATATTCGTTTGAAAAAGTGTCACGGAACCGGGAATATTCGTTTGAAAAAGTGTCGTGATACGGGAAACATTCGTTTGAAA
>ONIT01000060.1:10343-26127 GCA_900317945.1 uncultured Pseudomonadota bacterium
TTGAAAAAGTGTCACGGAACCGGGAATATTCGTTTGAAAAAGTGTCGTGATACGGGAAACATTCGTTTGAAAAAGTGTCGCGGCACGAAAATATTCGTTGGAAAAAGTGTCGCGGCACAGACTTGTGATCGCTGATCTGCCGTTGCCGGACGGGGAAAACTGCGCTCTCCGGGGGAGGAAGGAAACCGGGGCCTCCTCATGCCGCCGGCGGGATCTGCATACCTGGCGGAATGTCCGCGGTGCCGGTGCCCTGCGGCACTGCGCCGGATGAAAATAAATGACGCGGCGTCAGACGTCTACTATAATAGCAGCCGGACATTTATTGAGCGCCGGACATGCACAGAATCAGCCTTCTACTCAGGAAAATCAGCACGCTTCTCTTGTTTGCCTATTTCTCGGCAGGCGCCCTGACCCTGGGCGTCGCTGTCTATGCGATCGCGCGGCTCTTCATCCGGGACATAAGGGGCAGGGCTCTCTTCATCAGGCGCTGCACCTCAAAGGGCTTCAGGAGCATCAATGCCGCGGCAAGGCTCCTCCGGGTCTACCGGGTGAGCCTTGAGGGCGCCGTCCCCTCCGCCTCAGAGGTCCGGAACACGGTCATCATCGCGAACCACCCGACGCTCATCGACTACATGATCCTGACCTCGCTCCTTCCGGAGAACACCACCTGCGTCGTCTCGGGAAGGCTCATGAGCGGCTTCATGAGGCACATCATCTCCCACATGCTCTACATCAGCAATGATCTCCCGCTTGAGGACTGGAGCTCGCTCATCAGCCCGGAGGACGCCATCCTGATATTCCCGGAGGGCACGAGAAGCTCCCACCATGGCTGGAGGATAAAGTTCCGCCGCGGCGCCTCGAACCTTGCCTTAAGGCTCGGGCGGGACATCATCCCGCTCCGGATTGAGTGCTCCGAGCGGAACTACCTCGGAAGCGGCTTCCTGAACCTTGATGTCCCGGAGAGAGTCCCGGTCATCTCGTTCTCCTTCGGAGAAAGGATAAGCGTCTCCGGGTACCTCGGGGGCGGCACGCCGGTCACGCTTGCCGCGAGGAACCTCACGGCGGATCTCGAGGAGCGCTATGCCGCGTGGCTCGGCACGGAGCGTGACGGCGCCGGCGGGAAGGCAGAGGCCCCCGCAGGCGCTGAAGGCAGCTCAGGAGAGAGGCAGTGAGGCTGTTTGTGACGGGCGTGTATGAGATAATGACGCGCATGGCGGATTTTCCGGGGGCAGGCAGGTGACAGTCTGGAGCAGGGACAGGGAGGTCGGCAACTGGCCGCTCGGCATAGCGATAGTGCTCTGGATCCACGATCACCTGGGGAGAGCGGCCTGCCGGGCGTCGGTGTCGTTCGTGGTGACGTTCTACTGGCTCGGGGCAAAGAGAGCGAGGGGCTGCTCGGCGGAGTACCTCAGGACCGTCCGCGCGTACATGGCGGAGCGGGAGAGGGCCGGGACGCTTCCCCCTGACGCGTACCGCGGCAGGCTCAATACCTATCTCCACCTCAGGAACTACGGCACCTGCCTCATGGAGAAGATCCTCGCCTGGAGCGGGAGGCTCGGGATAGGGAGCACCGTCTCGCGCGGCAATGCCCATGAGAGGATGCTTGAGGCGGCGAAGCACGGCGCGTTCATCATCGGCTCGCATGTCGGCAACATCGAGATGCTCCGGGCCATCAACGACCACCTGACGAGAAAGACCGTCAACGTGATGATGGAGACCTCCGCCTACAACAAGTTCGCGGGGCTCCTCAGGAACATGAACAGCGACTACGGCCTCAACATCATAAAGGTCGATGACTTCAGCACCGGAGGCTCCGGGAGCAGGGAGGGCCAGCTTGCCGCGGCGTTCAGGACCGGCATCGAGATCCGCGAGAGGATAGAGCGGGGCGAGTGGGTGGTAATCCTCGGCGACCGCGTGCTCGACAGCAGCACGGAGTCGGTGGAGGTGACGCTCCTCGGGAAAAAGGCGCGCTTCCCCGTCGGGCCCTGGGTGCTCGCCGCCGCGGTGGGGGCCCCCTGCTGCCTCCTGCACTCGGTGCACGAGAACGGCAGCCCGGTCATATATTTCAGGGAGCTCGGCGAGGTGGTCCTTGACCGGAAGGACCGCATGGGGAGCATAAGGAAGTACGCGGAGATCTATGCCTCGGAGCTCGAGGGCATCCTGATGAGAAGTCCGCTTGACTGGGGAAACTTTTATGACTACTGGGCCGTATGAGGGCATGTTCGTCTACCGCGGCCGGGTGCAGTTCTATGACTGCGACCCGATGGGCGTGGTGTGGCACGGCAACTACCTCCGCTTCATGGAGCAGGCCAGGTTTGCCCTGATAGACGCCATAGGCTACGACTACCGGATGATCCGCGAGGAGGACTGCTATGATCTCCCGATCATCGAGGTCAACTTCATCAAGTATGTGAGGCCTCTCACGGCAGGCGACGAGTTCGACGTCATCCTCCTCATCAGGGAGTGCGGCGTCAGGCTGGTCTTCGACTACGTGATAGGAAAGGGCGACACCGTCTGCATCAAGGCCCGCACCACGCAGTGCGCGGTGAACCGGAAGACCGGTGCCATGGAGTTCCGGATGCCCGAGAGGCTCGCGGAGCATATCCTCGGGGCCTGCGGGAGCGGGAAGTTCGGGGTGCGGCCTTACGGGTGCTATAAGGGAGGCATGCTCCGCTGATGGACTTCATCTTTGATCTCACCGGGATCTGCGCCATGTCCCCGGCCCTCCCGGACACCGTGAGCTTCCTTTCCTGGGCTGAGGGTGACGGCGCGTTCCCGGTGAAGGAGGGGCGGGTGAAGAGCCCTCTGGTGCCCGGGATGCTCTCCCGCCGCCTGCTCCCGGGAGACCTCCTCGCGGTCGCGGCGATGCTCTCGCTGGAGCGCCTCGCGGGGCTTCCGGATGCCGCGGTGTTCGCGAGCATGACCGGCGAGACGCCGCGCTGCGTCAGGATGCTCAGGAGCGTCCGGGATACGGGCGGGGTGTCCCCTGCGGAGTTCTCGGGAAGCGTCCACAACTCGCCCTCCGGGTATTACTCGATGATAAGCGGCTGCCATGCCTCCTCCTCGTCGCTCGCGGGAGGCGCTGACACCGTCATCGCGGGGCTCTCTGAGTGCGTGAGTGAGCTGTACGGGCTCGGGAGAGGGAGCGTGCATGCGGTCTTCTACGAGAACTCCCTCCCGGGGAGCCTCGTGAACGTGCCGGAGGGCTTTCACGGACCGTATGCGGCGGCGCTCTCGCTCCGGAGGGGCGGTGGCATCCGGCTCCGCGATGATGAGGTCGCGGGCGCGGACGGGCCGGGGCTTTTAAGGCTCCTCATGAGGAAGTATCCTGAATTGCTTAAAGAGAAAACGGCAGGAGCGTGCGATGCGTGATCCCGTGTTTGAAATGGAAAGTGTGACGGGATCGTCTTACAGCGCCCGCTTCAGGGCGGATGCGGATCTCGACTGGTTCAGGGGGCACTTCGAGGGCCTTCCGGTGCTCCCCGGCATCGCGCAGGTTTACTTTGTGACGCTCGCCCTCGGAAAAATCTCCGCTGCGGCGGGGCGGGATCTCCGGATCGCGGGGTTCAGGCAGGTGAAGTTCACCTTCCCCATGGTTCCCGGGGATGAGGCGGAGATTGAGGTCACGGCGGATGAGGGGCAGGAGGAGCTCTCCTTCAGGATCAGCTCGCCTCTCGGCATGGTGTTCTCGGAGGGGCGCGCGGCGCTCGCCGGAGGCGCGTCATGATGACGGATGTCGTTATCGGTGAGAGGTTCGAGGAGGTCATGCCGCAGAAGTACCCGATGCTCATGATCGACTCCCTCGACAGCTGGGAGTTCGACGGGGCGGGGCCCTCGCTCTCCGGGGTGTGCTCATACTCTGCCGGACGGAGGTTCTGCACGGCGCTCAGTGCCGACGGATCGCTTCCCGCCTGGGCGCTCATCGAGGTCATGGCGCAGGCGGTGAGCGCCGTCATGGGGAACTACTACGAGAGCCGCGGGAAGCACACGCCGGTCGGGCTCCTCATCGGCGTCCGGCGCTTTGACGCGGGCGGCATCGTGTCGGTGCCGCGGCTCACGGATCTTAAGGTGAGCGCGGCGAGCGGCTTCTTTGACGAGGCCATGGCCGCCTTCGACTGCAGCGTGAGCGGCGCGGAGGGGAGCATAAGCGCCTCGGCGAAGCTCATCGTCTGCCGGCCGGAAAAGGACGGCTTCACGGAGATGTTCAGCCGCCCGGGGAGGCCGGCGCCTGATCCGGCGCTCTTTCATATAGTCTGACAGGCATCAGATTAGATCGGCGCCTCAGAAACGGCGGGGCGCGCAAAGTAAAATACGGGGCTGTGCTTCGGGAAGTGGCCTGCCGGACGGGCAGGAGAGCTTCCGGGGCAGGGCAAAACAGAAAGATAATGGAGAGGATTAAATGTCTGCTAACAGGGACGAGGTGATGGCTGAAATCAGGGCTCTTCTGGTGAAGAACTTCCGCTTGAACGGGGAGGACATCACTCCGGAGTCCACCCTCAAGTCGCTTGATCTCGACTCAATCGACTTCATCGATCTGATCTCGGAGCTTGAGCGCAACAGAAAGCTCAGGTTCGCCCCCAACGACTTCGCGGGCGTAAAGACCATCGACAACGTGGTCAGCATCCTCGCCGGCGACGCCGCTCCCGGCAGCTTCGCCCCGAAGGATCAGCAGAAGTAGGCAGCGGGCGGCGGAGCGCCGCTCACACAATATCCAGAGTCATGCCGGAGCGTCCCGCGCGCCGGCAGCGCCGTGCTTTTCCCTGCCCGGGAGACGGATGCGGCCGGACATTCATGCATGAGAGGTGTCAGTATGGACAGAAAGAGAATCGTGATTACCGGCATGGGAGCCTGGTCGCCGCTCGGCAATACCATGGAGAAGGCGCTCGCCGCGCTCCGGAGCCTCAGGAACCGGACTGAGGTGCAGGACGGAGTCCTCGGAGAATACCGGAACTTCAACACCCGCCTCGGCGCCGTGGTGCATGAGGAGCTTCCTGACTACCCGAGAAAGAAGACCCGCACCATGGGGCGCATCGGGATGCTGGCCGCAGCGGCGAGCGATGACGCGCTCCGGGACGCGGGGCTCAGGGACGATCCGGTCCTCGCCTCAGGCGATACCGGCATCGCCTACGGAAGCTCCGGCGGCTCCACCGCGGCGTTCCGCGACGTCGCGGGCTTCGAGTCCAATAAGGACGTGGTCTACCTCAGGGGATCGACCTACGTCACCATGATGCCGCACACCGTTCCCGTCAACCTCTCGATATTCTTCGGGATCACCGGGGAGATCGTACCGACCTCGGTCGCCTGCGCCTCGGGCTCGATGGCGGTGGGCTACGGGCGCGACATGATGCTGCTCGGGCGCGAGAAAGTCATGCTCTGCGGCGGCGCCGAGGAGTTCTCGCCGCTCTCCGTCGGGGTGTTCGACGCGCTCTTCCAGACGAGCCGCGCTGAGGATCCCGCGCTTGCACCGAGGCCCTTCGACAGAAGCCGCGACGGCATCGTCGTCGGGGAGGGCGCCGGCACCGTCATTCTCGAGGAGTATGAGAGCGCAAGGGCAAGGGGCGCGAGGATATACGCGGAGGTCGCGGGCTTCGCCTCGAACTCCGACGCGACCCACATCACCGCGCCGAGCGCCGACGGCATGGAGCGCTGCATGAGGAAGGCGCTTGCTGACGCCGGGCTCTCCCCCTCCGACATCGGCTACGTGAACGGCCACGGCACCGGCACCGAGCTCGGCGACATCGCCGAGTCGCAGGCGACTGCGCGGGTGTTCGGCAATAAGGTCCCCTTCTCCGCCATCAAGTCCTACATGGGCCACACCCTGGGTGCGGCAGGCGCCCTCGAGACCGTCTACTCGGTCCTCATGCAGCAGGAGGGCTGGCTTGCCCCGAACCTCAACCTCACGGAGCCCGATCCGAGGTGCGGCGATCTTGACTACATCACGGGCGGGGGGAGAGCTGCCGATCCGGAGTTCGTCATGGTCAACAACTTCGCCTTCGGCGGCGTCAACACCTCGCTCATCCTCAGGAAGATATGAGGCTCAGGAAGGCGGTAAACATTGCGGTGATAGCGGCGACCGCCTGCTACCCCGCAGCGGTGTGGTGGGCGCTCAGGAACGGGCTCGGCGGCACGGTCCTCTGGATCGCCGCGGGGCTCATACTCCTCCGCCTCATCCTGAACGGCTTCCGGAGGAACCCGATCCTGGTGTTCCTTCTCCTCGCGATGACCGCGGCCGCGGCGGCCTTTTCGCTAAGCGGCGAGGCGCTCCTCGCGAAGCTCTATCCGGTGTTCGCGGGCTGCGCTCTCCTCGCGGTATTCGGGTACTCGCTCACCACGGAGAAGTGCATAGTGCAGAGGTTCGCCGAGGTGAGCGTTCCCCCTGAGGAGCGCTCGGAGTTCTTCAGGCTCTACTGCCGGCGCGTCACCTGGGCCTGGTGCATATTCTATGTGCTGAACGGCTCCGTGGCGCTCTCGACCTGCTTCATGTCCGACACGGTCTGGGCGCTCTGGAACGGCTTCATCTCCTACATCCTGATGGGCTTCATGTTCGCGGGAGAGTTCGCCATAAGGATTTACCTCAAGAGAAAGAAGAGGTTCTGAGCCCCGGGGTCCCTGACATGAAAAGACTGTTCTGGCGCGACAGGAGCGAGGAGACCTTCCCCGCGGGGGTGCGCGTCCTCATGGCGGGATACCGCATCTTCGGACGGGGCTTCGGGGACTTCATCACCTGGTGGGTCATCGCCGCCTACTGGCTCTTCAACCCGCGGGCAAGGAGGATCTCAAGGGAGTACCTTGACCGGGCGGAGAGGTTCGCGGAAAAGTCCGGGAAGGGGAGGCTCCGCCTCAGCACGCTCGCGCATTTCGAGCGCTTCGGGCATGCCATCGCCGAGCGGATCCTCGCCTGGAGCGGGGAGATGACGCGCGGCGAGGCGGACTACCGCGACGGGGCGTTCGGGCGTCTTCAGGAGCTTTCCCGGGAGGGGAGGAGCGTACTCCTCCTCAGCTCCCACCTCGGCAACACCGAGATCCTCCGCGCCTTCAACACCAGAAGGCTCCGGGTCACGGTCAACGTGCTGACGGACTCCCGGAACAGCCGGAAGATGGCGGAGATCATAAGGAGCGCGGGCCCGGAGTCAGCCATCCATGTGGTTGAGGCCGGCGATGAGGACGCCGTCATGAAGGCGTTCCTGGGCGGCGCCATTGAGAGGGGCGAGTGGTTCGCCATGATGGCGGACCGGCTCACGGGCGAGGGCAGCCGGAGGACGGTGCAGGCAGAGCTCCTCGGGGAGAGGGTGACGCTCCCCGCCTCGCCCTGGATAGTGGCGTCGGCGTTCAGGCTCCCGGTCTTCCTTCTCCATGCGGTGAGGACAGGGAGGAGGTACTCGGTGTACCTTAAGGAGATCGGGCCGGTAGCCCTTGACCGGAGGAACCGCAGCGCCTCCGCGGCGCGCTATGCCGAGATGTACTGCCGGGAGCTTGAGAGGCTCATCCTTGAGGCTCCCTATGACTGGTTCAACTTCTATGACTTCTGGAGAGAGGATGCTGGCAGTTAACGGATTCGGGACGGTGAGCTGCCTCGGTGCAGATCTTGCCGGGACGCGGGAGTTCTTCCGGAGCACGGGCGGCGCGCCGGAGGGGCCGCACACCCTCTCTTTCCCCGGGATATCCGCGGACTCCCTCAGGGAGGCGGATCTCAGAGGCTTTGACACCTCGGGGGAGGACTATTTCACTCTCCTCCGGGCGGAGAGGATAAAGACGGAGAGCAGGAGCATCGTCCTCCTCCGGCACGCGCTCGCACAGCTTGCGCCGGAGCTTGACGCGGCGTTCACCCGCTTCGGGAAGGAGAGGATCGCCTGCGTCACAGGTACCTCCACCGCATCGCTCAATGAGGCTGAGAGGGATCTTGAGGAGGGGAAGTCCCCTGATGAGGGCTTTGACTTCTCCCTCGGGAATGTCGCCTGCATGTCCGACTATGTGCGCGACACCCTTAAGATCGGAGGCCCCTGCTGGTCGGCCGCGACGGCCTGCACCTCCTCCTCGCGCGCGCTCATCTCCGCGGCGGGCCTCATAGAGGCCGGCGTCGCCGACGCGGTCATCGCGGGCGGCGTGAGCGTGATATCGCACGTGACGGCGGCGGGCTTTAAATCACTCGGCGTGCTATCAGATGAGAGGTGCCTCCCCTTCCACCGGGCGAGGAAGGGGATAAACATCGGCGAGGCGGCCGTGCTCACGGTCATCACCCGCGAGCCGCTCTGCGGATCGGACCTCTTTCTCGCGGGCTTCGGCGCCACGGCTGACGGCTTCAGCATCTCGGCTCCGGCGCCTGACGCCGGGCCGCAGAAGGAGGCGGTGCGGGAGGCCATGAGGCGGGCGGGGATCGGGCCGGAGGACATAGGCTGCGCGGCGCTCCACGGAACCGGCACCCCGGCGAATGACGCGATGGAGAGCAGGCTGATGCATGATCTCCTCCCTGACGTGCCCGCCTTCGCCCCGAAGTACTTCACCGGGCACACCCTGAGCGCCGCGGGAGCCATGGGCGTGATGCTCTCGGCGCTCGTGATTGAGGATGAGATCCCCATACCGGCCCTGCCGTACGCCGCGGAGGATATTGATCCGGAGCTCCCCCGCTTCAGCCTCGTGACGGAGAGGGGACGGCGCCCGAAGGGCAGGTACGCGCTCGCTGACTCCTTCGCCTTCGGCGGGAACAACGCGGCAGTCATTATCGGAACACACGGAAAATAAGGACATGAATATGGGCAGAAGAGTTCTTGTGACAGGAGCTGACCGCGGCATCGGAATGGCCGCGGCGCTCCGCCTCGCTGACGCGGGCTTTGACATCGCGGTGCACTGCAGGAGCAACCTGAAGGGTGCGGAGGAGACCGCGGAGGCGGTACGGTCAAAGGGCCGCTCCGCCGAGATCCTGCAGTTCGACGTCTCGGACCGGAATGCCGCCCGGGAGGCGCTCGAGGGCTCCATGGAGAAAAGCGGCGCCTTCTGGGGAATCGTCTCGAACGCAGGCGTCATCAGGGACGGCCCGTTCCCCGCGATGGGCGGCGATGACTGGGATCTGGTGATAGACACCAACCTCACCGGGTTTTACAACGTGGTGAACCCCTGCGTGATGCCCATGATAAGGCTCCGCGACGGCGGGCGCATCGTCGCGGTCTCCTCGGTCTCAGGGGTTGCCGGGAACCGCGGGCAGGTCAACTACGCCGCCTCCAAGGGCGGACTCATCGCGGCCTGCAAGTCGCTTGCACTGGAGCTCGCGAAGCGCGGCATCACGGTGAACGCGGTGGCCCCCGGCTGCATAGACACCGGGATGGTAAGCCAGGAGGTTCTGGAGCAGGCCATGCCCATGATCCCGATGCGCCGCGCCGGGAAGCCCTCCGAGGTCGCGGGCTGCATCGCCTTCCTCTTCTCGGAGGAGGCCGCCTACGTGACGAGGCAGGTCCTGAGCGTCAACGGCGGGATGATCTGATGCTGGAGTACCGGAGCTGGAGCGATCTCCTCACGGACGGGGAGAACGGGGACGCGGCCATCGCCGTTTCGGATGACGGGGAGTACACTCTCTCTGACCTCAGGGAGAGGGCGGCCTCGGTGTCGGCAGCCCTTGCCGGGGCCGGAGTGAGGACCGCGGCGGTCTGCACCGACGACTTCAGGATGTTCCTCGAATCGCTTGCGGGCTGCTTCATGGCGGGAGTGCACGCGTATCTGCCGAGCTCCTTCGACCGGAGCCATTTCGCGCTCATAGGCGACCGCTTTGAGGCGGTGCTCACCGACGGCAGCGCTGATCTCTCATTCCTCAGCGGCAAAAGGATGCTCTCCATCGCCGGGCTCGCCTCCCGGAAGGGCTTAAGGCCCCGCGCCTTCGACGAGAGGGCCGGGCGCTGCACGCTCTTCACCTCGGGCTCCACAGGGACGCCGAAGGAGGACAGCAAGACCGCGCGCGAGCTCATCCTCCGTGCCATAGGCGAGCATCCCGGGGTAAGCATGTGCTACGGGAGGGGCAGAAGGGTGTTCGCGACTGTTCCCTGCCGGCACGGCTACGGCCTTACGAGCAGGGTGATGCTCTCCCTCCTTACCCTGTCAGTCTCCTTCCCGCGCGCAATAGCCTCGCAGGAGGAGCTCGGCAGGATCCCGGAGGGATCGCTCCTGGTGACGTCTCCCTCCTTCATCAGAAGGCTTGATCCGGAGGGGCGGAAGGCACGGTGCGCCCATGTCATGGCGGCAGGCGGTAGGATGACGCCGGAGGCGATGGGGCTCTCGGTGAGAGTGCTCGGAGTTCCGGCACTCGACGTCTACGGGAGCACGGAGACCGGAGTCGTCGCGACGAGGCTCGATGACGCTCCGGGGAAGCCCTGGATCCCGCTTCCGGAGTATCACCTTTATGCGGATGCGGAGGGACGGCTCCATGTTGACCGCGATCCGGTGCATGACGGCCGTGACCTGCTCTGCGGGGACTATGTCTCGTTCAATGAGGACGGCAGCTTCGTCCTCCGCGGGAGGATCGGGCGCGAGGTGAAGATCGAGGACACCCTGGTCTCCCTGAACAAGGTGGAGGCGGCCATGGCGGGCGATCCCTGGATAGCAGCGGCCGCTGCCGTCGATGTCCGCCATAAGGAGAGGGAGGGCATCGGCGTTGCCGCGGTCCTCTCTCCCCGGGGGCTCCGCGAGACCGGGGGGATGACACCGGGGAAAATCCTCATCGCGCTACGGGAGCGCTCCGCGGGGAGGCTCTCGCCCATCGAGCGCCCGAGGTACCTCAGGATCGTGGAGCGGCTTGAGGAGAACGCGATGAGCAAGGTGCCGAGGGAGTGGGTGCTGGGGCTCTTTGAGGGAAAGGACTGACCGGGAGAGACTGATGGCTGCGAACGATCTGAGAAAGGATTCCTGCCTCATAGTTCCGTGCTACCGGCACGCCGGGCCGCTTCTTGAGGAGCTCGGGAGGCTCAGGGCCTTCCGTATGCCCATCATCGTGGTTGATGACGGAAACGCTCCGGAGGAGAGCGCGCGCCTCGCCGCCGCGGCCTCGGAGAGCGTCATTGTTCTCCGGAACGAAGAGAACATGGGGAAGGGCGCGAGCGTCCTCAAAGGCTTTCAGAAG
Organism: uncultured Pseudomonadota bacterium; assembly: GCA_900317945.1. Classification (GTDB taxonomy): domain Bacteria; phylum Pseudomonadota; class Gammaproteobacteria; order Enterobacterales; family Succinivibrionaceae; genus UBA2810. The sequence goes on from ONIT01000060.1 coordinate 21,445, forward strand.
GCTGAGGAGCTCGGCTTCAGGTATGCAGTGCAGATCGACGCGGACGGGCAGCTCGACACCGGCGGCATAGCTGACATCCTGGCGGCGGCGGAGAAAAACCCGGGGTGCCTCATCTACGGCGTGCCGGTCTACGACCGCTCGGTCAACCGGCTCCGCTATGTCTCGAGGTTCATCACCCACTTCTGGGTGTCAATAGAGCTCGGGAGGCGGGAGATCATCGACACGATGTGCGGCCTCAGGCTCTATCCTCTTAAGGAGACCCTGGAGATCTGCCGGAGGCACCGCCCCGGGGCGAGGATGGACTTCGACACGGAGATATTCGTGAGGCTCTGCTGGGCAGGCGTGAGGGACGTGCCGGTGCCGGTGAAGGTGAGGTACATCGAGAAAGGCGTCAGCAACTTTGACGTGCTCCGGGACAACGTCAGGATATCCTGGATGCACACGAGGCTCATCTACGAGAAGTGCCTCTCGGGGCTCCTGAGGCTCTTCGGGATAAGGCGCTGAGCGGCGGCGGCCGGCTGCGGGCTGAAAGGAAATTGTTTCCGCTCGTTTTCCGGACGCAAACCGGACGGAAATTGCTATCGTCCGTTTTTCGTCTGCTTTCCGGACGAAAACGGCAGTGCTTTCGTTCGTTTTCCGGATGCAAATCGGACGGAAAATATTATCGTCCGTTTTCGTCTGCAGGACACCGGGGCACGGGACAGTCAGGAAATGAAGGAAAACAGTCATCTCGAGTTCAGGCAGCAGGTTACCAGCGCGTTTCTGAAGACGGTCAGCGCCTTTGCCAACGGTGAGGGCGGAAAAATCGTGTTCGGAAGGGCGGCTGACGGCAGCATCTCTCCTCCGGACTCACCGGAACAGGCAAAGCTCTCCATTGAGAAGAGCATCAGGGACAGCATCAGCCCGCAGCCTGATTATTCGCTATCTGTTACTGACAGGGGACGTACAGTTACCCTGACAGTAAGCCCCGGAGAACAAAAGCCTTATTTCTACAGAGTAAAGGCCTATAAGAGGAATGATACTGCAACCGTTGAGACAGACCGGCTTGAGCTCGGTAGGCTTGTGCTTGAGGGGCAGGGTCTCTGCTTCGATGAACTGAAGGCAGAGAGCGGGGACCTCAGATTCACGGTCCTTGAGGCCGCAATGAGGAAAAGCCCGGGCATAACCGCGCTCACTGATGATGTCCTGAAGTCAGCAGGACTTATCCTGCCGGAGCAGGGCTTCAGCAGGGCCGCAGAGATCCTCTCGGACTCCAACCGGTATCCCGGAATAGCCGCAGTGAGATTCGGCGATACGGAAAATATCATCAGGAAGAGACTGACCGCGGAGCACAGGTCAGTCATCAGCGAAATCAGTGAAATCACTGATCTGTTCCAGACCTTCTATGTTTACGATGAAATAAGCGGAACAGTGAGGAATCGCGTCGAGTCAATACCGGTGGATGCCTTCAGGGAGGCCCTCGCAAATGCCGTCATCAACCGTACCTGGGACGTGCCTCAGGAAATTACGGTCTCGATGTATGACGACCGGGTGGAAATCACCTCTCCCGGAGGGCTTCCGCCTTACCTGTCAGAGGAACAGTTCCTGAGAGGATGGATTTCCATGCCGCGCAGCAGGATCCTCGCTGACATCCTCCGGCTGACCGGAATGACAGGCAGTCCCGGGACGGGGATCAGGAAGATCAGGAGCCTCTACAGAAAGAGTGAGCGGCAGCCGGTCCTTGAGGCCATGCCGGACTCGGTCAGAGTCACCCTGCCGGTCATGGGAAGGGCGGTCATGACAGAGGATGAGAGGTCAGTCTGCTCCGCTCTCTCCAGATCAGAGCCGCGGTCAACAAAGGAGATCTCAGGGATGCTCCCGTTCGGCAGATCCAAGACCATTGACCTGCTGAAGAGGCTGGTGGAAAGGAAGATCGCCGCTGCAGAGGGAAGCGGCAGGGGCAGGAAATACCGGCTCAGGTGAACGCCGCAGCAGTGATTTCTGCGTGACGATGAAAATACAGAAGCTGTTCCTGAGGGAAATTCCAGTGATGTTCCTGCATATAAGGAAAGACCGGCAGGGAATGAATATCCGGCGTGCCGGCGGAATCAGGTGATGCTTCGGCATTCGTTTGAAAAAATGTCATGAAACGGAATTATTCGTTTGAAAAAGTGTCATTGAAACGTAATTTTTCGTTTGAAAAAGTGTCACTATAACGGAATTATTCATTTGAAAAAGTGTCATTGTAACGGAATTATTCGTTTGAAAAAGTGTCATTGAGGCATGATTTCTCATTTGAAGAATGCGGTAAAATGGCGTTATTCCTTTTATTAAGGCAATTTCACTAAGCCGGATATCTGTCTGTATGCCTATGCTGAAAAGAAAAATTGAACGTGATCTTCTTGAATGGAAGAAAACACCGGGTCATATGCCTGTTCTTATCAAGGGTATCAGGCAGTGCGGGAAAACGTTCATTGCCAGGAAGTTTGCCAGTGAGCATTACAGGCATGTAGTGTATGTGAACTTTATTCAGGACAAAGGCAAGAGCGAGGCATTCACCGGGTCAAAGAATATTGACAGGATTACGCTGTACCTTTCGGCGGTTATACCCGGAGCAGTTTTCGAGCCCGGTCAGACCTGCATTATTCTTGATGAGATCCAGGAATGTCCCGATGCGCGGACATCTCTCAAATTTTTCAGGGAAGACGGACGGTATGATGTGATAGCCACCGGCTCACTCCTCGGTGTCATGGGATATGGCAGCAGCCGGAGGAAGGAGCAGAATTCCAGTCTGGGCAGGAATTCTGTGCCTGTCGGCTCAGAAACCATCATGGCTATGTATACGCTCGATTTCGAGGAGTTCCTGTGGGCAAATGGCATCGGGGAAGAGGTTATTGCTGCCGTAAAACAGTGCTTTCTGGCAGAGAAGCCTGTACCCGGTGCACTGCATGATGTTTTCAGGCAGCTTTTTTTCCGGTATGTTGCCATTGGAGGACTGCCTGCAGCAGTAAACGCCTATCTGGAAAAGAACAATATCGGCTATGTGGCAAAGGTCTGCGGGTCTGTGCTCGGTGAATATAAAGACGATATGGTCAAGTATGCGCCGGACGATGCCAAACCGCGCATTCTGGAGTGTTTCTCATCGATACCAGCCCAGCTTGCAAAGGAGAACAAGAAATTCCAGTATTCTGTAGTCAGAAAGAACGCAAGAGCAAGCCAGTACGAGGGCAGCCTGCAGTGGCTGGAGGATGCAGGCATTATCTGCCGCTGCTATAACGTGTTCTGCCCGGAGCTGCCGCTTGCCGGCAACAGGAAGAACGATGTTTTCAAAATCTATGCCGCTGACATAGGCCTGCTGGTGCAGATGCTTGATGCGGGAGTCCGCGCTGATATCCTTCATGGCAGGCTCCTCATGTACAAAGGAGCAATATTTGAGTCTGTAATGGCAGATTTCCTGCACAAAAAAGGGCAGAGCCTGTACTACTATCAGAAAGACAGCGGACTGGAGCTGGATTTCCTTATAAGGCAGGACGGAGAGTGCGTGGCGTGTGAGGTCAAGGCGACAGGAAGCAAGGCGAAGAGCCTTAACACTGTGATCGCCCATCCTGAGACGTATCATATTCACAGGGCACTGAAGTTCGGTGATTACAATGTAGGCCGCAGCGGAGATGTGCTGACTCTTCCGGCATATATGGCTATGTTCCTGGAGTTTGATCGTGCCGATGACATGATTCTGCCCCCGGTTGATGTGGAGGCGGCAAATAAGGCTGCCTGCAGTATGAGCATAAATTTCAGCTCTGAATCCTGAAGGCATGCGCTGACCGGCATGTTCCGGACTTGAAGTTCAGCTTCCTGCTCTCATCATCCGTTATCCGGCTTTGCTCTGATGATGAAATGGACAGACACTCCGCAGGAGGCTCTGACCGGAAAATGACACTGAGCCTCACCGGCCGGCTTCCCGGGAAATCTGACTCATAAGGCAGCCTCCGGGGCTGCCCGTGCGGTCAGGTTGGTGTGTCAGAACATGGTGTTCGGGTTCTCGGCCTTCTCCGGGATGTCCTGGATGACGTCCCAGTGCTCGACGATCTTCCCGTCCCTGACCCTGAAGATGTCGACGGCCGCCTGTCCGCGGTCCTTTGGATTGAGCTTTATGTGGTTGTGGATGAAGACTAGGTCCCCGTCAGCGCCGATATGCTTGATCTCCGCGGATGACTCGGGGAACTCCTTCAGGAATCCGGTGATGCCGTCCCTGAAGGCCTTCTTCCCGTCTGCAAAGCCCGGGCTGTGCTGGGTGTAGGTCTCGCCCGTCATCTGATCGATGACGCTGGGATCATGCCTGTTGAATACCTGGTTCCAGAAATACCCGACCATGTCCCTGTTATTTTTGAACTCCGGGATGCCGTCTGCCGTGGCAGGCGTCATGGTGACGGCGCCAAGAACTGCTGCGGCAAGCGCCGCTGTGATTTTTCTCATCTAAGCCTCTCCTTTTTTCTGATCCAATCCAGCTCCACTTATAGAGCACTTTCTGAATATTGTAAAGTATGCCTTACAAAGAAGATGAAGGACAGCTTCGGAATCCGCCCGATGTACTTCAAAAGAAATAAGCTTAACTTCCCGCCCATAGTTTACAAGTACTAATAATCAGACATAAATACTCCTATTTAAAAATCGTTTTATCAATCGTAACCTCTTGTATTTTCTAGT
>ONIT01000061.1 GCA_900317945.1 uncultured Pseudomonadota bacterium
CGAGCTCAGGCATGCATGGGCCCACATTCTCCTGTCAGACACTTTCAAAAAGTGCGATAAGCAGGGTGTACAGGCCCTCAACCAGTCGGCGTATGTGCTCAAGAGGCCTGATGTGTCTGACAAGGACATAGCGCTTCTCTTCAACCGCACTTACAAGGTCCTTAACAGCCTCCACAAAGCCGAAAGCGAATACGCTGCGTGCGATGCCCCTCTTCTTTACTGCCTGGGAGTCGGCTACGATGTAAGGAGCGAGGCGGCAGAGAATGGCGGCAGGGCTGATCTTACCTTTGAGATGCCGGGCAGAAGAATCATTATCGAAATGAAGTGCGCCCGCGACGGCGATTCTCCTGAGAAGAAGCTTGAGGAGGCTAAGGCGCAGATCCTGAAGCACGACTACGGCAATTACGTTCCGGTCAGGGAAACCCGCCGCTTCGCCATGGTTTTCTCCGTCCAGGAACAGAAGATCGTGCTTTCAGAAGAGGTGTGAGCGCGGCTCTCATGAAACCGGAACAGCTGCCGGCCTGAATGGCCGTCACCCATTGAGCATTGCCTCAATTTCCCTTACGGCAGGATAGTTTGCCGGCAGCCAGTCCACGGTAAAGATCTCATGAAGCCCCAGCCATCTCGCGCTCTCGTGCTCAAGGAGCACCGGCCGCTCCCCTTTCCTGAACGAGCAGATGAAGACATGCATGGTAAGATCGAACCCCGGATATGAGTAGTGAATGACAGGAAGCGGCTTTCCTATCTCGATCTCAGCCCTGAGCTCCTCGCGGATCTCGCGACGGAGCGCCTCCTCAGGAGTCTCGCCCTTCTCAAGCTTGCCGCCGGGGAACTCCCAGCCGTCCCGGAACTCGCCGTAGCCGCGCTGGGCTGCCCAGAGCCTCCCGTTCTCGATGAAGGCCGCTGCCGCGATTTCGATGCTTTTCCTTTCAGACATGTGCTTATTGTCTGCCAAAGTGCCGCTCAGACTGATGCTCATGGCCTCTGACGGGCAGAACTCAGCCCTGATGGTGCTCAGCGCAGAACTTCTTGATCGCGGCGAAGGTCTCCCCGCTAATCGCGTGCTCGACCCTGCAGGCATCCTCGGCCGCGACATCAGGCGCGACACCGAGCTTGACGAAGAGCTCGGTGATGACGATATGCCTCTCGTAGGTTGAGGCCGCTATCCGGTTGCCTTCCTCGGTGAGATGGAGGTGCGAGTGCTCGTCAAGGGTCAGGAGCCCCTTGCTGATGAGCTTCTTGAGGTACTCTCCGGCGCTCGGCCTCGATACATTGAGAAAGCGCGCGACATCGGCGGCATGGACTCCGTCAAGCCTCTCCTGAAGGACAAGGACTGCTTCCAGATAATCCTCAAATGCCTCGTGAATCATTTCAGGCCCTCCGTGCCGTCAAAGTTCTCGCTATATTGTACCGTATAGGCATTCCCATGAACATGACATGCGTACAGTTTGGCAAAAGTTGATGAGAGGCACGGCAGATTGGAAGGAACCAGAAGAAAACAGCTTATGACAAAGGCTTACGGGACAAAAGAAGAAGGCGGAGAGCAGCCAGGCCGCTTCCGCCTCTCAAAGCTCCCGGCACCGCGCATCTTGCGCTTTCATCCCGTCCCTGGGAATTGATGGCCGCATCCGTGCAGCCCTGCCAAATCCATGGCTAAAATGCCGGTACTGTCTATCATATAGCCAGATGGAGTCAATGCAACCTGCCAGAAAAGTTTTAAAGCCTGAAAATTAACCGCATCTGAGCAAAAAAGATCTGTTAAATCAATGCAGTGCAAAAAGTCCGGCATGCCGATCCCACACCATATTCTCAGATCTGCCCAATAAAGTATGGGAGATTTCCTACACAATCTGACAGAAATTTCCCACATAAAACGGTGACGCGCAGCAGCGAAAGACTCTGAACGGGAGAAAAAATGATGCGCTCACCAGCCTGGCACGCATTAATCCAGAAAGACCGGGATGTTTCAGGTACTGGCAGCAGCAGGATGATTTCCAAGAAATGAATGGTACCAAAGACAGTGGACATTGCCTCCCGGCGGAATATCAGAAAATACTGCCGCGCTGGGGACAGCGTATTTGTCACAGCCGCAGGAAATGAAAAATTCAAAATCCAAATACTCGGTCGGAATCGGTCCAAATACTCGGTTAAAATCGAGCCAAATACTCGGTCGAAATCGGTCCAAATACTCGGTTGAAATCGGTCCAAATACTCGGTTAAAATCAAGCCAAACACTCGGATCATTTAAAGCCAGTACGGCGGGGTCTAATATGAATCAATACTACAAAAGGGTTTCAGACAAAGTCCTGCAGGAACACCTTGAATCAAAAGGAGCTGTGCTCATTGAAGGAACCAAATGGTGCGGGAAGACCACTTCCGCCAAGCGCATAGCCAAAAGCGTCATAGAAATGGACAGTCCTGACATGACGGACCAGTATCAGCAGATGGCCAGGATAAAGCCATCGAATCTTCTTGAAGGAGAAGTTCCGCACCTGATCGACGAGTGGCAGATTGCAGCCAACCTTTGGAACGCAGTAAGGCATGAGGTTGACAGACGGGGAAAGTTCGGACAATTTATCCTGACCGGCTCATCAGTTCCTGCGAAACTGGATGCGAGCGCGCATACAGGCACAGGTCGTATTGTCCGTATGAAAATGAGACCGATGTCGTTGTTCGAGTCCGGTGATTCCAACGGTCAGGTTTCACTGGCAGATATGTTCAGCGGGAAGGACATTTCTGCGGCAGACAGTCACACCATTGACGCCATTGCATATCTCATATGCAGGGGCGGATGGCCTGCGGCACTCAACCACCCTGAAAAAATCGCACTGACACAGGCATACGATTTTTATGACGCTGTTATTAGCGATGACATATCCAGAGCAGACGGAGTGAAAAGAAACACTGACAGAACAATGCGTATTATGAAATCCTACGCACGGAACATCGCAACACAGGCATCTCTCGAAACAATAAGAGCAGACGTGGTCAGCAATGATCTGGAGACCTTTGATAAGGAATCACTGTACAGCTGCCTTAATGCCCTGAAAATGATACATGTCATAGAAGATTCTCCGGCATGGAATCCGAACCTCCGGTCAAAGACGGCCATCAGGAGTTCTGACACAAGGTATTTTGTTGATCCGTCAGTTGCCGCCGCGGCGCTTGGCATCGGGCCGGCAGATCTGATCAATGATCTGGAACTCATGGGACTGATGTTTGAGAATCTGTGTGTCAGGGATCTCAGGGTTTATGCCGATGCCATCGGAGGCAATGTTTATCATTACAGGGACAAGACCGGCCTCGAATGCGATGCTGTGGTGCATCTGAGAAATGGAAGCTATGGCCTCATTGAAATTAAGCTCGGCGGTGACCGGCTGATAAGCCAGGGAGCTGAAAGCCTGCTCAGGCTGGCAGACAGGATAGACACCGGGAAAATGAAAAAGCCTGCGTTCCTTATGGTTCTCTGCGGCGTGGCACCATTTGCGTACAAACGCAGTGACGGTGTCTGCGTCGTTCCGGTTTCGTGCCTTAAGGACTGAAAAAATCAAAGGCGGGCACCATTTCTGATGTCCGCCTCTGAATACCACCGGCACCGCGCATCTTGCGCTGAATCCCGTCCCTGGGAATATAAGGCCGCGTCCGTGCTGCCCCGCCAAATCCATGGCTAAAATGTCGGTAGATATATATTACAGCCTGATTCAGTCAATGCAACACGCTGAAAATCTTTCAGATCCTCAGAAAGAGCAGTTTCTGGCAAAAAATGTTCATTAAGATCAATGCACTGCAGAAAGTCTTACATGCCGTTCCCACAGCATAATCTCAAATCTGCCTATGAAACTATGGCAGATTTCCTACAAAGCCTTACAGAAATATCCTACAAACCGCCCTTTACAGGGGAGGAAGGGCGGCCCTGAAGAGGGTAAGGAGCAGCGCAAACCAGAGGAGCGAGAGCCCCCAGGCGGCGGAATGCACGCCGAGCCCCGCTTTTGCTGTGCCTTTTGAGAAATACGCGCGGATGATGCCGTGGAAGGCGCGCTTCACCGGCCACAGAACCAGAACCGGAATGAAGAATGACGGAATGAGGAGGCCGATCGAAATTGCGATATATTTTGCGTGATCGAGATTCAGCTCACCGCCCGCCTTTTTAAGCCGGTAAGCAAGCACTCCGCAGACGATTGCCGGAATCAGGGTAAAGGGGACGACCCGGTACATGGCGCTTATCATCGCCCCGATCTTCTGGGCCTGCTCCTTCGCCTCAGGCGGGAGGGATGCCTCCGTAAGGAAGAGAACGGTGAAAAGCGGGATGCATACGGGAGCAATGAGCAGGCAGGCGTATGCGCAGATCGCAATGCTCTTCTGGAATTCCTCTCTGAGCTCAGCGACTTCAGGCATTTGGTACCACCATACAAAATTTGAACGGGATCACATTCCGGAATTCAGGGCAAAAAAAACGGCTGTCAAAGCGGAATAAGACCCGGATACCCGGGGCTCACAGCGCTGTGACACCCGTTCTAAGAAACTCACCGGCAGGCTGTATCTTACGCCTTTTTTCCCGTCAATGGGAACTGAATGCCGCATCCTTGCAGCAGAGCCATCATGGCTGACAGCCGGCAGGGTAATTCTACGCACCGGCAATTGAAACGCAACAGCGGAAAAACAAACCTGTTATGATCTGCTGATTTTTCCCTGCTTGAGCGCATCATTTTATGAAACCGTTCCGGGTGTCACGCTTTCATTTTCCGTTTCATGACCACAAGGAATCGCCACACTGACTGAGCCTCTGATGACCTCATGCGAATCCCTTGCGTACGCTGCCATGGCTGAAATACAGTTCCGGTCAGCGGAACTCTGAAGTCCTGCTCATCACCCCGTCCCATGTCCCCGGATTGCCTGCCCTGCCGCGCTTCAGTCTCATCATTGCTCATTTGACGGCAGGCGCTCCCGTCCAAGAGAGAGAGCTGCAGGCATCAGAGGAGAAAACGCCAGGCTTTCCGCCCTGCCCCGGCAATGCCCGCTGAATTTCCAATAGGTGCGACGCCGCCGCACCTTTTTATGAAGTCTTTCATGAAGTCTTTCCTGAAAGTCTTTCCTGAAAGTCTTTCCTGAAATCCTTTTCTGAAACCTCCGTCATATATTCCGGAAAATCTGTTTGCGCCGTCAGACATCTGTCATAAGCTTTCAGGGATGGCAGCATGACACAGTGCATGCTCAGAGGATCAGGAAAGATCGCGCGCGCAAAGGCAGCAGGCGGAGGAACATACCATGGCTGATACGGAAGATGACCGCGAGAGATTTCTCGCGAGGTTCAATGATAACTGCATCGGGATCAGAGGATTTCTGGAAGGCTGGTGGTTTGGTTTCAGCTTCAGGTACGAGGGGCGGGAGTATAGTTTTTCAACAAGCCCGGGAAGACTGTACTCCGGTGAGAAAAACCTGTTCACACTGTACCGGATAAAGGGCAGCCTGGAAAATGAAGAAACAGACGGACAGGCAGCTGAACCGGTTTGTGATATGACGAAGAGCAGCAGCGATGGCAGCGTCATATCATCGTTCCGGAACTTCCTGCAACGCTTGCTCCGGGGCTCCCCGGACTGGAGTTCAGACTCAGCGTCTGACTGCCGGGACCGCACAAGCATCAGCCAGGACGGAAAGACATTTATCCTGCTGGCCAAGGCCAACTATACAGCAGATATGCTGAACTGCACCGTGATCGGAGGGCGTCCCCTGAGGGACATCCTGAGAGACAGAAAGACAGAGATTTTCGGCGAGTGGCAGTGCATGAGCTGAGCCGTTCTGACAGAAGCCATAAGCTGTGAGAGAAAGCGGCGGGCCGTACAGCAGATTTCCTCAGAAGAACCGTCATCGTGGGCCGCCTCCTCTCAGAAATACTCACTGACAAAGAGACAGGGGCTTCCTGCCGTTCCGGCAAGCTGAATTCCTGCAGGCAAAAAAAATGGCGGGGAACATGCCCCGCCGAAGAGGGAGTGAACCGTTTCCCGGCGCTATCTCATCCCGGCGCCCGGGCGCACGCCGAAGCCGCCGGCGCCCATCATAGTGAGAGGCTGCACCTTGTTTCTCTGCGTCTCCATCCGCCTGAAATTGATGCAGTACACCTCATCAAAATTCTGCTTGTCATTCCCGATCTGAATGCCGGTTATAAGCTCGTAGAACCTGACCATGCGGCGCTTTCTGAGCATCGACATCTTCTGCTGCACGTCCTTCCCCACCCTGAACCAGCCGTCGGTGCAGCAGATGAGATCCGCCTTGATGAACTCCGGATCGCTCTCCAGGATCCTCACTGCCGCCATAAGGCCGCTGTCGATGTCGGTGCCGCCGCGGAACGACTTCCCGAGGAAGGCAGCGAGATCCGCGTTGCTCCCGCCCTTCCTCATCCTGAACTCCGAGATCACGCTCGAGAACTTGATGATGTGGCAGGCCCGGTTCTCCTGCCGGCAGCGCAGGGCCATGGTCATGGCGCAGGCCTTCGCCGCGTCCTCCGGGAACCCGCGCATCGAGGAGCTGGTGTCGACCAGCACGATAACCGGCCCGCGCATGTCCCCGCGGGAGAGCCTCTCCCCGAGGCGCTGCGAGCTCGATGACTCGAAGGTCCGGCAGGTCCCGTCAAAGTCAAACGACAGGAGCCTTCCCTCAAGCCAGCTCTGCTCGAAGAGGATTTCAGTCTCAGGTATGGAGAGCCTCGCGAGCTCCACGGGAAGCGCCCGCTGTATGCTGCCGCCCAGGGTTATGCCGCCGAGGCGGTCCCTGCGGGTGTAATCGGCTCTCCCTGAGTCGCGCCCGGTGGGATCCCCGTCAGCGAGCTCACTCGCGCTGCGGCTGTCAAAGCCTACCTTGCGCCCCAGCGACCTGAATATTCTCGCAAGCTCCCGGTTCCCGCCGACGAGCCTTAAATAGGCGAGGAACACGTTGCTCTCCGCGGGCGGCTCGGCGCTCTTCCCGCGGAGGGCGAACCCGGGCGCCTCAAACCTCTTCATCGCGTACTCGACCTGCGCGCGCTGATCCGTGCAGGAGAAGAGCCTGGGGCTCAGCCCCATGGAGCGCGCCGTGGAGACATCCTTCCGGAGCTGCTCGGCCCTTGCCTCAACCTCGCTCCTGAAGAACTCGCTGCATTTTTTCTCCTTCTCGATCTCGCGCCGCATGAGCGTGCCGTGGAGCTCTGCCTTGGCCTGCTCAGCGGTGCCTGTGGCGATTGCCGAGGCGGCCTCCAGGGAGATCTCGGAGTTTCTGAGGCGGGATCTTGCGCGGGCGAGACGCTTCATGAGGCTTCTCTCCTCAGGCGTCACGTCCTTTCCTGAGTCCGCCTCGCGGATCCTCTTCTGCAGCTCCTCGCGATCCCGCTCGGCCTCTTCCTTAAGGCTCATGAGGCGCCTGCCGATCTCGGACTCCATCTCGGCAAGCTCCCTCCCGGAGAGTATCACCCGGCGCCCCTCAGGAACATCGCCCTCAGCGCCCTCAGCGGGAGCGTCAGCGCCGGCGGCTGTATCCTTCTCCGGGGCAGCGCCTTCCTTCACCCGGCCATCCTCCGGGACAGGCGCCTTTCCGGCCTCGGCCGCATCACGCACCTGGCCTTCCGCCGCTTCAGTGCCCGGCGAAGCGGATGCCGCCGCGGGCTTTTCTTCCCCTCCGCCGTTTCCGGCCATGGCTCCCGGCAGCTGCCCGCCCGCAGCAAGCCTCCGCCTGCCGCCCTGCTGCTCCGCACCACTGCTCTTCTCAGCGGCGCTCCCGCTCTCCGGCTGCGGCTCCCTCCTTCTCTCCTCTCCCTTTCCGCCGCGGAGCCTCGAGAGCTCGTCCTCGAGGGAGCTCACCTCCTTCTCGGCCCGCTTTTTCGCATTCGCGGCGGCCTTCATCTTCTCGAGGTCCTTCCTGAGCCGGTCAAAGACGCTCTCCTGCCTGGAGCCCTGCTGCCCGGAGTGGCGGCCGGCGAGCTCCATGACCTTTTCCGGGGTGTCGAGCTTAGGGATGGAGTGGAGATCCGAGAGGGTAACGTTGCCCTTCTCGATTTTCGCGCGAAGCCTGGCGGCAAGGTCGGCCGCGAAGGAGCTGAGCGGCCCCTTCACGAGGTTCGAGGTCTCGAGATCAGGCGATGCCCTCTCCCGGAGGACATCAGCCGTGATGCCGGTGAAATCAGTTATCGCTCCCGCCATTCACCATCTCCTGCCCGATGACCATGGCGCCGACGCTAGCCGTGAGCTTCTGTATGCCGCGGCAGACGGAGATGAGCTCGCTGCTCTTCTCCTCATAGGCGGCAAGGAGCGCCGTGCGGTCGGCGTCAGTGATGAAGAGATCGTCCTTCAGATCCTGCTCGGCCTTCTCGGCCTTCCTCGCCATCGCCTCAATCTCCGCGAAGAACCCGGCGGAGGATGAAACCAGGCTGTGGTAGCGCGCGGCGGCCGCGGTGAACTGGCTGAGCCTCGCGGCAAGCCCGGAGAGCGCGGAGCAGCCGATCTTATGCCCTCCGGCGTCGATGAAGCTCAGGACGTCCGATCCGGTTACGGTCGCCCCCACATTGAGGCTGCGGTCGATCACCTTGTCCGGCATGCCGCTCTCGGTGAGCGATATGACCGTCCTGCCCCAGCCCTTCGGCGCGCAGTTGACCGAGCAGAGGATGAGGCCGCGCTCCGGGATAATCTGGTCGATGATGGCGTGCACCTCATCGCCGCCCGCGCTGAGCCCCTCGCTCAGGATGCTGTGGAGAAGGCTTCCGGCCTTGCCCAGAACGCTGCCGCCATCCTTCTTCTTAGGAGAGGGCATCGCGTCCTCAGGGAGCGATCCGTCAGAGATGAAGCAGGGGAGCTCCCCGATGAAGAGCTGCTTTCCCGCCGGCGAGTCATGGCACTCGAGCGTTACGGCGCTGCCCTCCTGGAGCGACTTCCTCTTGACCTCCTCCGCGAAGTACCTGAGGTAGGTGGACTTCTCGAAGAGCACGAACTTCCCGGTATCCGGGAGGAAGCGCTCGATCACCTCGACGTCGCAGACCTGCCCGACCGGCATCTCGGGGAGCTCTCCCAAGGCGAGGGCCGAGGTATGGCCGAAGCCGGTGCCCTGCAGGAGCCTTATCACAGGAGGGATGCCCTCCTTCCTGAGGAAGCCTCCCCAGGTGTCAAAGAGGTCTGAGGTGATGGGATCCCTGCTCTCGGGGCTGAGCTCGGCGGGCTTTATCACAGGAGATGTCGAGACGCGGAGCATCAGGCTGCAGCTGTGCGCGGCAGAGAGGAGCTCCTTCGAGAATACGCCCTCAAAGTCGATGACGCATCTCACGCTGTCGGCGTTCACCCAGCTCCTGCCCTCCTTCGCCTCAGCGCCGGGCATCGGGATATAGGTGTTGAGCCTCGCGATGATCGGGAGCTGGTAGCCGTTTCCCCTGAAGACCGACATGGCGACGGAGAGCGGCAGAGCGCCGTAGTCCGCGAGGCGGACAAAGGGATCCGGCCCCTGTATGACGTACTCGTACTTTGAGAGGGAAACTGATCCGTGCGGCTCGCCTGGGCACTCGTCCCCCTCGACGATATGGGCGCGGGCCAGGATGGTTACGTAGCTGCCGCTCTTCATGTGGAACTCGTCGGAGGAGACATTCTGCTCGACGCCCTCGGCGTAGAAGGAGCCGTCAGGCGCGCGGATCTCCTCGGCAGAACCGAAGAGCCGCTCAGCGCTGCTGAAGGAGGCGGGATCGAGCATGACGGCGCACCTGCCGTCAGGGAGGAAGCGGCAGCGCATGCCGAACCTCTCGATGCCCTCGGCGGACTTCCTGAGAAGGCTCCCTGCGCCGTTGAGCTCATCTGCCTTGTTCCGAAGCTCGTCGGTGAGGCCGCTGCCGCCGCTCTCGCCTACAGCCTTCAGCGCCTCGGAGAGCACCAGCTTGTCCACGAGCTCCCGCTCGCCGGGGATGCTCCAGAGGACATGCCGGAGGGCCAGCAGATCCTTGGGCTGAGTCTCGGAGGCGCCGTTGAGGAACGCCGCGGCCTTCACGAGCGAGGCGGCCCTCAGCCAGCGCCGGTCGGAGATATACGAGTAGAGGTACTGCTGCGGATCCGCGTCCTCTCCGCCTGACCCGTCAAAGGGAGAGGCGCTCTCCATGCCGGCGGCGGCCTCCTCCTCGGGAAGCGGGCGCCTGCTCGTGGCAATTGCCGAGCGGATCCGCCACATTGCCTCGGCGCAGCTGTCGCTTATCACGACCTCCTGCTCGCGCGAGAGCCAGCTGCGGTACTCCTCAGGGGAGAGCGGGACGTCCTCGTCCCGGATGAGATCCGAGGGGCGCTGGCTGCTGCCCCTGAGGAAGGAGAGGAACACGTCGCGGTCGCCTATCGGCTCCACGACCAGGCGGATGATGAAGCGGTCATAGAGCGCGGTGAGCCCGTCCTCCGGGCGCGGAAGCTCGTTTGAGGCGGAGATGAGCGTGAGGAGCGGAGCCTTCACCACCTTGGTCCCGTTGGTGAAGGAGTGCTCGTTCACGAGCGTGAGGAGCGTGTTGAGGACCGCGGGGGACGACTTCCAGATCTCGTCAAGGAAGGCGATCTCGGCGTCAGCGAGGTAGCCATCGGTCTTCCGCACGTACCTGTCCTCCTTGAGCTCCTTGAGGGAGACCGGTCCGAAGAGCTCCTCTGGCGTGCAGAAGCGGTGCATGAGGTGCTCGAAGAACCTTGCCCCGGTGAAGATGCCGGCAATCCGGCGGGAGAGCATGCTCTTCCCGGTGCCGGGAGGCCCGAAGAGGAAGATGTTCTCGCCGGCGAGAACGCCGAGGACCAGCGCCTTCACAGTGTCCTCACGCCCGTAGACGCCGCGGCTCACGAGGCGCAGGATCGCCCTGACCCGCTCCGGGACGGAGACCGCGGCGGGGCTCTCCTGCTTCTGAGTCCTGTTTCCGGTAAGGCCCAGCGCGCGGAGGCGCGACTTCACCGAGACAACGCCCGGCCTCGCGCCCGCGGGGGACTTCTCCCCGGCAGAAGGCGCTGCCGGAGCAGGTGATGCCGGAGCGGCAGGCGCGGCCTGGACAGGAACAGGAGATGCTGCAGGGGCAGGCCCTGCTGCCGGAGCAGGCGCGGCCTGGACAGGAACAGGAGATGCTGCAGGGGCAGGCCCTGCCGCCGCGCCCGGCGCCGCCTGCACCTCAGGCTTCACTGCAGGCTCGGACGCCGCGGGAGCTGCCGGAGCCTCTGCCGCCTTTTCAGCGGCGGGAGCTGAGCTTTCCGGGGCGGCCGCCTTTGCTGAAGGAGAATGCCCCTCTCCGGACGGAGACTTTCCGCGGCGCCTTGCGGCTCCGGCGGGCTTTGCAGCCTGAACGGCCTTCTGGGGGACAGCTGCGCCCCCTTCCTTTCCTTCCGTCCCGGCCTGAGCTGGGGCACTCTTCTTCTTAGTCAATGGATCAGCCCTCGATAATCTTCACATAGACCATTCTGTCCTCGCGCGGACCGTCGTACTCCAGGAAGAATATTCCCTGGTACTTGCCGAGGAGGAGCTTGCCGTCCTCGATGATGATCACCTCGGAGAAGTCCATCAGCGACGACTTGATGTGAGCGGCGGAGTTGCCCTCCTGGTGGCGGTAGCCGTCCTCCCAGGGAACAAGCTTGTCCATGGTCTTCATGATGTCGGTGCGGACGCTCGGATCTGCGTTCTCGTTGATGGTGACGCAGGAGGTGCTGTAGGGGCTGAAGACGACGCAGATGCCGCTCTTCACCCCGCTCTTCTCCACAATGTGCTCAACTTCCCTTGTGATGAGGAGCATCTGGGTATGGCTCTTGGTAGGTATTGCAATCTTGTACAGTGTGTCTGACATTTTTCCATCCTCTGTCCGGAGGCCGCAGCGCGGCCCTGTCAATTTTCCGGGGGCATCCCTGCCCTCCCCTGCTCCCTGAGCATCGCTCAGAGAGAGACAAACCTTTTCTCCGCGTCTCCCATGCGCTCAAGCACGTCGCGGATCCCCTCCGCCGCGGCGTCAATCGTCTCAAGGCGGGAGCTGAGGAGCTGCCTGAGCTTCGCCTCATCCGGGCGTCGGAGGAAGAGATCGTGATCAAGCGCCGCGAGCTCCTGCCTCAGATCCTCCTCAAAGCCGCCCGCGTCAGGGCGCACGGTCTTCTGCAGTATGCGGATCTCGGAGAGGACCTTGGGGAGGCGCTCGGCGAACTCACGAGCCTCATCGGTGCTCAGGTAATGGGCCATCATGCCGAGGAGCGAGGTCTCACCGGTGGGCTCCAGGGAGGCGCTGTAAACGGGGAGCCTCTCTCCCTCAAGACCCTGCCTCACGGCGGCCCTGAGCTCGAACCAGGCGTCGGCGTCCGGCTCGGCGCAGTAGACCGTGCCCTTTCTCACGCGGAGGCGGAGCCCGTTCTCGGGCATGAGCGCGCGCTCAATGAGATCGGTGTACTCCTCGAGCTTATCAATGGTTTTCCTGGTCTCCTCGAGGGCGGTATCTATGTCGCCGATCACGGAGCCCGCGGCGCGGTCGACCAGATCGTCCGCGAACGGCACCTCGTCCGGCATCCGCCAGAGCGAGCCCTTGAGGAGCATGAGGTCGGAGAGCCCGGCGGTGTCCCGCCCGCTGAAATAGGCGCCAGCCTGGGTGAGGCGCGCGAGGCGGCGCCATCTCTCGTCAGGAACAGCCCCGGGGCCGCTCCCGGAGGTTACGGTGTTGAGCTCGTTCCTCATCATGGCAAAGGCGGAGCGGAGGAATTTCGAGAGCCTTATATCCCGGATGCCGGAGCGCCAACCTGCAGCCTCACCGGTGCTGATTTTCCTCTCAAGCACAGGGAGATTCCTCACGTCTGACGACTCGACGCCGAAGAGGAAATTGTCCCCGGTCATCCCGGAGGAGGCGTCAACCCGGAGGGAGAACGCCGACTCAAAGAGCGGCGGGAGCGCGGGGCTCCCCTTGGGGGCCCTTGATGACGCGGCCAGTGTTGAGATCCTGACGCCGCCCGGCTCACTGGGATCGCGCTGCAGGAGGATGTTGAGGAGGCGCTCCTTCACCTCGTCGGAGGCGCCGTCGAAGTTCGAGAGGAAGGCCGCGGTCGCGGTGCCGAAGCCGTCGGCCCAGACCCGCTCCACCGTGCTCCCCGGGGTGAGGACCTCGGTCATGAACGAGGAGTCCTCGAACATCCCGGCTGCTCGCCTCACAAGCTCCAGGTACTCGCCGCTGTTGATTCCGGCGAAGAGGATGTTCTCCCCGGAGAGGAACGCGAGGAGCACCAGGGGCGCCGCGTACCTGACGCTGGGCCCCTCCCCCTCGCAGAGGAACTCAAGGAGCGCCGAGGCCCTCTCTCTGAGCGCTGTTCTTTCGCTGTCAGTCATGGCTCCTCCGGAAAGGTTTCGCAGTCAGCGCCCGCCCGTCTGCGGAAGGCGCATACCCCGGGCGGCGCGCGGCCGCACATTGCTCAATCTTAATATTTTCAGGTTCTGCCCATAGTGGCTCAATTCACATTTCACATATAAAGGGTGATCGGGATCAGGGAAAGGAAACACGCGTCACACTGAGCCCCTGGGGAAGGCTCAGCGCCTGCAGAAGGAGATGAGATCGGGAAGCGTGCCGGATGTGAGGGGAGATGCGCCCATGTCCCTGATGAGCTCAAGGTTTCCGGCCGAGACCGGGCGCGAGCGCAGGGCCTCACCGCGGAAGCTCACGGCATAGAGCCTCACGCCTGCCGCGGCGCAGCGCCTTGCGGCGTGGAAGGGCTCGCCGCCCGAGGGCGTCTCGGTAATGACGAGCGCACTGGGGAGCGTCCCGATGATCCTGTTCTCCGCAGTGAGCTGGAACGCGGCGAAGGAGGTGCCGGGGAGATACTCGCTCACAAGGAGGCCTCCTGACTCCAGGATGCGCTCCGCGAGATCATGCATGGCGCCCTGGGGAACAGAGGAGAGCCCGGAGCCCAGGACCGCGATTACGGGGCCGCCCGCGTCAAGCGCGCCCGTGAGCGCCGCCTCCGGAGATCCGCGGGAGAGGAGAGACAGAACGGGAACTCCCGCGCGCCCTGCGGCGCGGCCGATGTAATAGGAGCTTACCCGACCCTCCTCCGAGGGATAGGCGCTGCCGGTGATGCCGAGCATGCTCTTCACGATGAGGCTCCGCTCTCCCATGCAGAAGAGGACGTCCGGCGCGTCATGCTCAGGCGACAGCTCCTTCCCGCTTTTCGAGAAGCGCTGCTTCTCCATCAGCCTGAGCTTTCCGGGGTACGAGTCAGAGAAGATATTGACGCAGAAGCCGCCCTTTGCCTCAAAGGACTCAGCGATGCTCTGTGCCTGCACGATGGCAAGCTCGATAACCCGGAGCGCCTCGACAGGATTTTTCCAGTCAACCGGGATCCTCCCGCTCTCCGGGAAGGCGCCTCCGCGGAGGATCCTGTCCGTAATCTCATGGTGTGAGGGCTTTGTGAAGCTGAGCAGGCCCTCGGCCTCAAGGACGATGACTGACTGAAGCACATCGCGGGGAGACGGGGACGGCGCGGATATGCGGGATAGGATCAGCCTTGCGGCGCTCTCCGCGCCGCCGTTCTTCCTGAGCGAGCCAAGCCGCCCGGCGGCAATCACAAGCGAGTCTGGAAGCATGCGGACCTCCTTTTCCCGAATGCTAGAACAGGAAAGGGAGCCGCGCGCGGATCTCCGTCACAGAAAGGAAAATCTATCTCTCAGGCGCCGCAGGCCGATACGGCAGCATTCATTATCTGCGCTGCGCGCGGCTGGAAGCGCCTGCCCCTTCCGCTCCGCAGGCTCCCTGCAAGCGCCTTCATGAACTCAGCCTCGCTTCCGTAGCGCTCAAGCGCCTCACGCCTCAGCTCCCGGTAGCAGAGATCGGTCGTTAGGCAGTCCGAGAAAGCGCGGTGCGCGTGCTCGTTCACGATGGAGAAATGCTCCGCCATGTCGGCGAGGCGGTGGTGCTCCATCTCTGGATGGAGGAACCTCGCGAAGCGGAGGACGTCGGCATAGTCGTTGGTGAGCTCGCGCATGAGGAGCGCGTTGCACTCATGCCTGAGGAACCTGAAGTCAAAGGAGGTGTTGTAGCCAATGATGACGTCATCACCCAGGAACGCCATGAACTCCTCCATCACCTCGGCTGCGGGAGGCGCCATGCTCACCATCTCGTAGGTGATGCCGGTAAGCCCCGTGATGAAGGAGGAGATGGTGCGGCGGGTGAGGCCGCGCGGGCGGAGGAGACTCGAGAAGCGCCCGCCCTCGGCTCCGTTCCTGAACCTTATTGCGCCGATTTCAAGGACTGAGTCCGCCCCGGCCCGGAGGCCGGTGGTCTCGGTGTCAAGCATCACATAGTCATCCGGGAAGGCGTCGATCATCCTTCCGGGGCGTTCAGCGAAAAGTCTGAGCTCCATTGGTTAACTCCTCTGAATTTGCTGGGCGCATTATAGCGCCGGAAGGAAGAGCCACTGAAGGCGCTCATGACATTATGATACAGGTTAAACGCAAAATTATCGGAATATGCGGCTTTCAGGAGGATCTGCCAGGCCTTAAGACGATCGAGTAGGCGGATGTTTTAGCATCACACCTCTCACAACACCGTACGTGCGGATCCGCATACGGCGTTTCCCAGTTTGAATAGGCTAATCCCAATTGTGGATTGGCCTACGAATACATATTCAGCCAGCTGCGGCACTAACACTGCAACTACCCGACGTACTTCGTGTT
>ONIT01000062.1 GCA_900317945.1 uncultured Pseudomonadota bacterium
ACTCCGACCACCTTGCGATTCGCTAACTCTTCCCTCCAGCGGGCGAGTTCGGGACTTTCACCCTATAGTCAATGCTCATGCCGAGCACACCAAAAAAAAACCCGGAAACAAATTCCGGGTTCATCAGAAAAAATCAGGAAGACACCAGATTAGAGAGGAACACCGATACGGTGAGCAACTTCCTCATAGGCTTCCATGACGCCGCCGAGGTTCTGACGGAAACGATCCTTGTCGAGCTTCTTCATGGTCTTCTTGTCCCAGAGCCTGCACCCGTCAGGAGAGAACTCATCGCCAAGGAGGAGCTGGCCGTGGAACTTGCCGAACTCAAGCTTGAAGTCAACAAGGATAAGGCCTGCGTCGTCGAAGAGCTTCTTGAGGACGTCGTTGATCTTGAGGCTCAGGGCCTTCATCTGATCGATGTCCTCCTGGGTGCCCCAGCCGAAGGAGATGATGTGGGAGTCATTGACCATAGGATCATGAAGGGCATCATCCTTCAGGAAGAACTCAAAGGTCGGAGTCTCGAGCTTCTGGCCTTCCTTGACAGGAAGACGCTTGCAGATAGAGCCCGCGGTGTAGTTGCGGACAACGCACTCTACAGGAACCATCTCAAGCTTCTTGACAAGGAGCTCGGTGTCGCTGAGAAGTCCCTCAACCTGGGTGGGAATTCCGGCAGCCTCGAGCTTTTTCATGATAAAGTAATTGAACTTGTTGTTTATCATGCCCTTGTTGTTGAACTGCTGAATCTTTAATCCGTCAAAGGCGGAAGTATCATTTCTGAAGAAGATAATCAGCTTTTCAGGATCATCGGTAGCATAGACAGTCTTAGCCTTACCGCGATAGAGTTCAGCTTTCTTTTCCATTTAAAAACTCCGGTTAACATAACACTGGAAACGAGCAGCATGCCCGCTTCCCTTAAAAACCTTACCTGCCCGACACCCTGACAGTCTTGGACGTGCTCTGCCTCAGGGAGTCAGCGAGCGCATTGGCGAACCTGAAATAGAGCCTCTCGACAGTCTCAGGAGGCAGCCTTTCATTGTCATCGTCATAGAACTGTATGGTAGCCTTGCCTTCTGCAAGCCCGACCTCAATGCGGTAGTCGTCCTCGTCGATGGCGAAGGGATCAATGCCCTTCTCACGCCAGAATGAGGCGCTGGGCTCATCATAGCTCACGATAATCGAGCCGCGGATCTTCTCGCTTTCGGAGATCTTGAATCCGTACTCGGGGAGCATCCGGAGGAGGACATCCCAGACCGTGTCGTATGACGCGCCGACCTCCCAGCCCTGGACTCCGTTGTCGCCCTCAAGCATGGAAATCTCGATCTCCGTGCGGGCGCGCTCCCTCTCCTCATCCGTCTGCCTCTCATAGTCAGCCATGATCTGGTTGATGAAGGATCTGGTGTACCTGTTCATGGCAAACTGATCCATCCTGACATTGAGGCGGTTCTCGCCTTCGAAGAGCTTGAAGTTGGTGAGCTCTGCCGAGATGCCGATCTTATGCTCGCGGTAGTCACGAACAACGTAGATGTTGTACTTCTGCCTGGCGTACCTCTCATCGTCCTTCGCCTTCACGGGAGTGTAGGCCTGCATGACGGTGTCGGTTACGAACCAGTCGGTGGAAATCTTCCTCTCCCCCAGGTTCGTGCTCTCAATCCCGATCCCGCGGCGGTGGAGGAAGCCCAGCACCTCATTCCACACGCGGTTCAGGTACTCATCCGAGCCCGGTGTGATATCGTTGAGCCATACGGTCGAGAGGTTGCCGTCGTTCGCAACATAGGAGTTCGGAACGCTGCTGTAGAGCTGGATGGGGCTTCTGATATCGATCTGATCGCCGACCGGACGCTCGACTTCCGAGTTGGTCTTCGAGAGATCCACCCGGTAGGTGCGGGTAAACTTGAGGTTGTTTTTAGAGGTGATGCGGAGATCAGCAGGCTTGCTGAGAGCCCTCAGGTATCCGAAACCGTTCTCTGCAGTCTCATTGCCTGTGGAAAAGTCCAGGATCTTGCAGCCACTCAGTGCTGAAGAAGAAAGGACCGCGGCCGCAATGAGCAGGCAAAGTCCGTGATTCCTATTTTTCAACATTGTCAAACCTGTGCTGATGCTGAAACAACCTCTAAAATTATAGCACATGAAAAACAGCCCTGGACCTATATGGCAAAAAACTTGGAATTCACCCAGGCCACGGTGAAGTACGTCGCTGCCGCCGCCCCAATGGTCAGGAGGATGTACCTGAGCACTGAGTTTCTCTTCACGATCTCATAGAGCGCGATATAGGTCGGGAACAGGCCGAAGAGGTACCTCGGGAAGGTGTTGATGCTGGTGAGTATGGGCACAGTGCAGCAGATGATCATGAAGACGAACTCCGCCCAGAGCCTCCGCCACAGGAGGACAAAGGTGAGCAGGTAGCCGACAACGATGCTTATCGCCATGTAGGTCTTGCGCCCGCCGGTCATGAGGCCGCTCAGCCAGTAGTCAAACGGGTTCCCGATAACCCTGCCCCAGGCGAACTGGATGTTCTTGAACGCCTCTGAATCGCCGATATAGTAGTAATAGAAGGTCATCAGAAGGAAGAACGGCATCGGCACAATGAACACCGCGAGGAGCGACTTCATGGCTGGGAGCTCGAGCCGCAGGAAGCTCCTTATTCCGTATGCCCTGACCGCCTCGATGAATATCACGAATACCGACATTACCCCGAGTACCTTGGTCCCGGTCATGAAAAATCCGCATACCGCCGCAAGAAGCCACAGCCTCCTGTACGAATAGTAGAAGAGCATCGAGGTCAGCATCAGGAACAGCGACTCGGTATAAGGCGCAATGAAATACACCTCATACGGGCAGAAGCACATGAAGAAGATTACAAAGTAGATCTTGTAGTCAGGAACGCCCCTGAGGAGAAAGCACTTCGCAATGAAGACAAGAGCCACGAGGAAGCAGACGTTCGAGATCAGGTAGAAGGCATCAAGGATCGATATGCCTAGAAGCTCATAGAGCAGCCTCGCGAGCCCCGGGTAAACCGGCATGAATGCCCAGTTCGCCGCATGCCCGGTCGTGAGTCCGTGAGGATAGTTGTCGTAGCCGAACTGCGCGATGGTGGAGTACCAGTAGCAGTCAAAGGAGCAGAACGCGTCAGCCGTCCTGTCCCACATGTTGAACATGCCCTCAAGGGTAAGCGCGTCGCCGGAGCCGAAGTTGATGTAGCCCATCAGCCCGATGAAGTAGAAGAGGATCCGGCTTGCGGTGAAGGCGCAGAGGATGACTATCAGATACCGGTACTTAAGCCAGGCGCTGCCCGCTGCGGCCTCTGCCGCAGGCTGCTCATTCTGCATTGCTGACGGAGCCTCCCTCTTTTTTCTGGTCTGTTCCCTTGAACACCATGAACTTCGACAGGAAATAGGTCACGAAAACCACCGATACTGCGGCGATGAATATCGGGAGGAATCCTCTTATGTCAAAGGCGGTGAGCACGTTGATGATCAGGATCCTGATGAGGTAGGAGAATACCGAGACCCCGAAGAACTTGATGACGCTGCCGCCCTTCCTGAAGGTGAAATAGCGGTGCCCGACATAGGATACCGAAAATGCCACGATGAAGCCGATGGTCGCGACTATCGCCTCATGCCTCGACAGGGACTCCACGAAATGGATGAGGCAGAAGCAGATCCCGAGGTCCACCACCGTCGCGAGGCCTCCAACGATGCAGAACCTGATGAAGCGCATCAGCGAGGCGGATGAGAGAAAGGGGAACTTTCCGGCAGGGGCAGCCTGCTGTGCCCCTGCGCTGATTTTTTCTTCAGGTGAGCTCATTTGGTCTCGCTGCTCCCTGACTTGTCTGCTGTGCCGGCGGGCTCTTCTTTTTTCCTGCTTCCGTCACTCTCGTGGGTTGCGGAAAGGCGGCCGGACACGCCGTCAATCACATAGAGCGGCCTGCCCTTTACCTCATAGTAGATTCGGCCGACGTACTCACCGACGACACCAATGGAGATGAGCTGCACTCCGCCGAGGAACAGGACCACGCACATGATTGAAGGATAGCCCGGAACGTCAATGCCGAAATAAAGCGTCTTCGCGATCATGATGATCATGTAGAGGAAGGCGAGGCTCGAGATGAAGAGCCCGACATAGCTCCAGATCCTGACCGGGATGCTTGAGAAGCTGAATATGCCGTCAAGGGCAAAGTTCCAGAGCTTCCAGAAGTTGAACTTGGAGGAGCCGGCTACGCGCTCAGGACGCTTGTACGAGACTGCGCAGGATGAGTGGCTTGCCCAGGCGAAAAGCCCCTTCATGAAACGCTGCTTCTCTGAAAGCTTGTTGATGGTGTCAATAACCCTGCGGTCAATCAGGCGGAAGTCGCCGACATTTACCGGGATCTTGGTTTTGGAGCTCATGAAGTTGAACACATGGTAGAACCACTCCGCAGAGAAGCGCTTCATCACGGTGTCCTCGCTGCGGTCTGCCCGGAGGCCGTAAACGGTATCGTACTTGCCGTCGCCCTCCTCGTATTTCTTGAGGAACTCAAGCACAACCTCAGGAGGATCCTGCAGATCCACGTCCATCGGGACCGCGAAATCACCGTCAGCGACCCTGAGCCCCGCGGAAAGGGCCGGCTCCTTGCCGAAATTCCTTGAGAAGTTCACCAGCGAGACGCGCCTGTCAGCCGCGATGACCTTATTGACCTCGGCAACCGTATTGTCCCTGCTGCCGTCGTTGACAAAGATGATCTCGAGGTGATCATGAATAGGCTCAAGGGCCCTGTCGAGCTCCTTCATGAAAGGGGCGATTGAGACCTCCTCATTGAAGACCGGAACAATAATCGAAACAAGATAATCTTTTTTCATAATAGCCCGCCGTTTTCACTCATCATTCAGCTTTGTCAGGACTATCAGTCGAGAGACAGCCTGTAAAATATTATACTTTTATCCGATTCAAGATAAACATGGTTTAGGGCATTGTAGTCGTTGGTCATATCCGAGACATCAAGATCGGTCTCCAGAAGGTAATGCCCTTTTTCAGGAAACTTCAGCACTCTCTCCGTCCCGCCTGACTTCACTTTGAGCACCGCCGGCTCGGAAACGGCAATGTCTGCCCTCATGGTAAGCGAGTCAGGGACATAGTAGAGTCCGAAGACAAGGCTCCCCTTTCCGCTGAACACCGTGCCGGAGCCATTGCTCTCGGGGATTGACCAGCCGTCGCGGGACAGGATCCACGCCCTTTCAAAGGTCATGTCGAAAGCCGTCCCCGGGATGTAGATCTGTGTCTGGTTTACATTGTAGTTCCTGAGGTTCTTCCTGATGTAGTAATTCTCATACATCGTGCTGACCTTCGGGGACTCAAGATGAGAGCGCAGAAGCGTAAAGCTGTAGAAAGCCCCGAGGACCACGATCAGGGCAAGACACAGGAAACTTGCTGCTTTGTCTTTCATAAAAGCTCCCGAAAAGAAAATGCCGCCGCAGATTATAGCGCCGCAGCGGATGTCATGAAGCACTGTCTCTGTTTTTCCCTGATGAACAGCGGCTTATAAGGTGCCGGCAACAGCATGCCGACCACGAGCGGAAGCTGCATCACGGCACTGAGGCCTTATTGCTGACTTTCCTGTGCGCTGCGGGATGCTCTTGTGCTTAACTGAAGTCAGTAACAGGACCTGCGAAAACGGCGGCATCCGCCTGAACGGGCTGTTATCATATTGCCGTACACTGAGGGAATATCATGAAAAGCTTAATTCAGCGCGTCAGCAGCGCGAGCGTCACAGTAGGTGCCGAGACAGCAGGACAGATAGGTGAGGGGCTTCTTGTGTTTCTGGGCTACGAAAAAGGCGACAGCCTTGAAACCGCAAGGAAAAGCATCGACAAAATCATCAGAATGAGAATCTTTGAGGACAATGCCGGGAAGCTCAACCTGGATATCACGCAGCACGGCGGATCGCTCCTTCTTGTCTCGCAGTTCACCCTGGCGGCGGATCTGAGCCGCGGGCACAGGCCCGGATTTGACAATGCCATGCGCCCGGATGAGGCAAAGGTGCTGTACGACAGGACCGTTGCCTACGCAAGGGAGCAGTTCAGCGGCAGCGTTGAGACCGGGCGCTTCGGCGCGGACATGAGGGTGTCGCTCGTCAACGAAGGTCCCTGCACTTTCATGCTGAGCCTCTGAGAAATCAGGCCTGCACAGACTGAGGGTCACACTTCTCCGCCCCGGAGGAGCCCGTCAGGCATGAAATCCCCAAAGCAGTCCTGATCCAGGCCTCACGGATTTGAAGCCCCAGCACAGGAGTCAGACTTCCTTTCTCAGAAAATTATTTCATGGCTCCGAACGAACCGGAGATACATACTGATCTGCCGGCTGGAACTTCCATGTCAGGTCATGACTTTGGGCAGACGCGCAGCTCAGGGCTGTGAAGAATTGGCGCCCTCGTGATTCACCATGGCAGAAAAAAGCCCTCCGTGAGGAGGGCTTTGCTCGGAAGGCCTCAGTTTCTTACAAAACTCGGCCGGGATTCAGTCAGACTTGCTGCTTACCAGGGAGTCTCATTGTCAAGAATGTACTGGTATGACTCCAGCCTGAACGGCTCGCTGGTGAGAGGTGTATCTTCAATTCCTTCAAGTTTGCCGCTTGTCTTCGCCTTTCCTTCCTTTTCGCCTACGTCAACGTTTGTCATGGCAGTGGTCTTCACTTCGCCGTCGGATCTTGTCGTGGTGATCACAACGTCAGTTGCGAGGCCTCCGAAGTTCTTCTGATGATCTCCGTAATCTCCGGAACGGTAGTCACTGGGCTGATCCTGGGTGCTCAGGTTTTTCAGTGCGTACAGATCAAGCTCGTACTGATAGCCCTGTGCACTGCTCTTGCAGGGATCCGACGTCGGTGAATTGGTATTGACGACAAACTTCCTGTCATTTCTTTGAGGATTGGAAATAACCATCTCAGCCTCGTTAACCTTCTTTTCACGACCATCCTTGTAAGTTATGGGCATGAGATCAACTACCAGTCCCTTGAAGTCGGTCCCCTTGGGAGAAGTCTTAACAAAGGAGATCTTTCTCACGGCAGGATTTTCGGATCCATTGGCCGTGCTGGCCTCCTCATCGTACTTGGTCTGGGTAACGGAGACACCCTCACTGTCCCTGGTCAGGGCAGCAGGCGATGCGGTGAAGTCATCAACTATCGTGTAGAGCGAATGGATAGGACGTGAGATCTTAGTGCCTTTCGCGTCCGTCAGAAGACCATCCTCGGCAACAAGGAACCTTCCGGTACCCCAGCTGACGTAAACGCTCGGATGACCGCTTTCGGCATCAGGATTGACCCCTACCGCAGGAGTAGTGGTAATGCTCTGCCTCAGATTCTTGGAGTCATAGGATACAGCTATCCTGTGAAGGTCATCAGCAGAGACGGCACCTGCGGAGCTGCTGTCAAGGCTCTTGTCGCTCGCGATGTTCAGCCTGTACAGGTTTCCGTCCAGATCACCGGCGTAGACATAGTCCACATAACCGTCGCTGTCGGAGTCGTAGATGGTAGGCTCTGCCATGCCGTTCTTGTACGTCCCGGCATATACAGGAAGCGACGCGGTGAGTGACGAATCCTTAGCCACAATGTTGTTGACAAACTTGCCCTTCAGCACATCGACAATAAGAAGCGCTGAGGTATTGCCTTCATCATCCCCGGGAGCGTTATATCCGTTGCCGTAAACCGCATAGACACGGGACGAATTGGTGTCGGTCTTGTGCAGGAAGAGCTGCGGGGCCCTGGGCATGCAGCCTACAAGCTTGTTGGAAGTGGTAGCATCAAATCCCCACTTATACAGTTTCTGAATATCGTCAGGATTGGTGACCTTCTTTGCTTTGCCGCTGGAATCGGCGACTGCTGACAGGCTGCTGAGATCAAGGGCATAGCCTCCCCTGAACTTCTTGCCGTATGTGCCGAGAGCAAGTACGTGAGTCTTGGGATTCCCTTGGTACACGGTCTCGTACGAGAAAACCCTGACAGTGCCGTCAACCATGAACCGGTGCGAATATCCCGGGATGGCATACTCGACAATAGGGCTCGAGGGCAGCTCAGCATCACCGTCTACAGCAATGGTGTGAGGAATGATCGCAAACAGCTCCTCTCCGGTCTTGTCGCTGATGACATGAATCATGCCGTCGTTGCCGCCGAATACCACAAAGCCGAGACCGCCTGCGGTCTTGCCGTAAACAGGGGTTGAGTCCTGGATATCGCCGTAAAGCGAGCCGGTCTCGCCGCGGTTCCTGAAGCCGTTAAAGGTTGCAGGATATCCCAGAAGCGCTACCTTCTCCTTGACTGACGCAGGATTCTCTCCCTGCTCGGTGGTCTCAAGCGACCTGTCGCCGTACATATAGCTGACAAACTCTTTTGCAGCGTCAATCTCGGCTTTAGAGCCTGCGGTGAACGCGTACTCGGTGCGGAGCCTTGCGGTTATGGCCGCATAGCTCTCATCATCCATGCAGTCAAGGCTGTTGTCGGCATTCGCACCGCCTTTGCACACACTGAAGAGGTGCAGATTGCCGTCCTTGTCAGTAATAAAGATATTGCGCCTGTCTTTATACTGCTGGGCAAGCTGCTCACCGGCCTTCCAGTTGATGTACTTATCATCGGCAAATATGACGCCGTTGACTACCTGGTAGCTGACAATATCTCCGGTCCAGTAAGACTCCTCGAAGTTAGCGCGGTAATAGCTGGCCTTCCTGCCGGACAGATCGTTGCTGGAGAACGCTGCGGATGATCCGACATGCTTTGCGGTGTCCTTCCTGATTTCCGAGAGAGCCTTGTCGATCTGGGAGGCAAGGGTTGACGCGTTGCTTACATAGAAATAATTCTTCGGCTCGTAGAAACCAGTGGTTATGTTGAGCTTTTCAGAAGAATAGTCAGGATCCTTATCCTGTCCGTACCTTGCGGCAAGAAGGACAGGAGGCTCGAGGAACGCGGGATCCGCATCCCCGGTGACCTTGAACGTGCGGATTACCTCAGGCATGCACTTGACCGGATCAGAGTGCTTTCCCCTGATAAGGGGTATGAGACCCCGCTGCACTTCACTATAGGATCTGCAGAGGGCAACATTACGCTGATTTTCCCAGGTGGGAAATTCATCTGCCTTGCGCTTTGTGCCGTCGTAATCGAAATCACGGTTCTGGTAGAGAAGCTTGCCGTTGAACGACTCCCTGACGATTACAGGAGTGTCATAGCCGTAGTCCTTGTTGGTAGCCTGATCCAGATTGCTGTCATGGATAAGGTTGAACTCCTGCAGCCTTCCTCTGTCGCCGTTGGTTGACTTCGCCATGTCGATGAACGTGTCAGGATTCTGGACGCCCGTAACAGTATACCCGAAGTGCTGCGGGGCATAGCCGTCTGAGTAGAAGCCCCTGACGCTTACATAGGCCTTGGCGGGATCCTTGTTGTCAAACCACATATGGTACTGTACGATGACATCCTCATCGTAGTCCTTTCCGCTCTCGGTATCCTCGAAATTGATACGGAAAGACATGTCAACCGGATTTGAATGGTCATCGTAATGTATGTAGTCCATGTAGAAATCAACTGGAGCACAAACCTGGAGGTATGGTATGTTATACTCATTCGCATTTCTGTTGCCGTTCGGAGTCACGCATACGGGAACGATTTCCATCTGGCCTTTTGCATTTTTAATCTTGAAGCGGGGAAGGCTTGGCGCCATGGCGACAACCGAGGTCTTAAGGTAGTTCTTGGTGCCCTTAATCTGCTTGTTCACGCCTGAGTAAGCCGCCGCCGCCGCGAAGTAGGTACCCTCTGCCTCTGAACCGATAGGAGCAATTCCCCACACATCCTGAAGGCCTGTTACAGGCTTGAGGGTGGGGAGATCCGCCCACTTGGCTGTCGTGTTGCCCCCTTTCCAGCCGTAATCCTTGTTGTATATGCCGCCGACTACGAACTTCTTGCTGGAGCTGAGATTGAGCATGCTGTTGGGGTTTTTCAACTCCATAGAGGTTATGTCTTGAAGCAGCTTCTGGGTGTCATCAGTTCTGGTATGCTTCTTACTGTAAGTCTCGTCGAATGAGTTGTCCTCACTGCTCAGCACCAGGTTTATTGCATTCTGGCAGTCCTTGTTATAGTTGTCCCACGGAGCATCGGTATTCTTTGCATAGCTGATGGGGATACTTTCTGTGCTGCCGTCCTTGCTGACTTTATGCTTGAGAGTGTCAGCGGCCATGCCGGCCTGCGTGCTGCCAGCTTCGCCGTTGAAATACTTGTAGCTCTCATAAAGCATGGCACCTATAGGGTTGCCCCACATCGGGCAGGTCTCGCCCTTCATGTAGAACTTGCTGGATCTGTCATTTTTGCAGCTGTCCCAGTACAGGCTCCGCTCATTGTCGAAATAACCGGCGCCGAGCATGTTTATGGTCGGAAGAACATCGCAGTATCCGCCGCTTGAGCAGTCCTGCTGGTTAATAAGAATCCTTCCTGTCTCGGGATCTATCTCGGTTGACGCATCATGCATGCGTCCCCTGATATAGCCCTTGCCGATATTTCTTCCGCCTTCGAAGCCGGAAGTGATCAGACCGAAATCAGGTGCGCCCTGCGCTATCCTCTGCTGGATAAGGCCGGAGGGCATATATACTGAATTCCCAGACTTGTCGGTATATTTGCGGCAGGCAGCCTTGTCACGCAGCTCCTCATCATCAACACACGGCCTGACCTGCACCGTATAGCCTTTTGAGGAAATATTGTAAGTACCTGACGCCCCGTCTGCCTTCCCTTCGAGAATTCCGTCTCCGCTTTCACGGCTCGCCCAGTTCCAAATCCAGGCGTGCTTGTTCATGTACGCCGTTCTATCGGTATCGCTGCTCTTGCTGCCGTACTCATCCATGGAGCCGATTTTCATCGTCTGAGGAATGCCGATCATGACATCATAGTTCTTCACGCCGAAGAAGGCGCCGCCGAAGCTGTCAGAGCCCTGGCCGATGCTCAGCTCGCTGCTCGGGACAAAATTGTTTACCTTGACCGCAGGGTTATATCCCTTCTCGCTGGTGTAATAGTCGTTTACAAAGCTCTTTCCCCAGCTGTGAGCATCATACGGGATCCATGAATGGCGGATGACCGACTGATCGCCGGTAAGGCTGACGCGCTCGCCGCCCATAACCACCTTCTTGACGGCATCCATTCTTGAGGTTGTCACATAATTGAGGAAGTTTCCGTTCCATGTGGTGCCGTCGCAGTAGCTGAAGAGCCCTCCGTTGGACTTACCTACCTCGGCGGCCTTCTTGGGCTCGAAAACGCCTGACTTGTACTGATAGCATACGTCAGACCTGAAAAGACCGTAGTAATTGATCTCAGGCTTGAAGTAATAATCGAGCTTGCCGTCGCCGTCGACATCTGACGCATCGGTATACGCCTCGGAATACATCGAGTGATCACGGCTGAGCACAAGCATTACGAGCACAGGGAGGCTGTTTGCTCCGATGAAGAGCGGCTTGTCTGAAATCGGAATGTCTGTAGTTCCGGGAGCAGCATTTGCCGAGACATAAACCGACTGAACGGCAGCAACAGCCATAACCGCAACAGATGCGGCAATGCATTTCCTAAGTTTGAATTTCATACTATGCACCTTACCAACAATTTCCTGATACTTTCCATTCACTGTCACTTTCGTCTTTCACCAGCTTCTCACCAGCACCGCCGAGAAGAAGCATCCCGCAGCCATCCGACTTCTGCCTCTGGCTCGTGGGAATTGCCAGGATAGCGTAATAGCTGTAATCACCATTTCCGGCTGCATCGCACGATGACGGCCTGTCAGAGCGCTCGTCAAGGCCGACTGCACAGAGCTGGTAATGCGCCGCCCACTTGCCCTTCACATTTGAAACTCCGGCAAAATACGCCTTTTTCTGGGAAAAGTACCTTTCCTCCTGCTGCTGCAGGCGGTACATTTCGGTCTGCATGTTCGCACGCATGGCCTGGGCTGCGTACTTGCCATAGGCAGGAATCGAAATCAGAACAAGTATTGACACCATCGTGGCAACGCCCAGAACCTCAAGGAGGGTAAAGCCTCTGCCAGATCGCATTTTGAAAATTTTATCTTTCATGTCCAACTGCCGTTCTTTCCGTTAAAACTGCTTTGTCTCAGACTCTTCATCCGGTATCCCCTTGCTTACGTCAGCAGATGATTGATCGCAAGCCCATGGAACCCTTACCCGTGCCTGAATGTAGCTCCTGCTGCCGCCGTAGCCAAGCCCGCGTGAGGTAATCCTGAACCACTGCTTGCAGATGACGTCAGAGGCATTCTGCTTGGGGTGGCCGTCAACCATCTCGATACGGTAAAGAGCCTCACCTTTCTTAAACAGAGGTTTTCCGTCTGTATCCTTTACTGTGTCAAAGAGGTCAAACACGTGCCATTCTCCTGTGTTGTCTGCCTTATCCGGAATCCAGCCGTTGAATTCTTCACCCCTGGCTGACTTGTCCGGGTTATCACTGTCAGTATCGTACTGCCACCAGAGGCAGGTCTCCCTGTTGCTTCCGCTGCAGTACTGCCTTTTATCGTAAATAATATCATCCGGTTTCGTGGCATCCGCGGCAGTCTCTATCTGGTCGATTCTTTTAGAGAGCGCCATATACCCGGCATTCATTGCTGACTCTGCATTCGAGCGGCTCTCTAGAGTTATGCCGCCGCGGTTTGCCACCTTATTGCTGACCACAGCAACGCGGCAGACGAACGCACTGATGATACCTACGACAATAATAACGCCCAGGGCGGCAACGAGGGCTATACCTTTCTGTTTTCTCATCACTTGTTCCTCAGATAGTTCCTCAGATAAACCGTTCCGCCAAGCATTTTCCTGACTTTGGAGTCAGCAGGCGCCTGATAGGTCATCTCTGCGCCGGGGATATCCGACAGTTCGAATTTCTCTCCCTCAGACGGCTTTATAACCTTCTGACCGGATTCCTCTGCCTGCACCAGGAGGAACTTAACAGCACCCACCGCAGTCCAGTCTGAAATCTGGGAAGGCGCCTTGGCTGTGCACTTCCTTCTCATGAGTACTGTGCCGTCCGGGCTGTCGGCTGCTTTCTCATCCTCACATTCAGCACCGAAGGCCACAAACCTCTCGATATTGCGCTCAATCAGATAAGTCCTGCCGGTAAGCTGTTCCGCGCAGGTGCCGCCCGGGCAGCGGTCTTCAACAATCTGGCAGTTAAGGCTGCTGCCGTCAAGGAAAAGCCTCTCAGTAACAATGTGCTCGTTTCCGATGAACCTTCCGGAGCAGTCATACATTCTCTTGTCCGGCTCATCAGGATCACCGCCTGAATTTTTAAGGCTCTGAAGTGCCTGGAAGTTCTGCTGCGGATAGGAATCCGAGTTGCTTGAACCGTAATACCTTATATAGACATCTGACTGCTGATCGCCTGTGTTGACAATACAGAGATAGGTCCATTTGCCATTGCAGACTGACGAGTCGCCGTTATCGAGGCCTTTGCCCTTGTAGAGATTAAGATAATTGACGAAGCCTGCCTGCTGCAGAAAGTTCTGGGTGACCGTCGCAGCATTCTTTGAGCGTCTGTTGTTCTGATCATTGCTGGCCACATTCAGGTATGACCTCTGTGTATCGACCAGGAAGGCATACAGTCCCAGGACAATGATAAGCGCAATTCCAAGCGCAATAAGCAGCTCAACTATGGTGAAGCCGTTCTGAGATGTCCTCATATTCATTCTTGTGTTCATCAGGCTGCCTCAATACTCGTATTCAATCACTATTCTGGACTTCTGATAGTCAAAACCGGCCTGGTTTCCCGAGCCTCCCGCCCCCTGTCCGGCAGAGCTTCCGTTGCCCAGGGCTTCTGATTTTATTGCAGCTGAAATGTTATCAAGCTGCGTATCGCTGACAACCCCATTGGAAAGCGCAGGGCACTCCCCGTTGACAGACTGGACGAGAACGGCATCAACGACCAGAGGCCCCCAGGCCTTTTTGTAATTCGGAGTACCCGGAATCACATTCCCCGCCAGGGTGCGGAGCTCTGTCGGTGTTACCGTTACCGAAAAGGCCAGCTTCGCATCAGGATTTCCGCTCTGGACCAGGTTAAACCACGTCTTCAGAACATTCTTAATCTCAGCAATGGCGGCAGTTCCGTAGGCGTTTTGATTCTTGGCGCTGTTGCTTATATCGGATCCGCAAGAGCTGTTGTATACGGTAAAAGCATCCTGCTGCGCAGCGTCAGAAATGTTGCCATGGCGCGCGATGAGCACCAGCGCATCGTTCTGTGACGAAAGCATCTGTTCAAGTGCTCCGAGCCCCTGGGTGACAGAAGTCTCCTTTCTGACTGAATGCATAGTGCTGGAGCTGAAGACAAGCACCGAGCAGATGGCAAACAGCGCCATCGAAATGAGCATCATGGCAACAAGAACTTCAATCAGGTTGAATCCCCTTTCGGATGACAGACTGCTGAAATTCACAAAGGCTTTATTGTTTAACGACTTTTTCATATTCTAAATCCCCGAGCAGACCTTTGAGGCATCAATCTGTTTCGACCCCCCGTTTACAGCAACGCTGGCATTGCCGCAGGTGCCAGGCTCGCATTCCCCTCGCACTATGTCTCCCATAGTCTGGGCATAGACAAACTTGCATACCGAATTCTTCACGCTTACTGCTCCGATAAGTACAGGCAGGCTTCCATCTGCAGTGCCAGCGCTTGAGTCAATGCTTTCTATGTTGCCATTGGATGAGAATGTGTAGCCCAGTGCGCCGCGTGATGCCTTCATCGGATACCTGCCGGCCATAGGCTTCATCTCTACCACCTCCGGCACGTAACCGCCGTGAGGAGTGCGGGATACAAGATACCAGCCGAATTTCCAGTCGCTTCCTTCGACCTTGCACTGGGTCCATGGAGCATTTTCTGCTTTCTGGGGATTCCTGAGGTCATCAACCATGGTCCTGAACCCTGCGCAGAGCCTGACCTTCCTCGAGAGCGCCTGAGCCTCGGCCCGTGCCCTGTTGAGGCCCAGCACCATGTTATACGAGTAGGTTTCGAACTGGCTGCTCTCCTTGTATCTTGAATACGAATGAAAAGCCACTGTAGCCAGGACTCCGACAACAATCAGCGCTGTCATAATTTCTATTAATGTAAATCCGGCTGCCGAAACGGATTCTGGAGAGCATTTCTGCTTCTCCTTCAATACTTCCATCTGCCACTCCAAGTCAAAAGGTCTCTCTAACTGCAGTGCCTTCAACAACTGGGAAACCAGCCTCGGATTTCCTCATAAACACTGTATTTTGGTAACCATGTAAAATCCCTAGGTTAAGAGCATAATTCATCATGAAAAAATGGTCAAAAATTATTTATTTATTATGTGACATACAACTAACTTCTATCAGGGCCTACGCACGAACCTCGGCATCCGAGACTGCAATTTTGCAGTACTTGATGATTCCTGTGATCGCAAGTTCGGGATCATCCCGCAGTTTCAGCA
>ONIT01000088.1 GCA_900317945.1 uncultured Pseudomonadota bacterium
CGCACTCCTTCAGGCGCACAGGTCCGGTCAAACCCTGTCTGGAAGCGGGCTTATGCCCGCCTGGCTAGTCATGCCTACAGGACGGCTGTGAATAGTAACAAGGCAATGCTATTTGAGGCGGCGGGGGCTGTAAACAATACCGAAGTGTAGGAACTGGATTGGGTTACCCGGAATAGAACAGCAAAATATCCTATACGGCAGAATGCGCCTGAAAATGAGATTTATGACTCCCTGCGATCCTCTGCCTTATGACCGCTGTCAGAAAGGCGGGTCTCGTTGTCTGCCTGCAGCAATAACTGGTTACGGGAATTTTTTTGCCGCACCTCACATATTCAGAAAACCGGCAGGAAAAAGTTCATTTATTGAGCAGTGTCACAAAAATACGCCGCAGCGCATCCGGACGGATGCCCTTCTCACCTGACTGCTGACAGGCCCGGGCTTTATGCAAATCCGGAAAAAATAAAGGCCGGGAATAATCCCGGCCCCTTTACGGACAAATCCTTGAATCAGCTCTTCGCCTGACCGCTCCGGTAGAGCGTTACGGCCTTCTCGAAGAGCCTCTGGTTCTCGAGGATGGCGGCAAGCCTCAGCCCGACCTCGTGATCCTGCCCGCCCTTCAGGATGCGCTCGTAGATTATCCTGGCGTCATCGCGCTCGCCTGACGCCTCAAGGATGGCGCCCTCGGCCTTCAGGACCTCAGCGGGGACGCTGTCAGAGTCAGGGAAGTCCTTTCTGAGGCGCTTCAGTGTGCCCGGGAGCGCGGCGCGCAGGCGGAACACCTCCTCAGAGAGCCTCAGGTACTTCTCGCTGCCCCTCTCCTTCTTAAGGCCTCCGACTATGAGGCTGTCGGCCTGCTCAAGGCATCCAAGCTTCACGAACCTGCCGGCGAAAAGGGCTATCACGTCAGGCTGGGACCGCTCGGCGCGCGGCAGGGACTTCATGAGGGACCAGACCTTCTTCTCCTCGCCGATGCCATCGAGGCTGAGCATCGAGGCGCGGAGAGTCATCTCATGGAGCTTCTGCTCCGGGAAGACCTTCTTTGAGCGGAGAACCGGCAGCATGCTGAGCATGGTGTCAGCGTCATCGCGCTTCTCGGCAAGCACCGACTTCCTGAGGAGGAACACCGGCTCGCCGCTGTACTTCTCCGAGAGGGAGCCTAGCACCCTGCCGCAGTCCTCATAAAGCCCCTTGTCCAGGAGTATGTCGCTCTCCATCATGCCGCAGGCAAGCTCTGCGGAAGGCTTGAGCTCAACTGCGCTCTTAAGGTATCTGCGCGCCTGCTCGACATTGCCCTCCCTCGCGGAGGATCTCGCGGCGAGGATATAGCTGACCACGGAACGGTTCTCCTCGGGGATCCGGCTCACAAGGTTCCTGCCGGCCTTGCCGTACCTGCCCTCAAGGAGATCGACCGCGCCCTGCTGCATGCTCTTCTCCGCCTTCTTCGCGCGGCGGCGCCTCAGGAATGAGGGGATGCCGAAGATGAGCCTCAAGAGCCTCTCGATGGCAAAGAGCAGCACGTAGAACAGGAGAATGACAATAATGGCCGTATAGACTGAGGTCTCGATGACATAGGATCCGATCCCGATGGATACGTATCCCTGCCCGCCGACAAACACCGGCGCGAATGCCATCGCCGCAATCATAACGGCAAGAATCAGAACCAGCCTCAGCATGATTATCTGCCTCCGTCTGTCTTGCCGGCGCTGCCCTTGTCATCAAGGGCCGCAAGGCTGCCTACATCGAGGCGCTGCGCTGTTACAAGCTTCCTCAGGATGTTCTGGCTCTCGAGATCCTCCGGGCTGAAGGTGATGTCGCCGGTCTGCCTGATCTCGTCAAGGGCCGCGCGGAACTCCTTCACGTGCGCGCCGTCCTTCTCGAAGTACTCACCGAGGAGCGAGTCAATCCTCGAGAGGCTCTTCCTGAACTCAGCGTCCTTCTCACGCGATACGGCAAGGCTCGCGGTGAGAAGCAGCGACTTGAGGTTCTCGCGCACCAGCGTCTCGCCGTTCGGGGAGAGGCGGTACTCGCGGCCCGGGGCGCGGTAGCGGACCACCACGAAGTTCCTGAGGAACTTGTTCCAGGACCTCGAGAGGTTCTGCCGCCACTCCGAAATGTCTGACGATGGCTCATTGTCCGTGCCGTCAATCGCGTCAGGCCTGTTCTCCTCAAAGCCGTGGAGCTCAAGCGATCCGGTCATGTCGACAAGCGTGCCGAGCTTCATGACGATGCCGGAGGGATCTACCCTCTTCATGGCGGCAACCTTCGCGATGTCGCTCTCCAGGGCCTTCCTGGCGCTCAGGGTGCCCTCGTCCCCGAGCCCCTGCAGGATGCCGGCGGCGCCCTTGAGGAGGGTCAGGGCCGCGTCAGGGTTATGGTCAAGCACCAGCTTCCTCTGCGCCGCGTCGGCAAGGAACGACGCCTCGGCGATCTCCCAGTACTCAATCTGGCTCCTGAGCGCCTCGCTTACCTTGTCGCGGTTCCCGACTGCGGCGATGCTCTTCTCAATATCATCCATGCGCTTTGAGAGCTTCGCGTCAGCAGCGGCCTGCTTCCCGAGATCCTTTCTGATGGAGCTGAAGCCATGGTTCACGCTCCTGATGCTGTTCTTGAGGGATGACACCTCGCGCTCTGCAGACAGCCGGCCGGCGTTGGCACGGTCAAGTGTGCCGTGAAGGGCGTTGATTTTGGCGTCCTGCTCGATGAGCATGCCCTGCATCTGCAGGCCGTAGAACACGGCGCCGCCGATGAGGCAGCTCAGAACGGCAGTCGAAATGAGGGCAATCACGCCTGTTCCGGAGGCACTCCTGGGCGACGGCGGATCATCGCGGAGGCCGGCGGATCCGAAGGGCTGCGGCTCCTTTTCGGGCTCAGCGGCCTTCCTCTCCTCCGCGGCGGCTTTCTCCGGCTCCGGCTTTTTCTCCTCAGCGGGCTTCGCCGGCTCTTCCTCAGGAGCTGAGGCTGCGTCATCCGCCTTCGCCTCAGGGGCATTGCCGGCATCAGCAGGCTCTGGCTCAGGCTCCTTCACCTCAGGGGCCTTCCCGGCATCAGCAGGCTCTTTGGCCTCAGGAGCCTTCACCTCCGGTGCCGGCTCAGCGGCCTTCGGCTCCTCCGGCTTTTTCTCAGCAGGCTTTGCCTCCGGCGCGCCGGCCTTCACTTCCGGAATGCTGCTCTCTGCCGGATTCTCCGTCCCGTTCAGGGCAGGCGTGTCAGCAGGCTGCTTGATGCCGGCACCTGCCTGCGCGGTGTTCTTCTTCTTACTGCTGGTCATGAGCAAACTACCGGCAAGGAAAGCGCCGGCCTCCACTTAGCTGCGCCGGGGAATCCCCGGCTGGTTGAACCGCATGCCCCCGGAAAGCCGGGAGACAGTATTTCTTTAGATTATACGACAGAGAAACGCCATTCCGGCAGTGCACAGTTAACAATACGGAAAGGATAGGGCAGCGGAGAGCTGATTTTCCGGGGGAGGTCACTTTCCTCCCCTCCTAAACGCGAAAAGGCCGGGCGGCGGCGCCGTCCGGCATCATTTCCCCTGATGGGACTTCGCCTCTTACTGTGCGTTAGGGGCGAGGAACATCTTATAGCAGGGGTTGTCGGTCTCGTCGAACCACAGGTAGCCGAGCTCCTTCAGGTGCTTCTGGAAGAGGTCAAGCTGCCCGTCCTCAACCTGCATCGCGCAGAGGACGCGGCCGTACTCGGCGCCGTGGTTGCGGTAATGGAACATCGAGACGTTGAAGGTGGTTCCGACCTTGTTGAGGAAGTCGAGAAGCGCGCCCTGCCTCTCCGGGAACTCGAAGCTGTAGAGCCTCTCGTTCTTCACCGATGCCGGGGCATGGCCGCCGATCATGTAGCGGATATGGTTCTTCGCCACAATATTGTCGGTCATGTTGAAGACGTCATAGCCCGAGGCCTTGAGCTCGCCGATGATGCGGTTGAGCTCCTGCGTGCCGTCGTGCAGCTGCACGCTGACGAAGATCTCGGCCTTCTCGGTGTCGGAGTAGCGGTAGTTGAACTCGGTTACCATGCGGTTGCCGAGAACCTTGCAGAACTTGAGGAACTCGCCCTTCTTCTCCGGGATGGTGACGGCCAGGATGCCCTCGCGCTTCTCGCCGACCTCGCAGCGCTCCGAGACAAAGCGCAGGGTGTGGAAGTTGAGGTTGGCGCCCGAGAGGATGGCTACCATGCGGGCATTGTGGATGTCATGCTCGCTGATGTACTTCTTCATTCCGGCAAGGGAAAGTGCTCCCGCCGGCTCCGCGATGGCGCGGGTGTCGTCGAAGATGTCCTTGATTGCGGCGCAGATCTCGTCGTTCGAGCAGGTGATGACGTCATCAAGGTTCTGCTTCAGGACCCTGAAGGTCTCGTCGCCGATGCGCTTTACCGCGACGCCGTCCGCGAAGAGCGAGACGCGGTCAAGGGTAACGGGGCTCCCGGTCTCCCAGGCTGCCTTGAGGCAGGCGGATCCCTCGGCCTCGACGCCGATGACCTTGACGCTGGGGAGTACCTGCTTGAGGTAGACCGCGACGCCCGCAGCAAGCCCGCCGCCGCCGACCTGGACGAACACGTGGGTAATCCTGGTGTCCTGGTTCAGGAGCTCGCGGGAGATGGTGCCCTGTCCGGCGATGACGTCGGGATCATCGTAGGGCGGCACGAGGGTGAGCCCCTCCTCCTTGGAGAGGCGCTTTGCCTCGGCATAGGCATCGTCGAAGCTGCTGCCGAAGAGCACGGCGTTGCCGCCGAAGCGCTTGACCGCGTCAACCTTGATGTCCGGGGTGGACTTCGGCATGACGATGGTGGCCTTGACGCCCAGCTTCTTTCCGGAAAGGGCGCAGCCCTGGGCATGGTTGCCTGCTGACGCGGCGACGATTCCCTTCTGCTGCGCCTCCTTCGGGAGCTGCGCGATCTTGTTGTAGGCGCCGCGGAGCTTGAAGGAGTGCACCGGCTGCAGATCCTCCCTCTTGAGGAGGATGGTGTTGTCGAAGCGCTCGGAAAGCTTCTCGAGC
The DNA here is from genome assembly GCA_900317945.1 of uncultured Pseudomonadota bacterium. GTDB lineage: Bacteria > Pseudomonadota > Gammaproteobacteria > Enterobacterales > Succinivibrionaceae > UBA2810. The sequence continues at coordinate 5,001 of ONIT01000088.1, forward strand.
TTCTGCAGCGGGGTTACCACTGCGACATCGTAAACCGGCGAAAGCAGGATCTTGCGCAGATACTCTGCGCCGGTCGGCTTCAGTTCTGACATTTGCTCTGACTCCTAATTATTCCTCAAGCTTGCTGCGGTCGCGTGCGGCGCCCTTGTCGGCGCTCGAGGCGAGGGAGGCATACGCGCGGAGCGCGTAGGATACCTGGCGGTCGCGGTGCAGAGGCTTCCACGCCTTCTTCCCGCGCTGCTCCATGGCGGCGCGGCGCTTCGCGAGCTCATCGTCGCTCACAAGGAGCTTAATGCTCCTGTTCGGGATGTCGATGGCGATGCGGTCATTCTCCTCGATGAGTCCGATGGTGCCGCCCGAGGCGGCCTCAGGGGAGACGTGGCCGATGGAGAGCCCGGAGGTGCCGCCGGAGAAGCGTCCGTCAGTGATGAGCGCGCACTGCTTGCCGAGTCCTACCGACTTCAGGTAGGAGGTCGGGTAGAGCATCTCCTGCATGCCGGGGCCGCCCTTCGGTCCCTCGTAGCGGATGACGACGACGTCGCCGGCCTTGACCTTGCCGCCGAGGATGCCGTTCACTGCGTCCTCCTGGGACTCGAAGATGCGGGCAGGTCCCTCGAAGGTGAGGATCGACTTGTCGACGCCGGCGGTCTTGACGATGCAGCCGTCAGAGGCGACATTGCCGTAGAGGGCGCAGAGGCCGCCGTCCTTGCTGTAGGCATGGGCTACGTCGCGGATGCAGCCCTCGGACCTGTCAAGATCGAGCTCATCGTAGTACTTCTCCTGATGGAACGGCTCGTTGCAGAGCTCTCCGCCGGGAGCGGCGAGGTACATCTTCCTGACCTCAGGAGCGACATTTCCCTTGACATCGTAGCGGGAGAGCACGTCGCCCAGATTCTTGCCGGAGACGTGGTAGACGTCCTTGTGGATGAGGCCGGCGCGGTCAAGCTCCCCGAGGATGGCCATTACGCCGCCTGCGCGGTGAACGTCCTGCACGTGGTACTTGACGGTCGAGGGAGCGACCTTGCAGATATGGGGAACGACGCGGGAGAGGCGGTCGATGTCCTTCATGGTGAAGTCAACGCCTGCCTCCTGGGCTACGGCGAGAAGGTGAAGGACGGTGTTGGTCGATCCGCCCATGGCGATGTCGAGAGACATGGCGTTCTCGAAGGCGGCCTTGGTGGCGATTGAGCGGGGAAGGACGGTCTCGTCGTCAAGCTCGTAGTAGAGCTTTGCCATCTCGACGATGCGCTTTCCGGCCTGCTCAAAGAGCTTCTGGCGGGCCTTGTGGGAGGCGAGCAGGGTGCCGTTGCCGGGCTGGGCGAGTCCCAGTGCCTCGGTAAGGCAGTTCATGGAGTTCGCGGTGAACATGCCGGAGCAGGATCCGCAGGTCGGGCAGCCGTAGCGCTCGGCGTCATTGATCTGCTCGTCGGTGTAGTGCTTGTCCGCGGCCATGACCATGATGTCGATGAGGTCAAGCCCCTTGTGCTCGCCGATCTGCTTCGGGGGAACGCCGACTTCCATCGGGCCGCCGGAGACGAAGATGGTGGGGATGTTGAGGCGCATGGTGGCGAGCAGCATGCCCGGGGTTACCTTGTCGCAGTTGGAGATGCAGACCAGGGCGTCAACGCAATGGGCCCTGCACATGTACTCCACGGAGTCAGCGATGATCTCGCGGCTCGGAAGGGAGTAAAGCATGCCGTCATGGCCCATGGCGATGCCGTCGTCAACCGCGATGGTGTCGAACTCCTTCGCTACGCCGCCGCATTTCTCGATTTCCCTCGCAACAAGCTGTCCGATATCATGAAGATGGACATGTCCCGGAACGAACTGGGTGAAGGAATTGGCGATGCCGATGATCGGCTTGCCGAAATCCCCGTCCTTCATTCCGGTAGCGCGCCAGAGAGCGCGGGCACCAGCCATATTGCGGCCTTCAATCGAAGTGGCCGAACGATACTTCCTTGGCATTGCATTCTCCTGAAAAAAACACAAAAGCGCGGCTGCACATTCCCATGCGGCTGCGCTGAAAATCTGTAGGCAAAAGGCTTTCCCTTTCCCTGCTGCATTGTATCACCGGGCCCCGGGGGATCTTAGTCCGCCCGGGCCCTTCTGCCGCAGGCCTCACACGGGGGCGCTCCGCGGCACAGTCCCTCTGCCGGAACTTACTTCTTTACAGGCACCAGCCAGTTTCTCTTGTCGCCGTCCTCGCCGTGGACAATCCTGAAGAACTCCTTCTGGATCTTCTCGGTGATGGGGCCGCGGTGGCCTTCGCCGACCTGGTAGCGGTCAATGGAGCGTACCGGGGTGATCTCGGCAGCGGTGCCGCACATGAATACCTCATCGGCAAGATAGAGAGCCTCGCGGGGGATGAACTCCTCGCGTACCTCGTAGCCAAGGTCACGGGCAACATGGATGATGGAGTCGCGGGTGATGCCGGGCAGAATGGAGGAGGTGATGGTCGAGGTGTAGATGACGCCGTCACGGATGAGGAAGACGTTCTCGCCCGAGCCCTCGGCGATGTAGCCCTGAGGATTGAGGGAGACGGCCTCGGTGTAGCCGTTGCGGCGTGCTTCCTTGCAGATCAGCAGGGAAGAAAGATAGTTGCCTGCGGCCTTCGCGCCGGTGGGGATGGTGTTCGGTGCAAGGCGGGACCAGGAGGATACGCAGATGTCAATGCCGTTCTTCAGTCCGTCCTCTCCGAGGTATGCGCCCCAGGGTACTGCGCCGATGGCTACCTGGCAGGGAGCCGGCTTGCCGGTCTCGGGATTGATCGGGGGATTTACTCCGAGCCCGACGTTGCCGATGAATACCAGGGGTCTGATGTAGCCGCCCTTCAGATCGTTCGAGGTGATGATCTCGCAGCAGGCGTCCTCAATCTGCTGTCTGGTATAGGGGATCTCCATCTGGTAAATCCAGGCGGAGTTGAAGAGGCGCTTGATGTGCTCGTGCAGGCGGAAAATGCAGGTGCCCTTGGGGGTGTCATATGCGCGGATTCCCTCAAAGACGGAAGTTCCGTAGTGCAGGGCATGGGTCATTACGTGAACCTGAGCCTTGTCCCAGTCGACGAGCTTGCCGTCGAACCAGATATATTTTGTTGTTGCTGTTGTTGACATGTTCTTTCCTTACTTACATCCTGGCTTACAGGAATGTCTCTGATCAACTATGCGCCCATCTGGGGCTTGCGTTACCCCAGCGGGCGCGGCGCTCAATAAGAGCAGGAAGACATCCGCCGGTTCCGGCGGGCGCCTTCGCAATGCTGATTATTCAACATCCCGCCTCCCCGGGCGCGGTTGCGGACGGGTTTGTGCAAAGCGCCGGTCACGCCGCGGTAGCGGCTGTCCGGTGCCAGACCGCTGTACGGTCATGACAAGGCAGGTCGGCAGACTGTAATTCTGTCAGGGAGAGATCATAACACCAACAGAGAAGGGCGGATTAAATCAGGCCCTATAAAAAATCTGCCGGATATCACAAAAAACACAGCCCCTCTCAGGGCCCATGGCGTCCTCACGCTTCCCGCCATCCGGCACAGGCGCTGAAAAAATGCCTGACTCTGTGTAAATTTTTGATAAAATCTCACGGTGTTCTGCATACATATCTGACTGTATCGGAGAAGATCGCCCATGCTGTCCTTCCTGCCAGGCTGGCTGCTGTGTCCGCTCCTGCTGCTCTTCGCGACGAGCTATACGGCTGCAATCTCGCTCACCATCTTCATCGTGTCATGCGTCAGGTACACGCTCCTCTGGAGCCCGGGTGCGGCGTCAGCCCTCATCAGGGTGAACAACCGCCTGATGGGCTGGTGGCTTTACGGCAACCACCTGACGCTGAGGCTCTTCACCCGCGCGGAGGTGCATGTCACAGGGGAGATCGGAGAGGATGAGTCAGCGTCGCAGATTATCGTCTCGAACCACATCAGCTGGCTCGACACTCTCGTAATCGGGGAGATCACGAGAAACCGCCTGCCGGTCCCCAAGTTCTTCCTCAAGCACTCGCTCCTCTACGTACCCTTCGTCGGCATCGCCTGCTGGGGGCTCGGCATGCCATTCATGCGCCGTTACCCGCCCGCCTATCTCCTCCGCCATCCGGAGCTCAGGAACAGGGACATCGAGACCACGAGGAAAATCTGCGAGACCTTCAGGGACATCCCGACCACATTCGTAAACTTCCCGGAAGGCACCAGGTTCACCGAGGAGAAGAGGGAGAAGGGCGGCGCGCCTTACCGGAACCTCCTCACGCCGAAGCCCGGGAGCCTCGCGCTCGCCATAGGATCGCTCAATACCTTCAGCCGCATCATCAGCGTTACGCTCTACTATCCGGACAATAAGGAAAGCCCCTTTAAAGACATGCTCTTCGGGAGGCTCGGGCGGATCTACATCAGCCTCCGGGAAATCCCCATAACGGATGACCTGAAGGGCGACTACACCGGCGACAAGCAGTTCAAGCACAGCTTCCAGATCCGGCTCCGCGAGAGCTGGCAGGAGAAGGATGAGATCCTGCAGAGGATGAAGGAGCAGGCGGAATCTGACGGGAAGAAATAATTTTCCCAGAAGCAGTGAAGGGCGGCGCGGAGCCGCCTTTTTTGCATCCGCGCGCGCTCTGTTCCAGGCTCTTTGCCTCACGGCAGCCCGGCGCGCCGTATGCTCCGGCATGGAATTTACGGATAATATATTATCCAGAATACGCAGAATAACGCATTTTTGGATAATATACTGTCTATGAACAACATATCCCTGCTTCCGCCATCCCCCAAGGAAATCGGGCACTCCATAGCAGCAAATGTACGGGCTTTGCGCCGGCGCCGCCGCATCAGCCAGCAGAGGCTCTCTGAGCTCTCCGGGGTGAGCCTCGGCTCAGTGAAGCGCTTCGAGACCTCAGGCGACATATCCCTCCTGTCGCTTGGCAAAATCGCGCTTGCACTCGGCACTGAGAAGGAGCTCCTGAAGCTCTTCTCAGATATCCCGCCCGAGTCCATCGATGAGGTGATCCGTGGAGAAAGTCAGAGAAATCACCGTCCGCTTCCAGGGAAGGACGGTCGGAAGAATCACGGCGTACGGGAAGTACAGGACAGCGTTTCAGTATGACGGGGAGTGGCTCCGGAGCGGCTTTTCCATAAGCCCGCTCTCACTCCCGCTTAATGACCGGGTATTCATCGCGGGCGCGGATCCCTTTGACGGGAGTGTTCAGCGGCAGCCTCCCGGGGAGCTGGGGACGGCTCCTCACTGACCGGATTATCCAGAGAAATGGCGGAAGCCCCAGGGAGTACGGCCCTCTTGAGCGTCTTTCGCTTGTCGGGAGCACCGGAGCGGGAGCGCTCAGCTATAAGCCGGACATGCGTCCTGAGGAAAAGGCAGAGCTCACGGACCTTAATCGAATCTCTGACGCCTGCCGGCAGGTCCTGAGACAGGACGGCACAGACCCGGACTGCCTTCAGGAGCTCTTCGGCCTGGGCGGCTCCTCAGGGGGCTCAAGGCCCAAAATCCTGGCCTCAGTCAATGGGGAGGACTGGATCATCAAGTTTCCCTCGCTGAGAGATCCTCCTGACATCGGAGAGGAGGAGTACGCCTATTCCATCTGCGCCCGGAGATGCGGGATTGAGGTGCCTGAGACCAGGCCCTTTCCCTCAGGGAAATGCGGAGGATTCTTCGGCGTCAGACGATTTGACAGGGAAAGAGCGCCGGACGGCACCGTGAGAAGGATTCACTCTGTGACCGTGTCGGGGCTTCTTGAGACATCCCACCGCCTTCCCTGCCTTGACTATGACACGCTAATGAGGCTCGTCCGGGCCATGACCGGAAGCCACAGGGAGGTCATGGAGATGTACCGGCGCATGTGCTTCAATGTCTTTGCCCATAACCGGGACGATCATTCGGATAATTTCTCCTTCCTCTATGATGAGACTGCTCATGCCTGGAGGCTCTCGCCCGCCTATGATCTGACCTGGAGCAGCTCAGTTCTTGGAGAGCATGCCACGCTGGTCCACGGAAACGGCAGGGATCCCGGCATGAAGGACATAATGGCCGCTGCGGCGGAGGCAGGGATCAGCAGGAGGAAGGCACAGGAGATCGCAGAGGAAATCAGGACGATCGTGGAAGAGGACCTCGGACAGGGCGAACGCATGAACGCCCAAATTTATATCCGATGAAGTCGCGAATATTTCTATAAATATTGATTTTCGATCGGATTATTTATTTGATAACGCTCTGAAAATGCCCTATAATTCCCCTATATTTTATAGAGAGAAAAGGCCGCCATGAGCACAAATTATGACGTCAGACCAGCCCCTCCCAAACCGGATCTTTCCAAATATCCGCAGATTCCC
>ONIT01000039.1 GCA_900317945.1 uncultured Pseudomonadota bacterium
TATCGGATTACTCCGACCACCTTGCGATTCGCTGACTCTTCCCTCCAGCGGGCGAGTTCGGGACTTTCACCCTATAGTCAATGCTCATGCCGAGCACACAAAAAAAGGGGGCTTAAAGCCCCCTCGATTATGCCGTAAACTTCAGCAAATTAGCAAAGATCCTTGTCCTTGCAGGTTGAATTAGGATCAATCTTCCAGTTAAGAGCGGTATCACCGTTGGTTGCAGCCTGAGCAGCCGTAGGAATGAGGATCTCAGTGAACGAGGAAAGGCCACCGACCTTGATGTTCTGGGAAGAAATGGTGATGGTACCTTTGGTTACCACTGCACCCTTAACGTACTTGGAGGAAGTATCAGCTACTGCTCTCTTGAGGTTCCAGCCAGTTCCCTTACCAGTAGCATCTGTAGATGAGCACTCAGTTGCCCCGGTATCAGGGTTCAGACCACCAGAAAGGGTGCCAAGGTCGAAGAAGCAGAGCTCAACCTGCTGCTTAAGCGGGCCGGCAGCGGTGGTAACTTCAGTGAACTTAGCACGAGCAGTGTACTTTGAGTAAGCAGGAAGAGCAATTGCTGCGAGGATACCGATAATTGCAATAACGATCATCAGTTCGATGAGGGTAAAACCATTCTTCTTCATCATGATAAGTAATCCTTACTTAATTTAAGACAAAATCCATTTCGTCCCGGTTCTTCACCTGAAACTTCGTTCAGTATATTACGCCGGGAGCAATATGCAAACAATTTTTGATGAAAATTCGTACAAAAATGTGAGGCATTTATCAAAAACAGGCAAATCAACATTAATTTCATCTTTATCCCTTCTTAAAGCCGATGATCTTTGCCTTTTATTTCGTCTGATTTTCCTGTTTAACCGGCAAACAGGCCTCTCTCCCGTTGAAAATAACGGCATAGTGTCTGTTCCTGCTCAGGAAAACAGGCTCTTTTCCAGGGAATTCAACATAGGCATTGCCAGTTTCAACTATCACATCCGGAGCAGGCATAATGACTGCAGCTGAAAGGTATCTGCTGTTGTAGCCGGATTCTGATATTCCGATGCGGTGGGGAACGCTGAAGTCGAAGCAGCCGATCTGAGCCGAGTCACGCAGAAACACTGATACAGGGACAGACATGGCCGGACGCCTGGTGTACGTATAGAAAGACGAGGTATCAGGAGTACGATCTTTCTCTGCCAGAATTATTCTTACATCCGGCTTCAGCCGGTCAAGAAAAGACGCGAGTTCAATGGCGTCGCTCCGCAGAGATTCAGGTATTCCGTTCTCCTCCCTGTTCACATCTGTGTAATAGCAGCTGGTAATCAGGAAAAGTATGCATGCCGCATTCAGCGATACCACCCCTGAAATCACTGCAGCTCTTTTTTCCCATGCTGCCATAAACGGCAGGGATAAAACCGAGACAGACAGCAGCAGAAGGAACAGACTTATCTTCTGCCTGATCCGGAGATCAAGATCCGTAGCATCAAAGTAGAGGCTGTAATTGAACAGATTTATTGTTGCATTGTCATAAACGGATCTCAGCTGCTCGTCAGGCACAGGATAGAAGAGCAGCATGGCAAGCAGAAAGACAGCCAATACTCCCACCCTGAGCACAGTTCTGACGGCAGCGGATGACCTGTTTTCAAAGGCAAGCACCGTCAGGACTAAAAAGGCAGGCAGATAAGCCCCGTGATATCTGAACTGCCAGAGGGGATACTCTCTTGCGAAATCCTCTCTCCAGGTAATCAGGTATATTACGGCAAGAGTCAGAAGCACAAAGGAAGAGATTGCTGTCAGGCAAAGAAGCCTGCCTGCAGGAGGCAGCCGCCTGAATTCAAACACCGGAGAAAGAAGCGGTATCAGGTAAACCGAAAAACAGGCTCCCGTTGCCATGTAGAGAAACTTGTATGCAAGCCCGTGCCATCCCTCTGCCTCAAGATATGCCTGAAACGGTATCATCTGCTGCTGATACGAATTGACCGCAATTTCCGGTATAAGAATAAATTTAAGGTAGAGAAACAGAAGCAGGAACGTCAGCGCTGCTGCCGCAGCGGAGAGAATAAATTCCCTTTTCTTCCCCCCGACAATCAGATGAGCAACAGCCAGCATGGCAATTTCGGATATGACAAATGCGGCTGCCACTTCCTTGGTGAAGTAGGCTATGAAGCTGACCATGCCAAGCAGCACCGACATAAGCAGGACTGTCCTTATCCTGACGCCATCAATAATTCCCCTGCAAAGTGCAGTAAAAACGAGGAAATCAAGGGCAGTCTCACAGAAAAACAGGCAGTCAGGAGTTGCATAAACCGCATATGAATATATGGGCAGTAATGCAGTAAGAAGCGTGCAGGCAACCCGAAGCCCGCCGGACTCAATAAGTAGCCTCGAGCAGAGCCAGGTAAAAAATACCGTGAGGCCAGAGAAAACAGCATTGAGGAATGTCTGCCAGAGAGTAGGATCACTGAAGGCAAACCCCGGAGCAATCAGGTAGCTGTAGAAAACCTTGCTGAAATACGAGGGCCTGAGGTGCTGCAGCAGAGGGCTTAAACCGTTGTAGATATCGCGAGCCGATTCGGTATAGGTCACCTCATCGTGATACACGGTGAGAGACTTGTCAAAATTACAGGCGAAAAACCAGGCTATGCCGGCCGCCAGAGAAAGGGCTATTGCAAAAATCCTTTCATGCCTCACGGCAAAAGATGCGATATTCACTTCCCCTCCTGCTTGGCAGCTGACCTGTTGATCTTCTCATCTGGTGACTGTTTCATGACAGAAATACGCTCATTCCTGGCATTCTGGCAGATAAAATAATGTCCGCCCGGTGTCCTTATATATTTGCTGCCGTCCTTCGGCAGAAGGCTGTAGGAACTGGTCTCGACAATCAGATCAGGCGCAGGGAAACGCACATACCAGTTCCGGTATCTGCTGTTGTAGTCAGACTCGATCGAGCCGACAGTGCGCTCTGCAGAAAAATCAAATACCCCTCCGTTCTCCTCGGTCTCTTTACTCAGAACCCTGAACGGAAGAGCCATTACAGGACGGTTCGTATACGTATAGAACGCAGAAGTCTCATTGGTCAGCGCCTTTTCCACAAACAGTATTCTGACAGAAGGCGGAAGTGATGAAAGATACCCGGCAAGTTTCATGGCATCATCCTTGAGGGAATGTTCAATTCTGCTTTGCTCATGAACCGCAAGCGAGTAGCTGCAGCCTGTAATGACAAAAAGCACCAGGGACAAAACAGTGCCGGTTTTAACAAGCAGACCGCCAAATGAAGGTTTTCTGATCCTGACGAACGGCAAAAAGCCTGCAGCGATGAAAAGCAGCATTGCCAGGCTGCTTGCATGTGAGGAAATTCTCAAGAATGGCAGAATCTCTTCAGACAGGCTGTATCTGAAAAAATTAAGAGTCGCATTATCGTAGATCCGGGCAAATTCATTATTTTCATGCTCAGGGAAGAACATATACATCAGAATGAAAAGAGGTATCACCGCAATCAGAAGCCACGTTTTGGAAATACCTTCCCTAATCCGCTCGAAAGACATGCAGGCCAGAGGGATCAATACTGGAAGATATGCGTTGTGATATCTGAACTGCCAGCTGGGAAACTCATTGGCATAGTCCTCCTTCCAGGTAATAAGCCATATGACTGACACAGTCAGCATGATCATGGCTGAGAGCACCGAAACAAAGACCATCCGCCCTGTTTCTGTGAGATTCCGGAATGCAAGCAGCGGAACAATAAGAGGTACAAGGTATACGGAGAACAGTGCCCCGACGGCCATATACAACGCTTTCTCGAGAAGGCCTGACCAGCCGTTCATCTCAAGGTATACCGAGAAAGGGAACATCTGGTTGCTGTATGAATTGAGCGAAATGCCGGAGAGCAGGACAAAGCGGAGATAGAGATATCCGAGAATAAATGTGGCGGCATAGCATGCGAGCGTCAGAATCACCGGCTTCTTCCTTCCTCCATGCATCCAGGCAGCAGCGAGGATCACTGCTCCGTCAGACAGGACATAGGCTGCGGCTACTTCCTTCGTGAAATAGCTTATGAAATTCACCAGCCCGAGAAGAACAGAAAGAAGAATCAGCGGCTTATCCTCAGCCCCATCATATATACCGCGGCAGAGAGCAGCGAAAATCAGAAAGCTCAGGGCCGTCTCACAGAAAAAAAGGCAGTCCGGCGTCGCATACACCGAGTACGAGAAAACCGGAAGACTCGCAGTCAGAAGGGCTGATACTAAAGACACGATTCTCGACTGGATCAGCACTCTTGCAAGGAGCCAGGCAAACAGGACAGTCAGCCCTGTGAAGATGCCGTTCATGGCCGTCTGCCAGACGGTCGGATCACTGAAGGCAAAGCCCGGCGCGATCAGATAGCTGTAGAAAATCTTGCTGAAGTATGACGGTCTCAGGTGCTGCAGCAGAGGACTTATTCCGTTGTAAATGTCACGGGCAGCCTCCGTATAGGTAACCTCATCATGGTATACAGTCAGCGACTTGTCGAAGCTGCTGAGGAGGAACCAGATTACTCCGGTCACAGCAGCAAGCAGCACCGCCGCATATCTGTCCCAGCGTTCAATAAAAAATGCAGCTTTCATACAATATTCCGCTACCCCTTAAAAACACCTGACAGCGTGCTGATGGCTCCTTTTTCACGAGATACTCAGCCCTCGCCTTCTGAGTTCCTGCCTTTCCTAGAAACTGTTTTCTGAAACACATCCTCGCCGCTCAGGAGATCCGCAAGGGTGAACTTCCTCAGGACATCAAGAAAGGCGTCCGAGGCAAGCCTCATGATGGGCTTGAACCTGCAGACCGGATGAACCCTGCACCCTGTCCTGCTGCATGACATGAGAGTGGAAAAGTCCTCCATGTCAGCGACGACGCTCCCGAGAACTATCTCCTCCGGTTTCATTGCAAGTCTGATCCCACCGTTATGTCCGCGCACGGTCTTCAGATAGCCGTTCTGCGAGAGGCTGTAGACCACTTTCACAGCATGGTTCCTTGAAATTCCCAGATCCTCGGAAAGTGCCCCGATGCTGGTGAGGCTGCTCTCATCGCCCGCTGTTTTCACGGCGATGTAGACAAGCGATAAAAGCGCATAGTCAGTGTAGAGAGTAAAACGCATTGCCGCCCCGCTCAAAAAACAGACTTAAGCCGCAGAATACCATGATAAAGACCGCTGTTCAGACAAACCACAGCTTTTCAGCCGCCAGGCCTGCCGCCAGGAGAACGCTAACAAGGAGCGCGCCCACCGATGTACGCTTAAGTTCCGGATCAATTTTCCTTCTTGATGCCCCTATGACAGCCGCGTTCCAGGCCGACAAGAACAGAAGTGCAAAACCGGGCACAAAGACAAAGGGAACATAGGTGTCGCAGAAAATAAAGACATAGAGGGAGAACAGTATAAACGCCCCGCAGATGAGGATGCCATGGTAAATCCTTGAGCCCAGGTCGCCCATTCTCACCGCGAGCGATTTCTTGCCTTTCTTCTCGTCAGCCGCCCTGTCCCTCATGTTGTTGACATTGAGGACTGCAGCAACGAGGAGACCGTCGGAGCATCCGAGAAAGACCGACTCCCCTGTAAGCTCCCCCGAGAAAAGGTAATACGAGCCTGCGACCCCGACAATGCCGAAAAAGAGAAATGACGATATGTCGCCTAGTCCTGCGTAGCCGTAGGGGTGCTTCCCCATGGTGTACCAGACCGCTGCGAGCATCGACGCGACTCCGAGGGCGCCGAATGCCACGATCCTGATCCAATCCCCAGGGAAGGCGGTAAAGACGAGAGCCGCTCCGGTCAGAAAAGTGAGGCATGCCGTAATGACAAGAGCCTTCCTCATGCCGGCAGGCGTAATCTCCCCGCTGGTCATGGCGCGCATCGGGCCGAGCCTCGTCTCGTCATCAAGCCCCTTCTCGGCATCGCCGTAGTCATTGGCAAAATTCGAGAGGATCTGGAGGAGCACTGCCGTCAGGAAGGCAAGGACAAATACCGGCGTGCTGAACACCCCGTGCCTGAACGCAAGGGCGCCTCCGAGCACAATTGACGCGGCGGCGAGCGGAAGCGTCCTGAGCCTTGCCTCCGTCACCCATGCCCTGAATCCGGACATTTTTACACCTCTGTGAAATACGAAAAAAGGGCGGATTCGACCGCCGAAATCTGTGAATTACCTGAATCAGCCGCGCTCTGCAAGGCGCTTTTCGAGGAAGGAGATCTCCTCCTCGACTCTTTCCCTTGAGATCCCACCCTTAGCAGAGCGCTTGGCCCTCACGGAGTCGAGGGTAAGGATGCCATAGACATCATCGGACACTGCAGGGGAGATCTGCCTGAACTCCTCAACGCTCATGTCCTCGAGCGGCTTGTTTACGGAAATCGCGTAGACAACCATTCTACCGACAAGGCCATGCGCCTCGCGGAACGGAACGCCCTTCTTGACGAGATAGTCAGCAAGCTCTGTAGCGTTGGAGTAGCCTCCCTTTGCTGCTGCCTCGGCACGGTCAGTGCGGACTTTAATGTCCTTCAGCACCAGGCAGGCCATGTCAAGCGAGTCGTGCCAAGTGTCAACCGCGTCAAAGAGTCCTTCCTTGTCCTCCTGCAGATCCTTGTCATAGGCAAGAGGAAGTGCCTTTGCAGTAACCAGCATGGCAGTGAGATGTCCGATGACGCGCCCGGCCTTGCCGCGGATAAGCTCAAGCGAGTCAGGGTTCTTCTTCTGCGGCATCAGGGATGATCCTGAAGTGACCGCATCTGAAAGCTCCACAAAGCCGCACTCACCGGAGTTGTAGAAGATCAGGTCCTCGGCAAAGCGGGAGAGATGGATCATGGAAATTGAAGCGTCAGAGAGGAGCTCCATGATATGGTCGCGGTCGGAAACAGAGTCAAGGCTGTTCCTTGTTGCCTCGTCAAAGCCAAGATCCTTCGCGAGCTTCTCGCGGTCAACCGGATAGGCAGTGCCTGCCAAAGCCGCGCTTCCGAGCGGGCAGCGGTTGAGGAGCTTCTGTGTCGAGCAGAGCCTCAGATAGTCCCGGTCAAACATCTCTGCGTAGGCAATTGCCCAGTGGGAGAAGGTGACGGGCTGCGCTCTCTGGAGATGGGTATACCCGGGGAAAATAACGTCCTGGAAGCGCCTTGCCGCAGAGACCAGCGCCTTCTCAAGCTCGGTAACAGACTTCTTGAGGAGCTCGATCTCGCCCCTGCACCAGAGCTTTATGTCAGTTGCGACCTGATCGTTTCTGGAGCGCCCGGTATGGAGCTTCTTGCCAAGGTCCCCGACCTTCCTGATGAGGGACGCCTCTACGAATGAATGAACATCCTCCTCGCCTGAGGCTGCGACAATCTCCGGCTTAGCCCTGACCTCAGCGAGCAGCTCATTGAGCGCCTGCTCAAGCCTCTTCTGCTCATCCGCCGTCAGGATCCCCACGTCACTGATTGCCTTTGACCAGCCGATCGAGCCGACAATGTCCTCTTCCACCATGCGGCAGTCAAAACGCAGGGAATCATTGAACCGCTTGAATCTCTCGTCAGCGGCTCCGGTAAAGCGTCCACCCCAGAGTGCCATATTGAATCCTCATTAAATTGCCCGGCACAGAGCCGGAATATCAAAACTGTCTCTTGTATTTTAAACGAAAAGCGCCCGGCTCTGCTGAATACTCTTCAGCATTCACCGGGCGCCGGCTCAGAGCCAGAGATTATTACTTCTGGTTTCTTGCCTGCTCATTGAGCTTGCGGATACGGGCAGGGAGAGAGTACAGGCGGATGAATCCGTCTGCATCCTTCTGGTTGTATACCTCGTCCTCCTCGAAGGTGCAGAACTCAGCGTTGAAGAGGCTCTTGTCAGAGCGCTTCTGTACGCAGGTTACGCTGCCCTTGTAGAGCTTCATGACAACCTCTCCGTCGAGATCCTCGGCGATGGCGTTGGCGGAGCCCAGAATAGCCTTGCAGAGCGGGGTGAACCAGCGGCCGTCGTAGACGAGCTGGGCAAACTGCTCGGCAAGTACTGAGCGCCAGGAGCGGACCTGCTTGTCAAGGACGAGCTCCTCGACAGCGCGGAGAGCCGCGTTCATTACAGTTCCGCCCGGGGTCTCATAGCAGCCGCGGGACTTCATGCCTACAAGCCTGTTCTCGGTGATGTCAACCCTGCCGACGCCGTGCTTTGCGGCGATCTCGTTGAGGGTCTTGAGGCAGTTGTACGGGGAGAGCTCCTGTCCGTTGACGGAGACAACCTCACCCTTCTTTACGCCGATGGTGACGAACTCAGGCTCGTTTGGTGCCTTCTCAGGATCAACGGTCCAGGTCCAGACGTTCTCGCTGGCGCGGTTCCATGTATCCTCGAGCTCGCCGCCCTCAGTGGAGATATGCCATGCGTTGGCGTCGCGGCTGTAGATCTTCTTCAGTGTAGCAGTGGTAGGAATGTGCCTCTCTGCGAGATAGTTGAGCAGATCCTCACGTGAGCGCATCTTCCAGATTCTCCAGGGAGCGATGACCTTGAGCTGCGGAGCAAGGGCTGCTACAGCGCTCTCAAAGCGGACCTGGTCATTGCCCTTTCCGGTGCAGCCGTGGGCTACGGCCTGAACGCCTTCCTTAAGGGCCTCGTCAACGAGAGCCTTGGCGATTACAGGGCGTGCCATTGCGGTGCCGAGAAGGTAGGTTCCCTCGTATACAGCGCCGGTCTTGAGGGTAGGATATACGTAGTTCTTGATGAACTCTTCCTTGAGGTCCTTGACGATGCACTTTGTTGCGCCGGAGGCAATTGCCTTCTTCTCGACGCCCTCAAGATCCTCTGCTCCCTGACCTACATCAGCGACGAAGCAGATAACCTCGCAGTTATAGTTTTCCTTCAGCCAGGGCACAATTGAGGAGGTGTCAAGGCCGCCGGAATATGCCAGCATTACTTTCTTAATTTCATCTGCCATAGCGTAAAAAGCTCCAGATTTGACTTACTTGTTTTTGTCACTGATGAGAGTTCCGAGAACGGCCATCTGCGCGTGCAGGCGGTTTTCTGCCTCATCATAAATAAGGGATACCTTCTCGTCATCCATCACATCGTCGGTGATCTCATAGCCGCGGTGCGCAGGCTGACAGTGAAGGACATAGGGGATACCGGTCTTTTTGAGAAGCTCGCGGTTGATCTGGTAGGGCATGTAGCGGGCCCTTACTGCATCAAGCGGGGTATTGTCGCCCATCGATACCCAGGTGTCGGTGTAGGCAACATCATAGCCTGCCGCATCCTCAACGCGGTCGGTTACGGTCAGCTTGGCGCCGGTCTTCTTCGCGATTTCCTGAGCCTCGCTGAAGATCTGCGCGTCCGGGCCCCAGCCCTTCGGGCAGACTGACATGACAGTGCCGCCGAGAATTGCTCCGATTACGAAAAGGGAGTTGGTCATGTTGTTGCCGTCGCCGAAATAGGCGAGCTTCACCTTGGAAACGTCGCCGAGGTGCTCCTGAATGGTTACGTAGTCAGCGAGGGTCTGGCAGGGATGGTAGAGGTTGCACAGCGCGTTGATTACCGGAACGGTCGCGTATTTGGCAAGCCCCTGGAGAGTGCCGTGATCGAACACTCTTGCGACAATGCCGTCGCACCAGCGCGAGAGGTTCTTGGCGTAGTCCCTGACAGTCTCTCTCTTGCCGATGGCGCCGTTCTGCTGATCCATGTAAATGCAGTGGCCGCCGAGTCTGGTGATGCCTACATCAAAGGTAACACGGGTGCGGAGCGAGGGCTTCTCGAACAGGGTGACGACACTCTTTCCCTTGAGCCAGCTGCCGTAGTCGGCAGGGTTCTTCTTCATTGCCCTGGCAAGGCTTATAAGCTCAAGAACCTCGTCCTGGGAGAACTCCATTAAATTCAGCAGATTGCGCATAAAAACTCCTTTTATCCCGTTTCAGCCCGTAAATCCCAGACTCTGCGGCACCGGCCGGAACGGCTGCGGTGCCAGTATGAAGGTACTATTTTAACCCAATTACATCTTCACTGCCGTTCCGATGTACTCACCGGCCGCAAGCTTAAGGAGTCCATCGGTATCCTTCCAGCCGGCAACGCTCACGGGTCGTCCCAGGGACTCAGCGACCTTGAGGGCTGATCTGACCTTCACTTCCATGCCGCCGCTTATAACGTTGCTCTTTACCAGGCTGTCAGCGCCGTCTGCGGTTATCTCAGGGATGACCTTGCCGTCAGCGTCAAGTATGCCAGGCACGTCTGAAAGGAGCGCGAGATCCCCGGAGAGCATCTCAGCAACGGCCATGGCCGCGTCGTCAGCATTGACGTTCATCAGCCTGCCGTCTGGCGTAATGCCGATCGAGCTGATGAGCGGCAGGCAGTCAGAGCCGTTCAGAATCAGGTTAAGGAGCGCAGGATTTCCGGGAGCCGCCTCACCGACCGCACCGAGATCCATGCCTGACTCCGCAATCTCGCAGAGCCCTCCGTCCGAGAGCGAGAGCCCAGCGGGGCTGAATCCCGCAGCAACAGCCCTTGCCATGAGGATCTTGTTCGCCGTTCCGGCAAGCGCTCCTGCAATATAGGGAATGTCCTCCTCAGGAGTTACGCGGAGTCCGTGCTTCTTTACGGTAGCGCGCCCCAAAAGCTTCATCAGGTTGTCAACAAAGCATCCGCCGCCGTGAACAATGACGGTCTTTCTCGGGAATGCGGACAGAGCACGCCTCAGCGCGCCGAAAAAGAGATCAAGAGACTCAGTGCTCTTTAGGAGCGCGCCGCCCACCTTGATGACGAGCGGTGCCTTTTCATTGATGACTGCCATCAGAGAATCCCCTCATACTCGGAAAAGCCGAACCTGATATTGGCGCACTGCAGGGCCTGCGCAGAGGCGCCCTTCATCAGGTTGTCAATCGCTGATACGACAATAAGCTCTTCTCCCTCGCGCTCAAAATGGACATCGACATAGGGAGTGCCGGCAACGCCCAAAACTGAGGGCCACCTGTCGGTGAGCCTTACGAGCCTCTTGCCGTCATAGGCGCGGTGATAGGCCGCAGTTATGGCCTCATCAGAGGCATTGCCAGCAAGCTCAACATAGATGGTCGCGAGTATTCCCCTCCTGAAGCAGCCGAGATGCGGCTGGAAAAGCACCTTCTGCCCCAGGTGGTAGCTGATCTCCGGACGGTGGCGGTGACGGAACACTCCGTAAGGCGCGAGGCTTACCTCGCAGAAGCTGTTGGTCATGGTCGCCTTGCGGCCTGATCCGGTAACGCCCGAGACCGCGTTGATTATCGGCATGCTGCCAGACTTGATGAGTCCTGCCTCCTCAAGTGGCTTCAGTGCTGTAAGCGACGCGGTCGGGTAGCAGCCTGCAACGGCGACGAGATCAGTCTTTGCGATCTCATCATGGTTCCACTCGGCAAGTCCATATACCGCCTTCGGCAGGAGATCCAGTCTCGGATGGGTGAACCCATAATACTTCTCGTAAAACTCCGGCTCAGGAACCCTGAACGCCCCGGAGAGATCAAAGACCTTCACGCCCCTGTCATAGAACCCGCCGGCAAGCTCGGCGCTCACCTTGTGCGCAGTGCAGAGGAATACTGCGTCTGCCTTATGCGCCTCGGCGAGGTTCTCAGGAGTCAGCGGCTTCAGGACATCATCAACCGTCCCGAGCAGGTGAGGATAGAGCTCGGAGAGCTTCTTGCCGGCATCAAGGCTGTTCTCCGAGACATAGAGACCGGCGAGACTGAATTCCGGATGATGCGCGACAAGTTCCGCGAGGACTGCTCCTGCGTATCCGCTTGCGCCTATTATTACCGCATTGGGCATGACTTTTTCCTCCATGAGCCGGCTGAACGCACCGGGCTTGAAACAGGGATATCATTACAGACTGTCCCGTTCTTTCTGTCACAGGCAGACAGAACTGATAATTAAATAATTATGCACTTAAATTGCATAATTATCAACTATAAACCGGAGAAAAAGATGCCGCTTCCCACCTTCGCCGAAAGGCTCCGTGAAATTGTCTCCCTGAATTCCATAAGCTCCGAGGAGCCTGAGCTTGATCAGAGCAATGAAAGCGTAATACGCTGCCTTGAGCGCTGGCTCAGGGAGCTGGGTTTCGACGTAACGCTCATAAAGGTGAAGGAGAAGCCGCTCAAGTACGATCTTCTAGCCAGGCTCGGCGAAGGAGATGGAGGGCTTCTGCTCTCGGGACACACTGACACCGTGCCGGCAGATCCAGCCTCATGGAAGTCAGCTCCCCTATCTCTCACGGAGACAGAGGACAGGTACACCGGGCTCGGCTCAATCGACATGAAGGGCTTCTTCGCCTTTGCCGCTGACGCCGCCGCGTCCTTCTCAGGGAAGAAACTCAGGGAGCCGCTCTACATACTCGCGACCTCCGATGAGGAGACTACCATGAACGGTGCCAAGGCCTTCATGGAGCAGGCTTCAATCAGGCCGAGAGCCGTGATAATCGGCGAGCCGACCTCGCTTACCCCAGTCTACAAGCACAAGGGCTATATGGCCTTCCGCGTTATAGCTCACGGACGCCGCGCCCACAGCTCAAATCCTGCAGAGGGAATAAACGCCATAGAGATCATGCACCGCGCCATTGCCGGAATCATGAAATTCCGGGACAGCCTCAAGAAGTTCAGGAGTTCTGATTTCAAAGTCCCAGAGCCTA
Source organism: uncultured Pseudomonadota bacterium (assembly GCA_900317945.1). Taxonomy (GTDB): domain Bacteria; phylum Pseudomonadota; class Gammaproteobacteria; order Enterobacterales; family Succinivibrionaceae; genus UBA2810. The sequence goes on from ONIT01000039.1 coordinate 12,607, forward strand.
CCCTCAACATCGGCATCATCAGGGGCGGCGACAGCCCGAACTCAGTTCCTGACACCTGCGTCATGCAGTTCGACGTTAGGCCGACAGAGCTGACGCCTGTTGATTTCATCGAGAAGGAAGTCAGGAAAGCCATCGCGCAAAGCGCCGGGGAGTACAGCGGATCAATTGAGATTGAGGATCTCTACCCGCCGCTCCCCGCATTTGGCGGAGGAAAGGATCAGCCTGTCGTGAGGAAGCTCGCAGAGCTCTCCGGCAATGAGCCTGTAACAGTCGGCTACGCGACAGAGGCCGGACTCCTCTCCGCTCTAACTCAGAACACCGTGGTGTTCGGCGCCGGCAGCATCAGCAACGCCCATCAGCCTGACGAGTACCTGCTGAAGAAGGAGATAGAGCCGATGAGCCGGATCCTCAGGGAAATCATCTGCCTTATCTGTGAAAAAGGAGAACTACAATGAGCACCATGACCCCGGCAACCGCAGCGCTTAAAAAGGCTGGCATCAGCTACAGGCTCTATGAGTATGACGCTGACGGGCAGCACCACGACTTCGGGCACCATGCCGCAGAGGAGCTTGGGCGTGATCAGGCAGAGGTGTGCAAGACGCTTCTCATCCACCATGAGAAAAGCTCGGTAACGACCGTCGTACCTGTCAACTGCAAGCTCAACCTCAAGCGTGCCGCAAAAATTGCAGGCCTCAAGAACGCCGAGATGATGGAGCCTGCTGCGGCGGAGAGGGCCACCGGCTACGTCGTGGGCGGAATAAGCCCCTTAGGGCAGAAGAGAAGAACTCAGCTCACCATTGTCGACGCGTCGCTGCAGGGCAAAAAGGAAATCCTTGTAAGCGGCGGGAAGCGCGGGCTCTCAGTAGGGCTTGCCCCTGATGATCTTATAAAGGCTACAGGAGGAGTGTTCGGGGACATCGCCGATCCTGAGTAGCAGAGGATATCAGCCGTGCCGGCCCTCTCTCACGTCATCTGTGAGGATAAGCCTCTCAATTTCCGCGATTTTTTCAGCGGCAAGAAGGACTTTCGCCGGCGCGTTGACGACTATGGCGCGCCTCGCGTGGCGCCAGACCCTGAGGTCCTGCATGGAATTTCCTGCATAGTCGAAGCCCTTCTCGCCAAAGATGGAGACGAGCCGCCCGGCCTTGGCCTCACCTATGAGGTTTGTCTCGCCGTCTGTCCCCAGGACATCCTCAAAAATGCCGAGAAACGAGGCTATTTTCTCGGCAACCATCCTGGTTGATCCGGTGCAGAGGATAAGCCTCCGCCCTGCCTCCCTCTCTGATCTCAGGAACTCCACCGTTTCCCTGATATAGGGCTGCTCATCTGCGCGGAACTGCCAGCGCCTCGCTAGCTCCTGCTTTACCCTTGCCCTGCCGTGGAGCTGCCACCAGAGCGAGAGCGGAAGTGCGAGAGCGTTCCGGCGGGCAAAGGCCAGAAGAGACCTCAGGCCGGTGTCGCCATAGGTCAGCGTGCCGTCAAGGTCAACAACCAGCGGTAATCCGTCCATGCCTGCCTCCGGAGAGATAAATTAATTCAGGTGAGAATACCATAAAAAACCTGTACAGCCAGTCCCGGGATACAGACGCCATGCGGCCATGTGTTAAAATGGCGCAGTCTTCTTTATAAGCGGATAGATGAAAATTCAGGTTTCACAATGTCAAATAAATACAACATCAATACATTTCAGGGCATGATCTTCGCCCTGATGGACTACTGGTCAAGGCAGGGATGTGTCCTTGCCCAGCCGTTCGACATGGAAGTGGGAGCCGGAACGTCACACCCGATGACCTTCCTCCGGGCTATCGGACCCGAGCCGCATCACTGCGCCTACGTTCAGCCTTCCCGCCGCCCGACCGACGGCCGCTACGGCGAGAACCCCAACCGTCTCCAGCGCTACTATCAGTTCCAGGTAGTCCTGAAGCCGTCTCCGGAGAACATCCAGGATCTCTATCTGAATTCCCTGAAGGAGCTTGGCTTTGACCTGAGCGTCCATGACATCCGCTTCGTAGAGGACAACTGGGAGAACCCGACGCTCGGCGCCTGGGGCCTTGGCTGGGAAATCTGGCTCAACGGCATGGAGGTCAGCCAGTTCACCTATTTCCAGCAGGTCGGCGGTCTTGAGTGCCAGCCGGTAACCGGCGAGATCACCTACGGCCTCGAGCGCCTGGCGATGTACGTACAGGGCGTCGACAACGTCTATGACCTTGTCTGGGCAGAGACTCCTTTCGGAGTGTCAACCTACGGTGATCAGTCCCATCAGAACGAGGTTGAGCAGTCAGCCTACAACTTCGAGTACGCCAATGTTGATTTCCTCTTCAGGCTATTCGATGAGAGCGAGAAGGAGTGCAACATGCTGCTCAGCCTCGAGAAGCCTCTTCCTCTTCCTGCCTATGAAAGGATCCTCAAGGCGGCCCATGCGTTCAACCTTCTCGATGCCCGCCACGCGATTTCCGTAACAGAGCGCCAGCGCTACATCCTCAGGATCCGCACGCTCTCGCAGAAGGTGGCAACGGCATACTACAAGGCACGTGAGGCCCTCGGGTTCCCGATGTGCAAGAACAAGGCAGCTGAGGAGGCGTAATCATGTCAAAGAACAATCTTCTGGTTGAAATCGGCACCGAGGAGCTTCCTCCCAAGGCTCTCTCAAAGCTCGCAGGAGCATTTGAGGCAAATGTCAGGAAGGATCTTGAGGCGGCGGATCTCGCCTTTGACTCCATCAAGTGGTACGCCGCTCCGAGAAGGCTTGCGCTCAAGGTCAATGGACTCGAGAGCTGCCAGCCGGACAAGGACATCGAGAAGAAAGGACCTGCGCTGAAGGCTGCCTACGACAAGGACGGAAAGCCGACCAAGGCAGCAGAGGGCTGGGCAAAGTCAAACGGAATCACCGTTGACCAGGCCGAGCACCTGAAGACTGAGAAGGGCGAGTGGCTGTTCTGCAGGGCGCATGTCAAGGGCAAGACCGTTGAGGAGCTTGTTCCCTCCATGGTGCAGAAGGCACTTGCGGCACTCCCTGTTCCCAAGATGATGCACTGGGGCGCGACCAAGTTCGAGTTCGTAAGGCCCGTGCACACCGTTACCCTTCTCTACGGCACTGAGGTCATTCCCTGCGAGCTCTTCGGCATCAAGTCCGACAGGGTTGTCCGCGGCCACCGCTTCATGGGCAGCCAGCTCGTTACGCTCAAGAGCGCTGACGACTATCCCGAGCTTCTCGAGAAGGAAGGAATGGTCATCGCCGATTACGACAAGAGGAAGGAAATCATCAGGAACGCCGTAATCGAGGACGCCAAGAAGCTCGGAGGAGAGGCTGATCTCGATGAGTCGCTCCTCGACGAGGTTACCTCACTTGCCGAGTACCCGGTAGTCCTTACAGCGAAGTTCGAGGAGAAGTTCCTGAAGGTTCCCTCAGAGGCGCTCGTATACACCATGAAGGGAGACCAGAAGTACTTCCCGGTCTACAGGGACGGAAAGCTCCTGCCCAACTTCATCTTCGTTGCCAACATCCAGTCAAAGGATCCTGCGGCAGTCATCAGTGGAAACGAGAGAGTCGTAAGGCCCCGCCTTTCCGACGCAGAGTTTTTCTACGACACCGACAGGAAGCATACCCTGTTCTCGAGGCTCGACAGCCTTGACACCGTTCTCTTCCAGAAGCAGCTCGGCTCGATGAAGGAGAGAGCGCTCAGGATCTCAGAGCTCGCCGGATACATCGCATCGCTCACCGGCAATGACGCTGAGCTTTCGAAGCGTGCCGGACTTCTCTGCAAGTGCGACCTTATGACCAACATGGTCATGGAGTTCACCGACACCCAGGGAATCATGGGCATGTACTATGCCCGCCTTGACGGCGAGAACGAGGATGTGGCAAAGGCAATCGGCGAGCAGTACATGCCGCGCTTTGCCGGCGACCGCCTGCCCGAAGGAGGCGTTGAGACCTGCACCGCCCTTGCGGAGAAGATCGACACTCTCACCGGCATCTTCGGCATCGGCATGCCCCCTAAGGGCGACAAGGATCCGTTCGGACTCCGCCGCGCCGCAATCGGTGTCCTCAGAATCATCGTTGAGAACAGGCTCAGCCTTGATCTCGAGCCTATTGTCGCAAAGGCCGCAGAGCTCTATGGCAGCAAGCTTACAAGCAAGAACACCTGCAGGGATGTTGTTGACTATGTGCTCGGCAGGTTCAGATCGAACTTCGCCGATGAGGGCATCGCGTCCGAGCCTGTTCTCGCAGTGCTTGCATGCCGTCCGACCAGGCCCTATGACTTTGATCTGAGGGTAAGGGCCGTTGCAGGCTTTGCGAAGAACCCTGCTGCTCCTGCGCTTGCCGCAGCCAACAAGCGTGTCTCGAACATACTGCAGAAGAACAACGCAGCTGACTGCAAGGCTGCAGTAGACGGCAATCTTCTGAGGGAAGATGCCGAAAAGGCCCTCTACAGCGCCATCGAGTCAGTCCGCGGCGAGGTTGCTCCCATGTTCGATGAGGGACGCTACACCGAGGCGATGACAAAGCTCGCAGGACTCCGTGATACCGTTGACACCTTCTTCGACAAGGTCATGGTCATGGACGAGAATGAGGCAGTGAGGAACAACCGCATCGCGCTCCTTGCCTCGCTCAGGGCGCTCTTCCTCAGGATAGCTGACATTTCTGTATTGTAATCAAGGCCAGCAGGCTGGAAAGACAGAAAAATGAAGCCGGATTGAATAATCCGGCTTTTCTTTTGTCCAAAACAGCTTTCAGTCAAGGAAAATGAGAGATGTCAGCCCAGAGGCAGCTCTCATCCAGGCCAAATCAAGACACTTTGTCAGTGCCAGTCTATCTGGCACTGTTCAGCATGCGTCTTGCAGAAGCCATCCCGATACTCATTTGGTGCCAGAATCCTGATCAGCGTCTCACCGCAAATTGTCCTGACGGCCGAAACCTCACGGTAAAGCTTTTTTTCAACTTCGGAAAGCTCAGGCGTCCCGCTCAGAACATAATCAGGCATGACTTTTTCATTGATTCCAATCAGCTTCATGGCAGAGCCAAGCCTTGGCATAATTACCATGAGATTTATAGAGTCAGCTGCCACGTTGACAGGCCTGTCAAGCTTTTTCTGAGAAGACAGAATCTGAACCAGCGCCTCGTATCCTGATGTACCTGCATAATCCAAATCATATTTCCTGATGAGATCAGAACCTGCAGCCGCATTGAAATAGCAGTTGGGGTACGGGAAAAACCAGATTATTCCGGCAATACTTTCAATAACCGCCAGGGCACCTAGGGAGGCCGCTGCAATATTTGCTTTTTTCCCGGCAAAAGATGCGATGCAGAAGATTCCTGCAGCAGCAGATACTGAAAGGAAAGGCATTACAAAATAGAAATGCCGCCAGCCGTCATAGAGCCACGGATGTGCAATAACCGAGGCAATTACCGGGGCAAGACCCAGTCCCGCAACAACATAGTCCGAGAGCTCATTCCCGTCCTTCCACAGCGACAGACTGAATGTTCTCCTAAGAATCAGGGCAAATGCCTGCAATTGCCCCCACAGGCATGCAGCCATAAAGAGAAACGGAAGTGTTATGGCCATCCAGCGCGGCACAAAGAACGGCATCTCAGATGATTTTATAAATTGCCCATTGAATAGTCCGATGTCGGTATGCCTGGTAAACTTAGACATCGCAAAGACAACGTCATGCATTCTAGAGACTGGAGACGGCCAAAGGAACGGATAGAAGGCATATACCAAAAACAGCGTCAGAACGGCAAAGCCTCCGGCAGCCGACGCAATTTTCCCTCTGCTCAAGCCAGCCCTATGCCAGCTGACGCACCAGACAAATACACCGAGGAACAGTGTGAAGATTCCTATGAAGCGCACGGATACAGCGAGTGCCGTGAACAGAGCGGCATAAATTACATTTTTCATCCTCAGTGTGCCAGCCGCGAGAAGAACGTAATTGACTGAGAGCACGAAAAACGAGAGAAATACAATATCCTTGCTGTTGTAAAAGGCATTGCCGAAAATTCGGGGGGAGAGGAAAAACAGTGCCGCTGCAAGAATACCGCCAAACCTGCTCTGAAGGCGTCTACTTGCCATTGAGTACACGCCGCACGTTCCAAGGACAAAAACAAGGTATACGGCAATATGCCTCATGATGATGAGATCATCCCAGCCAAATCCAGGCATGAAAATCTTGGCAACCTTTCCCAAGGCAATCAGGAACACCTCAAAAACCGGGCCATAGTCCCTGTCCTGAAAATGCTCAAAGTCTGCATAGGCAGGATCAGCGAGCGATGTGCCAAAAATACTGTCGAAGAGCGACGCGTACTGATTAAAGCTATACTGCCCGATTGCATACTGCGGAAGTTCATCCCAGTAGATCGGAGCAATGATAGGAGCAAAGATGATGCCGGCAGCGACCGCTGCGATGAGCAGGATAATCTCGAGATGATTTTTCATAGACGGAACAAAGAAAGGAATCTGGATGGTGCGCCAGGCAGGACTTAAACCTGTGACCTTCTCCTCCGGAGGGAGACGCTCTATTCAACTGAGCTACTGGCGCACTGAATTCGCGTGCATTTTAGCACATTGCCGGCAGGACTTTCTGTCAGCGCAGTTTCACGAGGACATCAGACACGCCGCCGTCACGCTCTACTGTGACGGTTACATTGTCTGCCGTAGAGATGCTCTGCAGCACTCCCATGGCCTGGGCCTTGTCTCTGAGGCTTATGCCGTCAATCTCCACCGCAAGATCATTGGGACGGAAGCCGAGCTTTGAGAAGAGCTGGGGCTTGGTGCCGGGGTTGAGCCGGTAGCCCCTCAGCTCCTCTTTCTCGTAAACAGGGGATAGAGACATTACCTCAGGGAGAGTTACATTGCTGAACTCCTTGCTGAGGGCCGGGCTGCTGCCGCTTCCTCCTGAGGCGCCCCCGGAAGATGCGCCTGACTTGACGTCAGGATCGAACGGCGCCTTCTCAAGCCTTCCGGAATTGTCCACCACAATGTGGTTCTTCTCAATCTTCTGGATCCTGGCCCTTGTTCCGCGGATCAGATCGCCCTCGCGGTAATTGTCCTCATCCTTGCCGGCCTTTATGATGACAAGCGCCTTCTTGTGATCGTCAGAATAGATAAGCCCGGTGATATTGAGGTGCAGGCTGGTCTTCGGCATCTCGCCGGGAGCGCCTTTCCTGCCTCCGGGGCCGCCTGCCGCGCCGCCCTTTCCGGGGGTATAGACTGCCTTGGGCGGCAGCTTCCCGAAGATGCTGGCCGCGACTACGGTCTCCGCGGCTTCCTTGTAGAGGTCCTTCTCAACCCTGGACGAGCTCGTTGAGACAGTCTGTACCTTGGCCTCCTTCTGGCTGTGGAACATCCACACCGAGGGGCCCATCCTGTAGCCCGCGGCGGCAGAAAACACAACGGCGAATGTTACGGAGAGGATAGTGTTGAGCCTTGCTATCCTGACCAGCTGTTCAGAGCCTGCTTCTGCCGCCATACCGGATCCCCGCTAAAAAACTATTCCCTGGCCATTCTTCTGTTGAGGAGATCAACCGCCGCCTGCCTTGCAGACTTGTGATCGTAAAGAACCGTCCATGACCTCGCCGGCGTTGTAGTACCCCTCGACCACCTGGCCTATCTTCCTCATGGCCTCGGCCGGATCCTCTCCCCTGCCGATGGCTATGCCGAAGCGCCTGTTCCTCGACTGGTTGTCGGTGCAGGTAAGGACCAGGTCGCCAAGCCCTGACATGCCGGCAAAAGTCTTGGTCTGTGCGCCCAGGGCAAGGCCGAGCCTTGTGAGCTCGGCGAGCCCCCTCGTTATGAGCGCCGTCCTCGCGTTTGCGCCGAAGCCCAGGCCGTCTGACATCCCAGCGCCGATGGCTATGACGTTCTTCACGGCGCCGCCTACCTGGAGCCCGATGAAATCGCTGTTGGTGTATACCCTGAATGACCCGCAGTGGAGAAGGACAGAGACCTCCTCCGCAAACTTCTGGTCATCGGACGCGACAGCTATCGCAGTAGGAAGCCCTTTGGCGAGCTCCATGGCAAAGGTCGGCCCGGAAACAACAGCGAGGCTGATGCCGGGGCCAAGGACCTCGCGCGCGACATCGCCCAGAAGCCTTCCGGTTTTCCTCTCAAGGCCCTTTGTTGCCCACACCAGGCGCTGCCCGGGCCTGATGAAGGGCTTCATTGAGCGGAGAGTCTCTCCGAAAAATGAGCTAGGCACTACCACAAGCAGTATTTCTGAGGCCGCTACCGCCTCAGAGATGCTGTTTGTCAGCTGTATTCCTTCAGGAAAATCTATTCCGGGAAGGTACTTCTCATTGCGTCCGGCCGCCCTGATTGCCTCGATTTCAGCTCCGTCAAAGCCCCACAGCATCACGTCAAGGCCTTTCCTTGCAATCGAAACCGCAAGTGACGAGCCATATGAGCCGGAACCGAATACGGAAACTGCAAACTTCTTATCCATAAAAGACCTGTACCGCCCGCAAAAAGACGCCCGTTTCCGGACGTCTGACATGAAACCTGACTTCCCGATTACTTGGCAGCCTCTGCAGAGCTTGCAGCGTTCTGCTTGGCCTTGGCCTGGGCATATGCCTCAAAGTTGATGGGAGGAAGGTTTACCGGAGGGAATGACGCGCGGACAACCTGGCTTGAAACGCACTCTGCGGCATACGGGTAAACGATGCTCGGGCAGTAGGTCTCAAGGAGATGCTTTGTCTCCTCCTCAGAAGGGGTCTTTACATTGAACAGAGCGCCGTACTTGACCTCAGAAAGGAATACGGTGTGCTCGTTCTCATTCTTGCCGATAGTGGCGGTTACGGTCAGTGACAGGACAACCTCGTAAACATCGTTGTCTACCTTGCTATTCTGGGTATTGAACTCAACCTTGAGCGCAGGCTGCTCCTGCAGGCGGAAAGACTGAGGTGAATTGGGGGACTCGAGAGAGGCGTCCTTCAGATATACGCGGAGAATCTGGAACTGTACTTCGGGCTGCTTCTCATTCTGCTCGTTAGCCATTAGCTTAATCCTTATCTAGATACAACTCATTTTCCGGGAAAGCAGCTGCGGAACAGGAGTGCCGGCTGCCAGAGGCATTGTCCGGCGCCATTCCTGTGTTTTCTGCTGAACATGCTGTGGTTCAGCCTGCTCCCGGGGAATCGAAATGATTATACATTATATGAACTGCCCGGACACCCGGATAAAACTGCACTTGTGCGGATGATCTCAGCAAATGGGCATCAAGCCTGCTGAATGTCTCTGCCGCCTCATGCGGCCGTGGTCTCAGTTCCAGTCAGCCGCAGCGTCATTGTAGTATCCGATGATCACCGGCCTCGAGAGGCGGTTCACCTCCACGTCATCAGCCCGCTCATCCTTCGCGAAGACAAACATCGCCTTCATGCTCCCGTCATCGAGGAACCTCGTTGAAACTGATATCGGGTGGGGCGCAGGGAAGCCGTCCTTTGACGCCATATTGAATCCCCAGTCACCGAACGACGGCACCTCAAGGTGATAGGGCCTCACCTCAAAACCCTCGCTCATAAGAGTCTTTCCGATGCTCCAGAAGGCCCTCCTGGCGTAATAGGGAGATGTCGACTGGACATTGAGGATGCCGCCCTTCCGGAGGGCCCTTCCGCAGAGCCGGTAGAACACATTGCTGTAGAGCTTGCTCAGCGCCTCATTGTTCGGATCAGGAAGGTCAACCAGGATCAGATCAAACTTCCGGTCAGTGCGCTCAAGGAACTTGTAGGCATCGTCATTGATTATCATGACTCTTGGGCTCGAGAGCGATCCCCGGTTTATGTCCGTGATGATCCTGAGCCTTGAGGAGAGATCGGTCATTGCCTTATCGAGATCCACGAGCGTGATCTGAGTTCCAGGATACTTCAGCACCTCCCTTGCCGCGAGACCGTCACCGCCTCCAAGAATCAGGACATCGCGGGGGTTTTCGAGCATGGCCATCGGGACATGCACCAGAGCCTCATGGTAGCGGTACTCATCCATTGATGAAAACTGAAGGTTGCCGTCTATATAGAGCCTTATATCGTCCCGGTGGCGGGTTACCGCTATATGCTGGTATTCGGATATCTCTGAGTAAATGACCCGGTCCCGGTAGAGCCCGCCCTCGATGAATCGGCTGATGCTCTCGGAGTACAGGAGCCCAAAGGCCATCAGGATGCACGCGAGCACTGCAAGATGCCTGAAGGCTGCAGCACGGATGATTCTGCGGCGGTACTTCCACACCACAAGACCGGCCGCAATGGTATTGAACAGGCCCATCAGAAACGCTGTCGCGAAATAGCCGAGATGGGGAAGAAGAAGCAGGGGAAAGGCAATCGAGCCGACAAGACCTCCGATATAGTCGAAGCTGAATATCGAGGAGAGCGTTATCCTGAGATTATGGCCGTCATCCTCGATAATCCTGGTAAGGAGCGGGATTTCCGCGCCGACCAGCGCGCCGATGATGATCACCTCAGCGTACATCACCACGGCGTACGACGCGATGTAAAGATGTGCGAGGAAAAGGACAAGCGAGCAGGTACCGCCGGCGAGCCCGACCAGGAGCTCTACCGAGACGAACCAGTCAAAAAGGCTCCTTCTCATGAACCTTGAAAGGTACGATCCGCAGCCCATCGCGAACATGTAGAGCCCGATGACAGTCGAGTACTGCAGAGTGCTGTTTCCTACAAGGTATGAGCTTATCGCGCTGATGATAAGCTCATACACTATCGAGCACCCGGAGATAAGGAAGGTGGTGAGCATCAGAAGCCCGTACTTCTTCTGAAAGCTCCCGCTGCTGTCAGTGTTCATGAGACGATCCCCACGGCGAAATGAATCAGAGCGCATGCCCTGATTACGACACGGCTCCGCTTACAATCATTGAGAGCCCGACAAAGATGCCGAAGACCATGATGCCTGCCGCGGCATTGCCCTTGCCGATCTCCTCGTTGAGGTTGTACCTGCGGTTCATCAGGAGCAGGAACAGATAGCTGACAATGAGGAACACGACTCCGATCATCGAGTAGACGGCACTCCCGAGCACTCCGTCCAGGAAGCTTCCGGCAGCAGCGCGGTCATAAGAAATAATGACATTCTTGACGATTATGCCGACCGATATGAATGAACCGGCCATAATCCAGCCCACTGCCTGATTCTGCTTCTTTATCTCATCCCTGAATGAGCACGGCACCACGAGATCAACCAGGAAGCAGCCGAACCCCATAATGATAAGGCCAAGCGCCACATAAACAGAGATCGCGATAAAGTCAGTTAGGTATGCCATAAAATCATTTCTCCATTCATTTGAGACAGTCTTTACTTTCCGCCGTGGAAGCCGCCGCCTGAAGATCTGCGCCGGTTCAGGCTCTGCTGGCGTATGCTCACGGACTTTGACTCCAGGCTGTGGTCATAGGAATTTCCAAGAGCGTACGCGGATTTGTATGACTCATAGGGCGAGCCGCCGCGGCCGAACGATGAGAGATCCTCCGGATAGGCATAGCGGTGATAGAAAGCCCGGTAAAAGCGCTCGGACATCACGGGTGAATGATACGGTCCCGGCACCGAGTGGTACGAGTACTTCCTGGGCTCCACCTGCACAAGCACGTTCCCCGCGTCAGCATCCCTGTAAATAAAGACGTAGTTCCTGCGGGTCAGCATGGAAACCGAGCCGTCCTCCGGCTCCATGTCATTTTTCCTTATCCGGGTGAACTCGTCCGTGCAGTTCGAAACAATATCATCGGCAGTGTCCCCGGGAGACCTGCCGCCTGCCCATGACGTAGCGGCACTGTATACCGTGGCCCTTGAATGATTGTCAGCAGAGCTGGTAAGTGATGTAACACGGACATATTTATCCGGCTGGGACTCAAGGTAGCTGTTTATATCCTGCCCTTTACTTCCATGCAGGGCAAAAATGATGGGAACCACTACACACAGCAGTGCAATGCCAGCATCCCTGGGAGAGACGGATGAGTTCCTGAGGAAGGGAAGGTTCTGCATCCACCCGGCCACGCCTCCCCCTGAGATCCTGATGATTTTGTCAGGATCAAGGATTGTTCCCAGGGAGTACTCAGTCTCATCATCCCAGCGCTCCACAGAATAAATCCGGCCGCTGTGATCCTCGTAGTCTGAGCACACTGCCTCATCGCCTGGCTCGACATCAACCCGGCCTGACACGCCGGTCACCCGCTCGCTGCCCTGCCAGTACAGGCTGAAGCCCTCGGGAGGATGCTGAAGGCCTGTGGCTTCTGACAGGATATATTCACCTTCTTCATCATCAACTGAAAGCCAGGCTGTTCTGCCGGATGAGTCTCTCAGACTGTACTCATCCCAGACGCTGCCGTCATTGCCGCGGTACGATATGCGGCCTGTGACGGAAAACTCACGCTGCCCAACCTTTATTCTGTATCCGGGATTGAAACGCATGCTCAGGGGCTCTCCTTTCTGTCAGCTGGTAGCAAGACTGTCAGCCGTGCCAATAATTCTCTCAACCATTCTTGTCCTGACAGAAGAGGCCCTGAAGGCAGACTTCAGGAACTGCGCGACGCTCTCTGGGACATCGGCCGAGCAGGAAAATATGTCAACTGCAGCATAGCCGAGCTCAGGCCAGGTAAAGTACGTAATCCCGACAGGCGAGAAGCGGTGCACGCACTCCTCGACTATCTCGGCACCGATCATCCTTACAGCCTGGTGCGCTGTTTCCTTCAGTGTGTCAGGATCATTGAGAACGCTGCTGCAGCAGCCATACATGTCAGCAATCAGCTGTCTTGCGGCAGCACCTTCACCATGTAGCATGAGTAAGATCAGTGCTTTACGAGGGGCATACGCTCATCAGTCCACGCACCGATTCCGCCTGCAAGGGCATAGACCTCAGGGAATCCTGCCTTTCTGATGGTCCTCGCAGCATCAAAGCTGCTGACTCCGGACTGATCCACTATTACAAGGGGGACATTGCGGTAGCGGTCTATGGCGCCGAAATTGCCTTCGTTCACAAGCTTCACCGGAAGATTGACGGCCCCGGTGATATGCCCTGCGGCAAACTCCTTGTCAGTCCTCAGATCAACCGAAACTGCGTTGGCGTTATTGATGAGATCTGTCGCCTTGCCTGACGAAATCGCCTTGACCGGGGAGAGCATTATGCGGATCTGAGTGTAGATCAGCATTACCAAGCAGAGAACAAACAGCGCAGACAGAATGTAGTGGCGTCCGGCAAAAGCGACAAGAGACTCAAGATCCATGACAAATTCCTAAAAACCGCGAGCAGTGCGGAAACACAGAAATCAGAATTTCAGCCGGCTAGTTAAACCGATTCGAAATATCTTCCTTAAAACTGCACGCATTTTACCCTGTAACAGTGCTTATTTTCCAAATATTGCTCAGACATAATACGCAGCAAACATAAAGCATCAGCCGATATGGGTTAGAATGATGTAGCCGTTTTCCGGTTACACAAATACCGGAAATGACAGTAGATGACTATCCAGATTGCTCACTCATCATCATGAAGCAAATGCCGTTAATATGTTTGAAGAAATTGAATCAGACAATGCAGTTGCGAATGCCGCAAAAGTTAATAACTCCTCCATGTGCAGACTGCCAAGTGTCATAAGGGCTTCAATTATTTTTGCCTCAGTTATTGTGGTGGTAATGATGTTTGCCTCTGACATCGACGGGATGATAAAAGGCAGCATTGACTTTACCTATTCATTTGGATGCAGTCTGGTCACCTATTCGGCAGGTTTTGTGAGACGCGGGCTCTTGGGAGAAGTCATTCAGCTCATGAATGCCATCTGCCAGCCATTTCTCTCATTAATCCTTCTGATATCAGTCTCGGTACTTTTCGTTCTACTGGTAATATTGTTCAGGATGATAAGACTGAAAGCAAAACTTCCATATATTATCGCAATAATTCTCTCTCCCTCACTAGTTCTAATGCCAAGAGGAGATACATTCGTCGACGTATTTCCGGTCGCAATGAACATCGCAGCTTCATGTCTGCTCCTTCACCTCATTTTTCGCTGGAAACAGGCCTCACCGAAGAGGCAATCGTACTCAATGCTCGCAGTTGATTGCATAATTTTCATACTGCTCACAGTTTCTGCACTGATTCATGAGCTTTCTGCAACCCTCCTGCCTCCTGTAATCCTGATTTTTTTCATATACGCCAGAAAAGCCGGACGGATCATGCACGCGGCAACCGTAACCGCACTGCTTCTGCTTGTTTATAGTAAACGACAAAAATTATTTCCTGTGTTCGGTACGGCAAACAGGCTGTTTTGACCAGACTTTTATGCCGGTTATGTCCTCAAAGCCATTATGCAGCTTTTTGTGATTCGTAATTAAACGAACACAATGATGATAATTCCTGATTTGGTGCCCTGAACTTCCCATAATAAGTATCGAGCTTTGACTCCAGCTCAGCCTTATTTTTGAAATAGCGGTTGTGAGTTGCCTCACGTCTGGTTTTCCTCCACACCTGTTCGATCGGATTTAG
>ONIT01000063.1 GCA_900317945.1 uncultured Pseudomonadota bacterium
ATGCTGAAACTGCGGGATGATCCAGAGCTTGCGATCAATGGAATTATCAGGTACTGCAAAATTGCAGGCTCGGACGATGCGGTTCGTGCGTAGGCCCTGTGCATAATGTGAGCTTACGCACAAAATCAGGACAGAACATCTGCAACGCTGTAAAATATGAGAGTTTTGAGGCTTTTCGTCTTTCTGACTTTTCATTCCTGACTGCCATGATACACAAGTCTTTCCTCGGCGCAGCGCTCGTCGCCGCCGCACTCATTCTTTCAGCGTTCTCATTCACCGCCCTGTCGGATAGCTTCCCAGAGCGCGCGTCCGTCCAGAACGTCCTCAACGCCCTCTCCAAGAAATCCTCCCTCAGCAATGAGGAGCAGACCGAGAAGACCGCTGCTGAGCAGATGCTGGCGCTGCTCGATCAGGTTGATCATGAGAAGTCCGAGATGGAGAAGTTCCAGGAGCTTCTCAAGGAGATGAAGGCGAAGGACCGCGAGACGGACAAGCTTATCGCTCAGCTCGAGAAGAGCGCGGCCGACGAGTCAGACATCTCTCCCCAGCGCCTCGGGAAGCAGAGCCTCCAGAAGCTCCAGAAGATGCTCTCAGACATTGACGCGCAGATTGAGCCGCTGCAGGACGAGCAGTCAAAGTACAGCGACATCCAGACCGGAGCAAAGTCTTTCTCCGAAAAGGCCCAGAGCGAGATGAAGGGGCTCATCGGCGATATCGACCAGGCGAAGAACGCCATCAACAGTAGCTCGCTCCAGAGCAGCAGCATGCGGTACAAGTACCTGCAGGCATCTCTTGACTACCTGAACCTCAGGTTCTCGGACATGCAGTTCAAGCTGAAGAACATGAGCGATGTCAGCGTCTATGCTGGAAAGCGCGTGGCGTACGCGAACTCGAGGCTTGCTATCCTTCAGAAGAGGCAGGACGCAGTGACGAGGGCTCTCCAGGCTGCGGACCGTGCCAACACCGAGAAGGAGGCCTCCGAGGATCAGAAGGACGACAGCAAGCTCGACATGGCCACAATCTCTGCCAACGCCATGC
Organism: uncultured Pseudomonadota bacterium; assembly: GCA_900317945.1. Lineage (GTDB taxonomy): Bacteria > Pseudomonadota > Gammaproteobacteria > Enterobacterales > Succinivibrionaceae > UBA2810. Next base: position 1,039 of record ONIT01000063.1, read on the forward strand.
TCTCCGACGAGCTCAAGGAAAACCAGGATCTCAGGGACAGTATAGACAAGGTCCGCAGCCAGAAGAGCGTCTACTCGATGGAGGAGCGCAAGACCAAGATTCAGCTCCAGCGCATCCAGTCAATCGAGCACGACATCAACGAGCAGATCTCGTCCTACAAGGGCACCGGGCTCCTCGCGCAGATCCTCTTCAGCAAGACCGATCTTCTCACCGAGACCAAGGACAGCGATGACGTCCAGAAGGACATCATCGGCAGCAGGATCGGACTCTACACCATCTCCAAAAAGCAGGACGAGATCTCGAACCCCGAGGAGTACATCCGGACAAAGTTGGAGGACAGCGCCGCCGAGGGAGAAACGCTTGGAGACAAGGAGAAGACTGCCTTCCTCGCGCTCCTGGACGAAAGGCAGAAGCTGCTCTCCGCGCTCTCGAAGGAAAGGAGCGAGCTCGTCAACATGCTCATCGAGCTTGATCTCTCGAACGAGCAGTACAACAAGACCAGGGACCGCCTCGTGAACAACATCCTCGAGCAGATTTTCTGGATCAAGTCCAACAGCCCGTTCACCCTGAGGAAAATCATGAGGCTCCCCAAGCAGACGCTCGAAGAGCTCAGGGCCTCAAAGCCCAAGTTCAATGCCGAGCAGTTCCATGAGAACTTCCCGAGGAAGTTCTTCTGGATAGTGCCGCTCATCCTCATCTTCGTGCTCATACAGAAGTTCAAGTCAAGGATCATCGCGAAAATCAAGAAGATCAACGCCATTGTGAAGGAAAGCTCCTTCAAGAAGGACAACCAGCTCAATACTCCGCTGTCTCTGCTCCTAAACCTGATCCTCTCTGCGAGAATTCCGTGCATAATCCTCGCGACCGGACTCATTGCGGCCTTCTCCGGGATCACAATGGAGGAAAGAGTCCTCACGCAGGAGGTCATCCTGGCGTTCTTCATGAAGGAGGCGCTCCTGACGCTGGTGTTCGTCTTCGTCTACAACCTCTTCAGGGACGGGGGCATGGCCCATGTGCACTTCACCCACGGCTACATGTTCAGCGCGGTTGACGACCTGAGGAAGATCTTCTGGGGACTCTCCGTAATGCTCATAGTAACCGTCCCCAACGAGATGAAGCCCATCAACGTCCCGCATGACGTCATCGGGCAGCTCATCATGGCCTGCACCAGCGGCTTCATGCTCTGGGTCTACTTCAGGATCTTCCTCAAGAACAGGGGCGATGAGAAGATCGGAGTGTTCGCCAAGCTCCTTACGATTGTGAACATCTCAATCCTCGCGGCGCTCCTTGTCATGACCGTGACCGGCTACTACTACGCCGCGATCAAGATCAGCAACCGCCTGGTGGAGACCATCTACCTGGTCATCTTCTATAACCTCCTGTTCAGCATCACAGTCCGCGCGCTGACCCTCGCCGAGAGGAAGCTCGCCTATACGAGATCGCGCGAGGAGAAGAAGGCCAAGCAGAAGCTCGAGGCCGAGAAGGCGAACGGCACGGCTTCCGAGGACGCGGAGAACATCGCCCTCGCCGAGCAGGACGACAAGATGCCGATAAAGTCAATCGGCGAGCAGACCACCAAGATCGCGATGTGGACCATCATCTCCATAGCGCTCGTGGTCTTCTGGATCATCTGGAAGGACGTGATCTCCCTCTTCAGCTACCTCGACACGGTGAAGCTCTACCAGATCAAGGCTGAGACCGACAAGGGCGTCGTAATGAAGGACATCACCCTGGTGAACGTCCTCATCTCCATCTACATCGGCGCGATTACCTACGTGCTCACCAAGAACCTCCCCGGCCTCCTGCAGATTGTCGTGCTGAACCGCCTCAAGGTGAGCCAGGGCAACAGCTACACCATCACGACGCTCCTCAGCTATGCGATAACGGCCGGCGGAACGTTCATGTGCCTCAACGCGCTCGGCATGGAATGGGAAAAGCTCCAGTGGCTGGTGGCAGCCCTCTCGGTCGGACTCGGCTTCGGACTCCAGGAAATCTTCGCCAACTTCATCTCGGGCATCATCCTCCTCTTCGAGAAGCCGATCCGCGTGGGTGACATCATCACCATCAACGGCGTCTCGGGGACGGTGCTCAAGATCAGGATCAGGGCCTCCACCCTCATGGCCTCCAACAAGAAGGAGATCGTCATCCCGAACAAGCAGTTCATCACGAGCAGCCTCACCAACTGGACGCTCTCCGACACTCTGATCCGCCTTGAGATGAAGGTCACCGTCGGCTACTCCTCGAACACCACCGATGTAAGGCAGAACCTCGAGCGCATCGCGCGCGAGTGCCCGTACGTCTCGAAGGAGCCCAAGCCCTTCGCGAACTTCACCGACTTCCTGGACAGCAACATCGAGTACACGCTCTATGTCTACATCAAGAAGATCAGCGACATCTACGAGACGACCGACTGGCTCCACACCGCTGTATTCAATGAGTTCAACAGGCTCGGCATCGAGTTCGCATTCCCTCAGTGCGATGTCCAGATCAAGAACTTCGGAGAGGGCCTTCCGGCTGCCGCGCCTGCCGCAGCAACAGCACCCGGAAATCCCGCAGCCGCTTCCGCCAAGGCGGCAGGAGGCAGCGCGAAGTGAGAAGAGTCGCCATGGCAGAGGACCGGGAGACCGCGGAGAAGCTCCGGGAGTTCTTCCGCTCGCAGGGAATAGACGCTGAGATCCGGGAGTCCGGGGCAGAGTTCGAAATCCTTGTGCCTGACTCTAAGGCAGAGGAGGCGCTCCTTATGGCGAAGAGCCTCTTCGAGAGCACCCGGGAAAAGAGGAACCAGTGGGACGGCGACAGTGATGACGCGGCAGAGGGCGGCAGGCTCTGGGAGAGACTCCGCGGCGCCGCATCAGTGCTCCTCAGGGACATCATCTTCAGCTTCCGCCCGGTCACCTGGACCATCCTTGCCTTCATCATCATAAGCTACATCCTGGAGCTCACCGTCCCCGGCTACCTCCGCTCAATGGGCTATCCGGACATAAGACGCGGTGAGGGCCTTGAGATCTGGCGCCTCGTCTCGCCCGCCTTCTGCCATCTGGGGATTTTCCATCTCATCTCGAACGCGATGTGCTGGTGCATACTCGCGCCCTACATCGAGAAGAGCAGGCCGCTCTGGGTGATTCTCCTTCTCATACTCGGCGGCGCTGCCTTCAGCAACACGGCGCAGTACTATTTTGACTCTGCCTCGGGCTACGGGCTCTCCGGTGTGATATTCGCGCTCTCAGGGTACCTGTTCCTCCTCAGGAGGCACTCAAAAGAGATGAGGGAGTCAGTTCCTTACGTAGTAGGCGACGGCATCTTTTACCTGGGGCTCATCTGGATAGCCATCGGGTACACCGGAGCGCTTGATCTCATCGCGGGGCCGGTAGGCAACACCGCCCATCTCTCGGGGCTCGTCTTCGGGCTCATCTGCGGCATTCCGGAAATCATTACGAGAAAGCGCGGGGAGAATACAGAGGGAGGCGCCGAGGAGTAGCGCTCTCAGAGGAGCCGCGGTCAGACCGTGAGGTCCACGCCCTTCCTGCCGTCATCCTTCCCGTCCTCACCGCCGCTTTCAGAATCCGCCTCAGCAGAGTCAGCGGCATCGACAATGACGGTGCCCTCCTCCTCCTTCTCCGCCTCGAGCTCGCCGCCGCTCTCTCCGCCCGCGTGCTTCTTCTGCCTTGCCTTCTGGCTTTTGACGATCCTGGCGACGCCGTTCTTGAATACGAGATCCGAGGGGGAAAGAACGCCCTTCCTGAGTATGGAGAAGATTGCATCCTGAGTCATGGTGTGCCTCCCGGGAGGAGTGGTTTTCTTCAGGATACAGCAGATTCACCCTGTCTGACAGGGACCTTCATCGCGGAAACAGGAAATAAAAAGCCTCCCCGGAGGGAGGCTTCCTGCATAAAAGGAACGGGCGTGGAATTACTTCAGGCTGTTCTTTGAGCCGAGCTCGTCAAATGCCTCCTGGAGGCGTGCGATGATGGACTCCTGGCCCTTTCTGAGCCATACGCGCGGATCGTAGTACTTCTTGTTAGGAGAATCAGGTCCCTCAGGGTTGCCGAGCTGGCCCTGGAGATAGTCCTTCTTGTCCTTGTAGTAGTCCATGACGCCCTTCCAGTTAGCCCACTGGGTATCGGTGTCGATGTTCATCTTGACTACGCCGTAGCTTACAGCCTCTCTGATCTTCTCGGGCTCTGAGCCTGAACCGCCGTGGAATACGAGGTGGAGGGACTTCTCAGGAAGGCCGAACTTCTCGGAGCAGTACTTCTGGGACTTGTCGAGGATGGACGGAGTCAGCTTGACGTTGCCCGGCTTGTAAACGCCGTGTACGTTGCCGAAGGAGGCTGCGATGGTGAAGTTCTTGCTGATCTTGATGAGGCGCTCATATGCGTAAGCGACATCAGCAGGGCTGGTATAGAGTGCGGACTCATCCTTGTCGGAGTTGTCAACGCCGTCTTCCTCGCCGCCGGTGCAGCCGAGCTCGAGCTCGAGGGTCATGCCCATCTTGCTCATTCTCTCGAGGTAGGAGCAGCAGAGATCAACGTTGTCCTTCAGGGTCTCGACGGAAAGGTCGATCATGTGGGAGGAGAACAGAGGAACTCCGTGATCCTTGTAGTAAGCCTCGCCGGCGTCAAGAAGGCCGTCGATCCAGGGAAGGAGCTTCTTTGCGCAGTGGTCGGTGTGGACCATGGCTGCAACGCCGTAGTGCTTTGCTACGTTGTGCATGTGGAGGGCCATGGAGATGGAGCCGAGTACCTGAGCCTCCTGTCCGGGAAGATCAAGTCCCTTGCCTGCGAAGAACTTCGCGCCGCCGTTGGAGACCTGGCAGATGACTGCGGAGTTGGCCTTCTTGGCAGCCTCGAGGACTGCGTTGCAGGTGTCGGTGCTGATGCAGTTTACTGCAGGAAGAGCGAAGCCGTTCTTTGAAGCAACGTCGAATACCTTGTATACATCGTCACCGGTAACAACGCCGGGCTTTACAACGTCTAAAATCTTGGTCATGTAAATAGTTCCTGAAGAGTGAAAAAACGGGGGAAATAATTCCCCCGCCCGAAAAATTACTTGTTGAACTCAGCAGCCTTCTTCTCGAGGATCTCGACAGCAGGAAGCTTCTTGCCCTCTACGAACTCAAGGAATGCGCCGCCGCCGGTGGAAACGTAGGATACCTTGTCCTTGACGCCGAACTTCTCCATAGCGGTGATGGTGTCTCCGCCGCCTGCAAGGGAGAATGCTGCGGAATCAGCGATGGCGTTCGCGAGAACCTTGGTGCCCTCAGCGAAGTTGTCGAACTCGAATACGCCGACCGGGCCGTTCCAGAGGATGGTCTTGGCTTCCTTGCAGATCTTGGCGAACTCAGCTGCGGTCTTGGGGCCGACATCGAGGATCATGTCGTCATCAGCGACGTCCTTGACATCCTTGACCTCTGCTGCAGCGCCGTCCTTGAACTCCTTGGCGGTAACTACATCGAGAACTGCAGGGATCTTGGTCTCGGTCTTGATCTTCTTGGCCTCGTCGATAAGCTCAGCCTCGTATACGGACTTGCCTACCTTGTTGCCGTCAGCGGCAATGAAGGTGTTGGCGATTCCGCCGCCGACGATGATCTCATCAGCAACCTTGGCGAGTGAGTGCAGAACGGTAAGCTTGGTGGAAACCTTGGAGCCGCCGACGATGGCAACCATCGGGTGCTCAGGGTGCTCCATGGCCTTGCCGAGTGCCTCAAGCTCCTTTGCAAGGAGAGGGCCTGCGCAGGCAACCTTGGCATACTGAGCTGCGCCGTAGGTGGTAGCCTGGGCGCGGTGAGCGGTTCCGAACGCATCCATTACGAATACGTCGCAGAGAGCAGCGTACTTCTTGGCAAGATCATCTGCGTTCTTCTTCTCGCCCTTGTTGAAGCGGCAGTTCTCGAGAACAACAACCTCATTGTCCTTTACGTCGCAGCCGTTCAGATAATCCTTCTCAAGGCGGACAGGAACATCAAGACGGGTCTTCATGTAATCAACAACAGGCTTGAGTGAGAACTCCTCGTTGTACTCACCCTCGGTCGGGCGGCCAAGGTGGGAAATCACCATAACCTTTGCGCCTTTCTCAAGAGCAAGCTTGATGGTAGGAAGAGTTGCCTCGATACGGGCAACGGAGGCTACCTTGCCGTCCTTAACAGGCACATTGAGATCTGCGCGGATGAGAACTCTCTTTCCGCTGAGATCAAGATCCGACATTTTTAATACTGATGACATATCCAGTCCCCATTATTTACACAAACAGCAGAACGGAGGTTCTGCCAGAGTCTTTCGCCGGCTCAGTCCGGGCTGTAAGCCACGCGGGAGGATACCGGCACTTATCGCCCTTATTCTACCACGTAAGAGCGGGATCTGAGCGCACCCGAGCCGCAAAAATCAGCATCTGCCGCATATTTTCCGCATGAATGATGCATTTTGCGGAAAGATATGTAAATTTTCCGGCAAATCTGCCTCAAAGGAAACATTTGCGGGCTTTTCCGCAAAGGCATGCAGCCTCACGCAGGCCGCCCTATGCACTCTTCCGGCCTGAGCCCGGAAACATCAGAGCCGTGCCGGATTTTCAGCAGAATTTCATGACTGTACGTCAGGAAGCAGCTCCCTGCATCTGACTGCGCATTCGCGGCCCCGGAAAGCTATCCCGCATTCAATCACCCTGTCAGATCCTTCGCTGCAGAGCGCAGCCGCGTATCCCTTCTCCTCGATCTGCGCGATGGCTTTTGACGCCAGTTCCTGAAGCCTGGCTGCGGCATCTGATGCGTATTTAACCTCAATCACCACGGAAGATGCCCCGTCGTATGAGCTGAAAGTTATATCAGCGTAGCCGCGGCCGCTCTCGGCCTCTGACTGGAAATCGCCGATATAATCCCTGACGGCAGCAAGGAGACCGTTCAGGAAGCCGTGGTAGAAATTCTCGTGTGGAGCCCTGGTGGCATTGTCACGGAGCGAGACAAATCCGCGAAGAAGAGTGCGCAGCGACTCGGTCGCATTGACTGAATCCCCTGAAAGCAGCTCATCAATCAGTTTTCTGACGAGAGCGCCGTACCCGTTGGGGCCCTTGCTTTTGTAATAGTCAGATATGTTCTTTTTGAAGCAGCGGCGGATCTCCTCGTTCGGGATACGGAGCTCATTTATTCCGTCATCACAGCGTCTGTCGAGAGTGAGGTAGCCTGTATAAAGGAGGATGTTCCAGAACTGCTCGGAGCTCAGGTTATTGAGGTGCAGAGTTCCGTAGCTCATGCCTTCGTCCACCTCTGTCCTTATGCTCCCCCCGGCAAGCAGCGCCTCTATGCGATCTGCATCCTCTGAGGTAAGATTCGGCATATGCTCTGTAATGACAGGCGTATTGCTTGTGTTGTTCCAGTAAGGCTTAGGCTGGAATGCAGCTGGATCCCTGACGTCACTGAGCTCACTGACGTAGCTCGTGACATCCCACGGGCAGAAAAGGTCCTGTCCCCCGATGCTGTAGCCGTCATACCATTCCCTGGCCCTTTCGTATAAGTCTCCCAGTCCGTAGTAGTCCATCATAGCCCTGACTTCCACCGGAGTGAAGCCAATGGCTGTGCCGAGGCTTTCACTATCGGTCAGCACAGTGTCAATGCTCAGATTGTTGAGTCCGGTGAAAATCCCTTCCTTGGTTGCCCGGAGGCATCCGGTCAGAATGACCTTGCTGGTGTCGCTGTTGGTCTTGAGCGCATCGCCAAGCATTTCTCCGATCAGATCGCTCATAGGCCCGTAGTATCCGCTTATGGCGGCCTTCTGCAGAGGCACATCGTACTCGTCAATCAGCAGCACCGGCTTATGGCTGTCTCCGAAGCGTTCCCGGAGAAGCCTGCAGAGAAAAGCCAGTGATCCCTCCGCATAGCCTCTGTTGGCTGGCTGTCTCAGATATCTGTAGTTAATGAGGATATTTAAAAAATCACGGTCATCCTCAGCAAGCTCAGGCCCGTCAAGCCAGCGGAACCCTTTAGCAAGATTTGATATAGTCCTCGCGAGCCTGTCATAGGCTACATCAAATCCGGAAGCTTTGACTCCCTTGAGCGAGAGAGAGACAACAGGATACTGTCCCATGTGCTCCTCACAGAACTCATGGTCATCCATTACCTTAAGCCCGCGGAAGAGCTCCTGCTGCGAAGAGGTGTCACATGGATGCTGATAGTCCATCTCCAGAAAATAGCGGAGAGTGCTCATGGTCAGAGTCTTCCCGAAGCGCCTCGGGCGGAGCAGCAGGAACCAGTCACTGCCGCTGCAGAAAAGAGGCTTAAGGTACTGCGTCTTGTCGACATAGTAGCCGTTTTTCCTCCGAAGGTCCCTGAAGTCCTCCGCGCCAGGCTTCGGGATGAGCCTTGTCTGATTCTGGCTTGCCTCCGCCATTCCACACTCCCTGCAGCCCTGCATGACTGCAATACGGAAAGATGAACTGATGATGTTATGAACAGCCCTATTCTAGCAGAATCAATGCTGAATCATCAGTCTGCCGCAGCCCGGCATGCCGGTTTTAAGCGAGGTCAGCGGACATTTTTCGCAGGGAAAAACCATCCGGAACCTCCCGCAGATTCCTCCCCCCCTGCGCCTATCCTTTGCCGCTCCCGCGCCCGGGGAGTACAATAGCGATTCCATTATCCTGCTGTGTGAGGGTGAAATGACTGAGGAGAAAAAAGGCTTCTGGGCGGCCATCGCATCCCTTACCATCTGGGGACTCTATCCGCTTTATTTCAGCCGCCTCACGTTCGCCTCCGACTACGTGATTGTCTGCTGGCGCCTCCTCTGGACCGTCATCTTCCTTGCCCTCTTCATTGCCGTCGGGCGCAAGACGGGGAAGCTCATCGAGATTTTCCGCTCGCCAAAAACTTCCCTGGCGCTGCTCCTGAGCGGCTCGCTGATGTTCTCCTGCTGGTATTGCTATATCGCGGGCGTAACGCGCGGGATGTACCTGGACCTCAGCATGTCCCTCTACCTGAACCCCGTCATGAACATGGTCTTCGGCGTCGTGTTCCTCCACGAGCGCTTCAGCAGGGCAGGAAAGGTCGCCGCGGCGCTCTGCCTCCTCGCGCTTGTCATCCTCTTCGCGATGAGCGGCACGCTCCCCACGCTTGCGCTCGTCATGAGCGCGCTCTGGGGACTCTACACCCTTGTCCGGAAAATCGTGAAGGTGAGCGCCATCGCGGGGCTCATGGCGGAGAACATCATATTCATCCCGGTAGCGGTGTTCATCCTGTTCTTTACCGATGGGGAGCATTTCACGAACCCGCTCGCGACGCCCAAAGAGTGGGTGATGCTCATGATCGCGGGCTTCGTGACCGTCGTCCCGATGATTTTCTACACCTACGGCGCGAGGCGCGTGAAGCTCGTAACTCTCGGGTTCATACAGTACATCGAGCCCAGCATGGGCTTCATCATCGCCTGCCTCTTCCTTGGGGACACGCCCTCAGCGGCGAAGATGATCGCCTTCGTCATCATCTGGACGGCGCTCGCCATCCTCTCCGCGGAGAGCCTTATGGAGAAGAGAAAGCCCGGGCACCTCATGAGGCAGAGGAAGGACCGGAAGGGCTTCATCTCCTGAGAAGCCCCGCCAGGATAATCAGACTATCGCCTTGATGAATATGGTGATGACTATCGCGTTCACGAAGTCGATGAAGAGAGAGCCCACGATCGGCACAACGAAGAACGCCTTGGGCGATGGGCCGTTGGCTCCTGTAAAGGTGTCCATGTTGGCAATCGCGTTCGGGGTCGCGCCCATGCCGAAGCCGCAGTGCCCGCAGGCGAGCACTGCCGCGTCATAGTCCCTGCCCATCATGTTGAAGGTTACGAAGTAGGCGTAGAACCCCAACAGCACAGTCTGCACCAGGAGGATCACGACGAGCGGGACCGCGAGGCTCTCAAGCTCCCAGAGCCTCATGCTCATGAGCGCCATCGCGAGGAAGTACTGCAGCGCGAGCTCGCCGAGCGTGCTGATCTCGTTAGTGGGAAGGTTCATCCTCCTGAGATCCGCCACGTTCCTCATCACAGCCGCCACAATCATCGGCGCGAGGTAGGAGGGGAGCACAATGCCCACATGCTTCAGCCACATGTTGATGAAGGTGCCGATGCCCATGCAGACGATGATGCTGGCGCAGGCGTTGTAGAGATCATGCCTGCCGGCCTTCGGTATCTCGCCATTGGCCGCGGCCTGCTCCGTCTTCGGTCCCATTTTGGGCATAGGGCTTATATGGTTCCTCGCCATCAGGAGCTTTCCTACAGGGCCCCCTAGCATTGATCCCATGACCAGGCCGAACGTGGCACCCGCAACGCTCACCGAGAGTGCGCCGGTGAGGCCGTGCTGCTCGAGGAGCGGGCCGAAGGCCGCTGAGGTGCCGTGCCCGCCGGTGAGCGGTATGGAGCCGGTCGCGAGGCCCATGAGCGGATTGAGGCCGAAGAGCTCGGCGAGGCCCACCCCCACGATATTCTGCAGGCAGATGAGAAGCATCGAGCAGAGGAGGAAGATGACCACGCTGATGCCGCCGTGGACCAGCATCCTGAAGCTCGCCGTGAAGCCTATGGAGGTGAAGAAGGCCATCATCAGGAGGTCCTTCAGCGAGCTGTCGAATGTCAGGTAGAAAAGCCCGGCCTTGTAGCCGATGAGCGCGAGGATGGCGAAAAAGATGCCGCCGAGCACCGGGACGGGAATGAAGAACCTCTTCAGGATCGGGAACATCTTCTTTATGACCGTGCCGAGCAGCAGCAGAATTACTGAGACTGCGAGGGTTACTGTCATATCGCAGTTGGCTGTAAAGAGAATTTCCTGGTTCATGATTTTTCCCCGATCCGGCGTGACGGCTAATTTTACCAGCTTTTTACATATGTTCCCTGCTCTCTCCTAAAATGAAAAAGGCCCGGAATCGCTTCCGGGCCGTGTCTTTAATGAGCAGCCGCTAAAGCTTACTCTGCGCTTTCTGCCTCAGGTGCGGCATTCTCCGAGCGGGGCCTTGACGCTCTTCTTCTCGGACGGGGCTTTGCATCGCCCTCGTCTGCCTTCCTCGGCGCGCGGCGTGCGGGAGCGCGGCGGCGTACGGGGCGCTTCTTCGGCTCGCCTGCAGTCTCACCATCTGCGGCAGGCTCAGACGGAGCCTCTGCCTCGGGAGCAGCCTCTGCGGGAGCCTCCTCCTCAGGAGCGCTGACTGCCTCAGGCTCTGCGTCAGCCGGAGCCTCCTCTGCGGACTCCTCACTCCCTGCCCCCGGAGCAGGCTCCTCAGGAGCCTGCTCTGCGGCAGGCTCTGCGGGAGTTTCATCAGAAGCAGGAGCGGTCTCAGCCTCTGCTGCGGCAGGCTCTGCGGGAGCTGCCTCCTCTGCGGCCTTCTCCTCGGCGGCTGCGGCGGAGACGCCGTAAAGGGCTGCCTCGGGAGCAGGCTTCTGCTCCTCTGCGTCTGCTGCGGGAGCTTCCTCAGGTGCCTCTGGAGCCGGGGCAGCGGCCTCAGGCGCGGGAGCTGCTGCCTCAGCGCTCTCCGGAGCTGCCTTCTGAGCCTCTGACTCAGGCGTAGGAGTCCCGGGAGCGGTGGTCTCCGGAGCCTCTGCAGTGCCTTCCTCATCGTCCTTAGCGGCCTTGATCGAGAGCGCAATCCTGTTCTTGCTGTCGATGTTCATGACCTTGACCCGGACCTCGTCACCTACAGAGAGGTACTCGGAGACGTCCTTGATCTTGGTGCCGGTGATCTGGGAGATGTGGACGAGGCCGTCCTTCCCCGGGAGGATGTTCACGAAAGCGCCGAAATCGACGATTCTCGTGACATGGCCGGTGAAGATCTGGCCTACCTCGACCCTGGAGTCAGTTATTTCGTGGATGCGGCGGACTGCAGTCTCCATGGAGCTCTCGTCAGGTGCGCAGATCTCAACCCTGCCGTCCTCGCGGACCTCAATCTCTGCTCCGGACTCCTCGCTGATGGAACGGATGGTCCCGCCGCCCTTTCCGACAACCGACTTTGCGTCAGCCGGGCTGATGTTGATGGTGCGGATCTGCGGCGCGAAGCGGGAGACGCTCTCGCGCGGAGAGCCGAGCGCTGCGGAGGAGACGCGGAGGACATGAAGCCTTGCAAGGCGTGCCTGGGAGATGAGCGCTGCGATCTTGTCTGCAGGAATGACAGCGGAGTTGGCGGAGAGCATAACGGCGGTGACGCCGCTCTTCGTGCCGGACTCAACCAGGGTGACATCTGCTGCGGCAAGCTCGTCAGCTGTGAGGTCAGAGAGGACCGTGCCGCCGATGATGCCAGCGGAGACGCAGGCTGCGGCGCTCTTCACGCCGACTCCGGCGTCCATGAGCGCAAGGGAAAGGCCGGTTACCGAGGGAACGGCAACGGCGCCGTCAGTTCCGATGACCTCGATGTCAGAGCTGATCTGATAGGTGAGGCTCCCTTCCTGCTGCGGAAGCACCGGAAGGATGGAGGCGCGGATGAAGGAGCTGATCCTGCCGGTGTCGAAGCTCTCGTCTGCGGTGTGGACATCGGCGGTGAAGCACTCGCCCCTGTGCGCGCCGCGCTCGGCGTCAAGAGTAACGACGGAGAGGGCCTGGATGCCGCCGTCAGTGAAGAATGCGGAGCCGTGGACGCGGGGGATTACGCCGACGCCCGCGCTGAGGGCTGCGACCATCTGAGCGGTGCGGCCGTCCTCCCTGTCCCCGGACTCGATGCGGTGGCGGATGATGCTGCGCAGGGCCCTTCTCGAGAGCATTCCGGCAGTCGCGGGATCAAGGGAGAGGGACGGATCTGCGGAGTTCGCCTTCTCGGCGACAATCTCCGCGCCGACGGCGCCCTGTCCGGCAAGGCCGATGATGTTGACGAGCGCGTCATCGCGCTGCCTCTCGGCCGCGCTCTCATCGGCGCCTTCCTCAGTCTTCACCGCATCTGCGGTGAGGGCCTTCACGAACTTACCGAGGAGCTCTGCCTCCTTTGCCTCATCCGGGGCTGCGGGGACAGCGGCGCCAGCGGCTGCCGCGAACTCGCCGATGGCAGCGGCTGCGGGAGCAATCGCCTTCTGGGCGAACTCAACGGCTGCGGGAATAACCGAATCGCCGGCCTCTGCGGCGCGGCCCTCGGCGCTCATGGTGCCCTCAGCGGTTCCGGTAACGACGAGATCAAGGGAGCTCAGGGCGATTTCGGAGCGGACCGGGTTCAGGATGAACTGGCCGTTGATGAGGCCGACCCTCGCTGCCGCGAACGGAGCGAGGATCGGAAGGCCTGCGGCAGCCGCCGCAGCTGATGCAGCGATGATGGAAATCAGATCCGCCGGGATCTCGGGGTTCGAGGAGAGCAGGACAACGGAGACGCTGTAGCCCTCGTACTCATCTGCGAGCCTGTCGCCGAAGGAGGCGAGGAGCGCGCGGCGGACAACGCCGCCGATCTCGCTCTCGCGCCTGATGACAGCCGCGGTCCTCTCGGCCTTCCTGCCGAGAGAGGATCTGCGCGACTCGAAGGTGACCCTGAAGCCGCTGCCGCCCTTTACCACGGAGGCAAGAACGGAGGTGTCATCCATTCCGGCTACGACATAGGTTCCCGCGCCCTTGACCGCCGCGCCTGTCTCTAAATTGATTGTCTGCTGACCGTACTTGAAAGATTTGACGATTGGATCCACTTTAAAAAATCCCTCAGCCGGAAACACGCCGAGTGAGCGCTGTTCCCGGACAAAATTAATAAAAACGGCCCTCTGTGCCCCGGGAGCTTCCTCCGAGCCGTGATCGCACGGAAGGAGCCTCCGGGGCACGGGAGCTGAAGCCGCAAAGCGGCTCTGCATGCCAAAGCCCTGCACGTGTCAGTGCGCAATAATCCGGGCACGGCATGATCCGCGGTTCCCGTCCGCGGGCCGTCTAATTTCCCCGCCGCGCCATGAGCGGGCGCGGCAGGTGACAAACTTTCCCCCGTTTCCTGTTGCGGTCACGGGGAATGAAAAGAACATTCCGCTTCCCAATCGCAGCTATATCCGGCCAGCCCGGCCATTTCGATATTTCCGCTGGAGAAGAGCAGTCAGCCCTTTTCGCCTGACTCCTAAATTATAAGAGAAAAACAAGATGCTTTCATGACCAAAGAGAAGTTTTGATATGCAGCACATATTTTGGGAAAAAGCCGCATGATACGCGCTTTGGCGGAGCTGCCGATGAAAATACTGTAAATATGAAGGGAAATCGCTGCAGGGCGTTTCCCTGAAACGACAAAAGGCAGACCATTTCGATCTGCCTTTTCTGAATCGAGTAGGCGGATGTTTTAGCATCACACCTCTCACAACACCGTACGTGCGGATCCGCATACGGCGTTTCCAGTTTGAATAGGCTAATCCCAAT
>ONIT01000041.1 GCA_900317945.1 uncultured Pseudomonadota bacterium
GTCATAACAAGGTCGGTCAGGCAGAATTCGTGATTTAATCTCTGCGGATGTTCCGGCATTGTCTGACGCCGCTTCCCGAGAGGGGGCGTGAATTGAAACCGACATGTTCAACAACGGGGGGGCGCCTGCGACTGCGGGCACACCGGAGAAGTTCAACACCTGCACCATTTCCTGGGGCTCACTGGGCTCCATCTGGGGCAACGCGGGAAAGGCAAAGCCCATTGTAACCATCTACATCCATCCGACCCGCTACACCAATGAGTTCCTGAGGAGCAATGAGCTTTTCACGGTAAGCTTCTTCCCGAAGGAGCACAGGAAGGATCTCGCAATACTCGGAAAGCTCTCCGGAAGGGACTGTGACAAGGTGGCGAAGACCTCGCTCACACCGGAGTTCACTGACGGGACTGTAACCTTTAAGGAGGCGACGACGGTGCTCGTCTGCCGCAGGCTTTACCATGCCCCGATGCTGAAGGAGAACATCGATCCGGAGATTGTGAGTGAAATCTATCCTGACAGGGACGCTCATGACATTTTCATCGGCGAGATCATGAAAATCATCGACCGGAAATGACATACTAGGCTGCGCGCGGGCAGGGCACTCTCTGGCACTGCTCGGCTCGGCACATTCACAGCAGAGGAAGATCAGAAGATGGCAGACGCAGGATCAGCTCCGGCAAAAAAGACCCCGACTATAGTCGATGCGGTTGAGAAGGCTTTCAGGAAGAACGGCATTGTCCTCGCGGACAGCAAAAAAGACGGCGACAGCGGCATGTTTGCCATCGGCTTCAGCGGCTTTTTCGGCGGGAATCTCAGATATGTCGCCGCAGTGAGCAGCAGATCAGAGGCTGGCTACTCTGATTTTCACATCAGGACGGCAGGCCTTTACAATGTTCCGGCAGGAAAGGAAGGGCAGGCCGTTAACCTCTGCAACAGCCTCAACCTCTCCCACGACTACGCGAGGTTTGCGCTGAGCGGCAGCGATATAGTGATTTCAGCGGACACCTTCGTCAGCAGGTCGACCGCGCCTGATCTCTCGGTCGGTCTGATCATGATGATGAACGATATCTGCAGGCAGGTCTATCCTGAGCTGGTGAGCCAGCTTAAGGCCTGATTCTGACGGTCCGGGCTCATTCAGGTCCCGGCCTTTTCCCGGGAAAATCCATCAGCGTCAGTGTGCCTGATTGCTGCCGCAGCAGAAAGGGGCAGGCATGATTAAGCCAGATTTGAGAGATGAGCGGGAGCTGAGGTACCTGGCAGGGGAGCTGTCCTTTGACGAGCGCGCCAATTATCACGCGGATATCGATGATCTGAAACCGGTCCTCCTGGAACACTACCTTCGTACTGTAGGCAGCGAGCTCTATAAAAGTGTCTTCGATCGTCCTCTCCAGGATGTTGCTTCGGATATGAGCCTGCTCGGATGCCAATCTGAATGCAGGAAGCCGCTGAATGCCGCTCTGCTGCTCTTCAGTGACCATCCTGAGGAATTCTTCCCCTATGCTCAGATAGAGGTGGTGGACAAGCCCGATCCGACAGGGATCGGCATGGTGGAAAAGATTTTCAGGGGCCCTCTGGACCGGCAGCTTGTTGATGCGCTTGCATTCATCAGGAACTACTGTCTCAGTGAGTATGTCACGAAGGTGCCCGACAGCGCGCTTGCCATTCGGGCATTCAACTTCCCGTACCTGGCAGTGAAGGAAGCGCTCTGCAATGCCGTGCTCCATAAGTCTTACCGGATTCATGAGCCGGTTACAGTAACGGTAACTCCTCAGAAAATGGAGATACTGAGCATCCCGGGGCCGGATAGCTCGATCACGGATGAAGCGCTGGAGAAAGGGAGGCTGGTCTCCGGGCAGCAGAGAAACCGGATGATTGGCAATTTTCTCAGGAGACTCTCGCTTGCCGAAGGCAGGAACACTGGCGTGCCGCGGATCATTGCCGCAATGAAAAGTAACGGCTCGCCTCCGCCTTCCTTTGAGACAGACGGAGAGAGAAGCTACTTCCAGACGGTCCTGCCTGTTCATCCTCTGTTTTTGCAGAAACGCTCCGTATGATGGGAAGTCCCTTACAAGCCGGCTTTTACTAAGGATATGAGGAACAAAAAGAATGCTGATCCGGCATCATTGGCCAGAAGTGCCTGGTTAAACAGCATCCTTTTTTACAGCATGTCATTGCCGGGGATCTCATGGTATGGCGTTATGTCGCTGAGTATCCTGACGAAAGCCCTGCGCCTCCTGTATGCATTTCTGAACTCCTCTGCCAGACTGTCAGCAAGCGCCTTTGAATCGTGAAGATCAAGCAGGTGCGAGAGGTGATTGTGCACCGCCCAGTAGGCTTTCTCATTCTTTGCCTCAGACGCATCCTGCCGTATAAGCCCGCAGTATTTTTCAGCAATGTCCTGCTGCAGTGCGGCAGGAAGCCTCCACGCGAACTCATCCATCATCTCAAGCTGTGAGTAAGGATCACTGATGCCGAGAAGGTAGCCGCTGAGCGCGGTGAAGTCTCCCTCGGCCAGCAGAATCTCTGCTTTGGTGCTGCTTGGCTCGCTGAACGCAGTGTCCTCCAGAAGCTCCGCAAGATAGGATTTCCAGAGGGCTTCAGGTATGCGCCTTTTAAGCTCCTCATAGCATCCGGAGTCTCCTTTGCAGGAGACAAACATTCTCCGGCATGCCCTCAGGACATCATCATTGCGCCCTGCCTTTATGAAGATATCCACCTCCCTCTGCATCAGCTTGCGTTTGAGATATGACCGGTATGGATCTCTGGAAGCTGCCTCGATTGCGAGCTCAAGAAGACTGACCGCCATGTCATAATCACCGGAGCTCTCATATCTGCTGACTATGAAGTCACAGACTTTTTCCTCCCCTATGCTGGATTTGATGAAGCTGAGTGCCTCCTCGTTCTCTCCCATTTTCATAAGGAGCTGGTATTTCTGGATAATCAGCCGGTCCGCTGGACAATGGAAACCGCCTTCTGCGAGCATCTTTTCTATCATGGCGAGTCCGCGCTCCGGAGCCACGGTCATGGCACGCATCCGTTTTGCCAGAATCCGGAGATCGTAGATGCATGCTGATTTAAGCTTGCGTCCGCAGGCCGCTGTTTCTGCAAGCTCATCGGCCACGTTCTTCCTGAAATCATCATCTGCTTCTGGGCGGTTCATTGCCCGCTCGATTATGTCAGCGGCGGTCTCGCAGGCTATGGTGTAGGAAATCAGCTCAGAGTCATAAGAACGCGCTGATGCGGAGAAGCTGCCGGCCAGGCCGTCTAGCCACGCAAGCGCCACGCCTGACGCCTTGCGGATCTGTCCTTTACCGAGAGCCTCATAAGCCCTGTCAAACAGGTCATTGATGCCTCCCATGATGCCGTACCAGTCTGTATCGTCATCATAGCGTCTGCTGGGACATTCGAGGAAAAACAGTCCTGCCACTTCCCTGCGGACCCCGGTGTCATCGTCATCAAGGAGCCTGCTCTTTACATATTCGGCAAATTTCCCGGCAAAAGACCGGTCTTTTCTGGCATAGCCGATGATGTAGTCCTCGAGCTGCGTGCTGCTCAGCCCGGATATTGTGTCCTCGAATTTGCTTTTTGCTGCCATTGAAATATCTGCATCAGGTGAAGCCGTATGGGAACGCGGCCGTATGGTGACTGAACACAGCGTGTGCCGTCTGTCATTGCTGCCATGATGATACCATGCATTATGAAGACTACTTATTCGGATTTGGCGTGGCAGTGTGATAAGGCAGGCTCCACTCTCATTGCACCGCTGCTGCGGCTCATGAGACTGATCTGCTGCTGATTATGCTGACAGGGGCAGCTCATCATTCAGGTGTGATCTGATCATCAAAGAAGCAGCCTGGCAATGTAATAAAATGACAGGCTGGCACGCCAGGTAAGAGGTTCAATGAATTCCCTTTACGATGTCTTAAAAGCCGTTCTGGAGAGCATAAGCCGCAGCAGGGGACAGCCTGAGACGCTGCAGTGCGGTCATGACCAGCTGGCTGACGGCACAGGTGCAGACAGTCCCGAACATGGTTCTGAATCACTTAAATCAGACGGCAGGACTGCATCTGAGCATCTACTTGTGAGGCCTGTGCCGGGCTCTGTTGTCTACTGCGATCTTGCCTTCGGGTTTGCCGAGCATTCCGGTATCTACATTGGCGGCAATCAGATAGTAGCCCTCGAGCACGACGGAAGGATTGTCCCCCGCTCTCCTGATGGATTCATGGAAGGCACCCCGGCGACGCGCATCTATGTATCCTGCCGCCGAGGGCGAGCGGTTGGAAGCGAAGAGGCTGCCGAAAGGGCAAGACAGATGATCGGATCCCGCAGGGACTACAGCTTTATCAGCGACAACTGCCATCAGTTCTGCGCGGGCTGCCTGCTCGGGAATTTCGAGAATTCCGTAAATTTCCTCTCGATGCTGCAGATGGAGTGCAGAATGGTCCTCGGGGCTGACTCCTGGGGAGTGTGGGATCTCGGGCATCGCTGACCCGCCCTTCTGCAGGCTGGTCAGCAGCCTGTTATCAGCATTAATCGTATTTCTTATCTGAGCATTCATTAAAATCTGGTGGAAAACGGCAAAACAGCCTGACAAATCTGGTGGAAAACGGCAGAATAGCCTGAAAACATTTGGTGGAAAACGGCAGACATATCAGGTCAGCCTGGGGCGGTGAGGGCACCGTGAATAATTTCTGGCGCAGGATTTATGACACCATGCTCCGCTGGAAGGCGGAGAGTAACGGGAGAACAGCTCTTCTCATCGAGGGAGCACGCCGCACAGGAAAGACCGTACTGGCCGAACAGTTTGCAAGGATGGAATACAGGTCCTGCATAATCATTGATTTTTCCTCCGCGCCTGCAGAGGTCCGTGATCTTTTTGATGACATCACTGACCCTGACTATATCTTTTTCAGGCTTCAGAGCATCTATCAGGTAAGGCTTTTCGAACGTGAGTCTGCCATTGTCTTTGATGATGTTCAGAAAGCGCCGCTTGCCCGTCAGGCAATAAAGTATCTGGTGAAGGATCGCCGCTATGACTATATAGAGGCCGGATGCCTGATTGCAGAAGAAAGCAGGAGGGCTGGCATTCTCATCCCCGGAGACGAGACTAAAGTCCAGCTGTTTCCCCTTGATTATGAGGAGTTCCGCCGGGCGCTCGGTGACAGCGTGACGGTGCCGCTCCTCCGAGATGCGTTCCGGAAGAGAATGCCGCTCGGAGACGGCACAAACAGCAGGCTGATGCGTGATTTCAGGATCTACCTGCTCGTCGGAGGCATGCCGAAGGCCGTTGACACTTTTCTGAACACCAATAACCTCGGCGCCGTTGATGAGGTGAAACGGGAAATAATTTCCTGCTATGAGGATGACCTGCTGAAAATGGACGGCAGTGGAAGGGCATGCGCTCTGTTTGGCGCCATCCCCCTGGAGCTCGGCAGGAGAACGGCCTCCTTTGAGCCCGGAACTGTCATCCCCGGAGCTAGGCCAGTGAGTATTGAGCGTCTCATCCGTCTGATGAATGATTCCATGGCGGTGAATGCGGCTTACAGCTCTGAAGATCCTGGCGCCGGCCTGGCGCTCACGAGCAATCCTTCACGCTTCCGGCTGTTTGCCGGTGACACCGGGCTTTTCATAACGCTTGCGTTCAGGGACCGGGATCCGTCAGAAAATCCTGTTTACCGCGGCATTTTTGACGAGAGGATGAACACCGCTCTGGGCTTTGTCTAAGAGAACGCTGCGGCGCAGATGCTGAGGTCATCCGGCAGGGAGCTCTTCTTTCACACAATGCCCAGAAATGGCGGGAAGAAGTATTACAGCACGGACTTCATCCTGTCCGGCCTTGACGGCATTTCACCGGTTGAGATTAGAATGTCAGGCTACCGGACCCACGCCTCGCTTGATGCTTTCTGCCGGAAGTTCAGGGGAAGGATTCAGAACCGGTACGTCATCTCCGCAAAGGATCTGAAAGAGGAAGACGGCATCACATTCATTCCTGTCTACATGACGATGTTCCTCTGACTCGGTTGAATCTGACAAGTGAGCAGCCGGAGATGCCCCGCTATGACATGTGCCGCAGCATCAGCATTTGATCATGTTACCTGCGGCGGCTATCATATCCACGATTGCCGTTCCTTCTCTGTCTGAAAAAAGGCAGGGCAGAACGCTTTTTACTGTGCCGGCCAGCCGGGCATTCCAGCAGGCCAGCGCAATCCATCTCCGCAGCATGCTGCAAGCAGACAGACGAACGCTCCTATGACAAACGACAGGCTGAACGTTAAGTTTTACTATCCGGAAATCCTCAACTACGCGATGGTGCAGAGCCAGAAAACCGAGCCTGCATCGCTAGATATCAGCTCCCCGGAGGAGCTTCATGATGTCGCAATAGTCATAGGCGGGGAGAGCATCACGGAGGTCAGGACTCCTGTCAGCATGATTCCTGCGGGAAACACCGTAACCTTCAGGGACATCAGGATAACGCCTGACGCCGCGCGGCTCCGCAGAGCTACGGAAAGCGTGAGTGAGATGATTCACCTCGCTATAGTGCAGCACGCCGGGAGTGAAAGTCCTGAGACAGTATTCAAAGAGGACTATCCGGTCAGGCTCCTTGCCTTCAATGAATGGCCCGGCGATCACGTGCATCCCGAGCTCATCGCCTCATTCGTTACCCCTAACGCTCCGGAGCTCTCAGCCATACAGACGCGGGCCGGCGCAATCCTCAAAAGACTCACCGGCGACTCAGCGCTTGACGGGTACCAGACCCAGGACGCCAACCGGGTGAGAGCCCAGGCCGCGGCGGTGTTTGACGCACTGCGTGAGACGGGCATTGTCTACTCTGCGCCTCCCGCAAGCTTCGAGCGCACCGGGCAGCGCATCCGCCTGGCGCCCGATCTCCTGAAGGAGAAGGTCGGCACCTGTGCTGATTCGAGCGTGCTGATGGCATCTGTGCTGGAGTCCGTCGGCCTCCATCCGCTCATCATCACTGTCCCGGGGCATATGTTCATCGGCTGCTGGCTTGTCGACAAATACTGCGCCCAGACTGTTACCGATGACGCCTCATTCCTCCGCAGCAGATCAGGCGAGGGCGTCAACGAGCTGGTGCTGGTGAACGCCGTGTGCATTTCCTCTGATTCGGACATCTCATTCGAGGACGCGGTGGCCGGCACGAAAAAGTACCTTTCGGATGACGCCGGCGAAACCGTAATCGTTGACGTGAAGCGCTGCCGGCTCGAGAGGGTGCTGCCGCTTCCCCTTGAGGGCGAGGCAGAGGAGAACGGCGGCGTGCGGCACGAGGCTGTAACGGACAGCGTTGAGAGCCACTACTCCATAGACGAGAACGATCTCAGCGATGAGAAGGGCAGCGACTACCGCCGCAAGATCTGGGAGAGGAAGCTGCTTGATCTCACCCTCCGCAACAACCTGCTCAACATGCGCACCGGCAGGAAGGTGATGGCATTCATGCCGGGGAACGCGGGCAGGGTGGAGGACATCCTGCAGGCAGGCAAGGATCTCACGATCCTACCTGTCCAGGAGTCCGGCAGCGATGAGCTCCTTCAGGAAGGCCTGAGGCACGGCAGCGTCTACTCTGAGCTTAAGGCCGAGGATCTGCAGCCGGAGCTGACCCACCTCTACCGCGAGAGCCGCAACTCGCTTGACGAGAACGGCGCCAACACGCTCTTCATCGTGTTCGGCACCCTGAAATGGTATGAGACGGAGAAGAGTGTTGTTGCCCGCGAGGCGCCGCTCCTCCTCTTCCCGGTGCAGCTCATAAGGAAGTCGGCAGGAACCTTTGTCCTCCGCGGGCGCGACGAGGACATGAACGTCAACACCACGCTCCTCGAGTACCTCCGGACCCAGTTCGGCGTTTCAATAAAGGGGCTCAGCGAGCTCCCCGTGGACGGGAGCGGCTATGACATCGACCGGATCCTCGCGACCATCCGCGCGCAGATCGCGGGCCGCCCGCGCTGGGAGATAAAGGACCGCTGCCTCCTGGGGCTCTTCTCGTTCAGCAAGTTCGTGATGTGGAACGACATCCACGAGAACTTCAGCCTCATCGCGAAAAACCCGATTATAGAGGCGCTGGTCGCCCGCCGCACCCTGGGAGGCGATGAGTCCGCGGTCGATGTCAGGAGCCTTGACGGGGAGAAGGAGCCCGGGGAGCTCTGCGTCCCCATTGAGGCGGACTCCTCGCAGCTCGGCGCCATCGAGATGGCTGGCGAGGGGCGGAGCTTCATCATGTACGGTCCTCCGGGGACCGGCAAGAGCCAGACCATCACCAACATCATCGCGAACGCGCTCTGCCATGACAGGAGAGTGCTCTTCGTCGCCGAGAAGTCCGCGGCCCTGGAGGTGGTGCAGAAGAGGCTTGAGCGCATCGGCATCGGTGCCTTCTGTCTTGAGCTCCATTCCAACAAGGCGACGCGCAGCCATATGCTTGAGCAGCTGCAGGCGGCGCTTGACGCCGGGCATCCCGCGGAGCCTGCCGGGTTTGAGGAGAAATCAAGGGAGCTCTTTGAGGAGAGGCAGCATCTCCGGAAGTACATCGACGCCCTTCACAAAAAGGGAAGCCGCGGGCTCTCGGTCTATGACTGCATTGCGGGCTATGAGAGGAGAAAGGGGCTTCCGCTTGAGATCGACCGCGCCTGCATCACTGACTCAATGACCAGGGACGATATCACCGCGCTCGCGGGGAAGGTGAGCGCACTTGAGCAGGTCTTCAGCATCACCGGGAATCCCCTGGAGCATCCTCTCCGCGGTCTCACGGTGAAGGAGGAGTCCCTTTCCGCCTCCGAAAAGCTCAGGGACGCTCTCTCCGCGGTTGCGGCCGCGCTTCCTGACGCCGCTAAGGCGCTCGGGAAGTTTGAGGAGCTCACCCACCGGGAGCAGGGGCAGACCTTTGCGGATTTTGGGGAGGCATTGAGCTCCATCGGCACCTGGGAGGTAGCCGAGGAGGCGAAGAGGAAGCTCCTCACCGCCTGGGCGCCTGAGGCTCTCGACCTGCAGCCCCTCGCCCTGAAGCAGGAGTGGGAGGACGCCAAGGGATCGTTCATTCTTCTCCGCTATTTCAAAAAGAAGGCCTTCATCAAAAAGAACAGGATCTACAACGCCTCGCTCACGGCGGAGAATGCCGACAGCGAGATCGGGGCGCTTCTCTCCTACAGCCGCATGATGCGGGAGCTGCCTGACGGCGCCAGGAAGGCCGGGGAGCTTCCGCCTGACGGAAGGGATGCCATCAGGGCGCTGCAGAACGCGCTGAAGTCCATGTCTCCTGTCGCAGAGATCGATCTCACCTCACTCAGGGATGCTGAGTCAGTGATGCAGGCCTGGATCGGGAGCACCGGGAAGGCCCGCGACTGGGCCTACTGGTGCAGGGCCAGAAAGGAGCTCCTTGATCTGCACATGGAGCCGGTCCTTCACGCTGTCCTGGATGACGGGGTTTCTCCCCGCGAGGCGTCAGAGCGGTTCCTGAAGGCTGCCTGCCGGAAGCTCGCCTCCGAGATGATCGACGCGGAGCCGGATCTCAGCTCTTTCAGGGGCCCTGTTTTTGAGGAGAGCATCAGGCAGTACCGGAGGCTTGCGGAGGAGTTCAGGCTCCTCTCGCAGAAGGAGCTCTTCTGCCATCTCGCCGCGCGCATCCCCGCAAGGCTCAGCGAGCCGAGCGCCCAGTCGGAGATGGGAAAGCTCCGCCGCTACATCGCGTCCAGGGGCCGCGGCATGACCATCCGCCGCATCTTCGACGAGGTCCCGCACCTTATACAGAGGCTCTGCCCCTGCATGCTGATGAGCCCTATATCAGTCGCGCAGTTCCTCCGCCTTGACAGCGAGCCTTTCGATCTCATCATCTTCGATGAGGCCTCGCAGATGCCGACCTCGGAGGCCGTCGGCACCATTGCCCGCGGAAAGGCTCTGGTCGTGGCGGGAGATCCGAAGCAGATGCCGCCCACCAGCTTCTTCTCCTCGGACACCACCGACGAGAGCGAGTCCGACTACGACGACATGGAGAGCATCCTTGATGACTGCCGCACGCTCTCAATGGCGGCCGCGCCGCTGCAGTGGCACTACCGCTCAAGGAGCGAGAGCCTTATCGCCTTCTCGAACCTCGAGTATTACGGAGGGAGCCTCTACACCTTCCCCTCGGTGATGGACCGCGTCTCGATGGTGCGCTACGTGCCGGTCGAGGGAACCTACGATTTCGGACGGACGAGGAGCAACCGGGCCGAGGCTGACGCCATTGTGGACGAGGTCATCCGCCGCTGGCGCGATCCGGAGCTCAGGAAGGACTCCATCGGCATCATCGCCTTCAGCAAGGCGCAGCAGAACCTCATTGACGACGTGCTCACTGAGCGCATCGCGGGTGACGCCGGTCTTGAGGCGATGGCCTCGCAGGAGAACGAGGGGCTTTTCGTCAAGAACCTCGAGAACGTGCAGGGAGACGAGCGCGACGTCATACTCTTCTCGGTGGGCTACGGCCCTGACAAAAGGGGCAGGGTGTCGATGAACTTCGGGCCGCTCAACGGGAAGGGCGGCGAGAGGCGCCTTAACGTTGCGGTGAGCCGCGCGAGGAAGGAGATGATGGTGTTCGCCATCCTGAGGCCGGAGCAGATCGACCTCAGCAGGAGCAACGCGCGCGGGGTAGAGGGCCTCAAGAGGTTCCTCGAGTTCGCCAGGAGCGGGCAGATCGCGCTCTCGGGAAGCCAGCTCGGGATTCAGGCGGAGGACGGCATCGCCGGGGCTGTCGCGGAGGAGATCCGCCGCATGGGCTACGAGGCTGACACCAGTGTCGGCCGCAGCAATTTCCGGGTGGACATCGCGGTATCGGATCCGAAGGACCGCGACCGCTATATCCTCGGCATACTCTGCGACGGCGAGGGCTATTACCGGACCAAGACCGAGCGCGACCGGGAAATCGTCCAGCCCTCGGTCCTCCGCGGGCTCGGCTGGCGCCTCATCCGCGTCTGGTCAGTCGACTGGTTCGTGAACCGGGAGAAGGAGACCGCGCGCATCAGGGAGGCTCTCGATGAGGCCGTGAGAGCCGGGGGGATGCCGGATGAGCCTTCGGAGAAGGCTGAGGCCGTGCCGGCTGCCCCTGAGAGAAAGGCGGCGCCTGAGGCTCCCGCTGATGCGTCCCCGGATGGGAAGCCGGAGCATGCGCCCGCCTCTCCGGCTCCTGACTTCCGCCGCGCGCCGGGGCAGGGCATCGATGACATCCCGTCAGGGCAAATCGACGAGGCCATCATCTTTGTCGTCTCGCAGTCAGTGTCGCTTCCCGAGGGCGATCTGAAGAGGAGCGCCGCGCAGGCGCTCGGCTTCTCGAGGAACGGCGCGCACATCGACCAGGTGCTCTCGGCGCACATCGGCGGGCTTGTCTGCGGAGGGAGGCTCGTGAGGCAGGACGGGAGCGTCACCATGCCGTAACAGCGATGGCAGATCTCCCCGTCTGTAGGAAATCTGCCATTTTACCTGTGCGATATCAGCTCAAAATCATTTGGGGCTTTCATGATTATCGTGTGGGAGCTGACTTGAGGTCTTTTGCTAAGATGCTGATTCAGGCTGTTTATTCTTATAACGGCCGCATTCTCGGGGAAATTTGTATGTTTTTTGCGCATTGTATTCCGCGGAGTTTCCATTAGAATTATGGCGCCGGCATCATTGGTCATTGACTGACCGGGCGGCACTGACGCCGCCGCATTTCCCAAGACGGGATAGAGGAGCATGATGCCCCGTGCCGGTTGCTTTGGCGATTGTCTTCATCGTTTTTCCGCCCCGCAAGGGGCCGTTTTCAGGATTTTATCCATTCCCTCCTGTTCCTGCGCCCATCCTCCCGGCAAGGCTGCTTCCTTCCCTCTGCCTGACGGCGTCCCGGGAGCCTTCCGGTATTTTCCGGTCTGTGATGTTTTTTCATCCAGCATCAATTGAATTGTCGGATAATGGTGCATATTATTTAAAAGGGGGCGTTCAGCAATCCGCCCTTTTTCAGCGCCTTCAATCCGTGGAGAAATCAAATGGGATTCTTTTCATCATTCATCAAGCCGCAGCTGCCCGACGTAGTCGAATGGGATCAGATTGATCCGAAGCTGATTTTCTGGAGATGGCCTCATCAGGAAATCAAGAAGGGATCAAAGCTCATCATCCGTCCGGGACAGGACGCAGTGTTCCTTTTCAACGGCCAGATCGAGGGCGTGTTCACCAAGGACGGCAAGTACGACATTGACTCCGAGATTATCCCGTTCCTCTCGACCCTGAAGGGCTTCATGTACGGCTTTGACTCCGCGATGAGAGCCGAGGTCCTCTTTGTCAACACCAAGCAGCAGAGCGAGAGATGGGGCACCCAGACCCCTATAATGCTCTCCTGCCCGGGGCTCCCCGGCGGCCTTCCGGTAAGGGCGTTCGGCAACTTCGTGGTCAGGCCCGGCGACTATCCGCTCCTCATCGAGAACATCGCGGGAGTCTCGGAGCAGTTCTCCGTGGAGGATGTGAGGGAGCGTATGCGCATGAGCCTTGCACCGCTCCTCATCGAGGCTGTGTCAAAGAGCGGCCAGAACGTGCTTGATCTGCAGGGCCATGTCTCCGAGCTCGGCGCGATGGTCGGCAAGGCCATGAACGAGCAGATGATGAAGATCGGCCTCAATATCGTCGAGTTCAATATTGCCAGCTTCTCCTATCCTGATGAGGTCAGGAGGATGCAGGAGAAGGCCGCAGGGCAGGCCATGGTCGGCGATCTCGGCAGGTACCAGGGCATCGCCGTCGCTGACGGCTTCTCGAATCCCGGTTCCCCTGCCGGCATGACGGCTGCCGCCATGATGGGCATGAACATGGGCGCCGGGATGGGCATGGGCTTCGGCGGTATGTACGGCGGCGCTGCAGGGACTGCCGGCGCGGCCGGTGCCTCGCAGCGGCAGAACGCTGCCCCCGGGACCGGAGTGCAGCCTGCGGGGGCTGCCGGCGCGCAGTCCTCCGGGCCCCAGGGCGGCAGCGGCCCCAATTTCTGCCCGAACTGCGGCGCGAAGGTGAGCGGCTCCAAATTCTGCCCCAACTGCGGAGCGAAGCTCGTCTGAGCATGATTCAGGATTAAGATCCGGAAGGTCAGAGCAGAAAGGCCGGCTCACTTTGAGCCGGCCTTAGTGCATCCGGGAACTGGCACTTCTCCCTAGAACAGCGCGTTGATGAATCCCATGATGAAGCCGAGCCCCGCGCCGAACCAGACCACGGCACTGAGCTCCTTCTTCATGACTCCGAGGAGGACCTGCTCCGCCTCGTCAATATCCATCTCGTTGATGCGGTTCTCGATGACCCTGCTCAGGTTGAAGGCCTGAAGCATCGCCGGAAGCTTCTCCGTCACAAGGTGGCGGTACGCCCCGATGAGGCTCTCCGTCACCTTCTGCAGCAGCTCCTCCTTTCCGGCGAGGAGCGCGCTTACCTGCTTCCCCATGAGCTTCTCTGACTCGCTCTCTGCCATGCCGCCCACGATATCTGCGGCATTCTTCTCCATGATTTCCCGGATATTCTCCGAGAGCAGCTCCCTCAGCGGATCACGGAGCGATTCGATGATGCTGTCCGTGATCTCGCCGTCCTTTCCGCCGAGAACGCTGTTGATCGCCCTGCCGATGAGGCCGCCGACCGCCTCGGTCAGGCGGCCGCTGATGGCCTTGAGGAGCTCTCCCTTGTCGCGGAGCTTCACGATGATCTGATCCGCGGCAATGCCGGCGATGCGATCCCCCATTTCGGGATCCCTGAGCTTCTCCGAGGCAAGAGAGGTGAAGCCGTTGCGGATGCTGCCGGAGGCAGCGGCAATCTCCTCCCCGCTGAAATAGTGACCGAGGAATTCCCCGAGCGTCTCGTCATTATGGCGCTGCCGGTCGAGGTATTTCTCAATGGCGGAGCGGAGCTTCCCGATCATCTCATCGGAGAGCAGGTTCTTCCCGAGGACCTCACCGCTGATGAGGTTCTCGCTGACAGCCTTTCCGACCTCCCTGGCAATCCTGCCTCGCTCCTTCGGGATGATGCCCGGCGTGAAAGGGATGTGGAAGCCCTTTATGTACCACGCCCTGTGCGGCCTGAAGAGCATGCGCACTGCGATGTCGTTCGTGATGTAGCCTATGAGTGCGCCGATTGCGGGGCCGGCGACAAGCCTGTATTCAGCAAGCAGTTCAATTGTCATGTTGCGGATCCTCCCGGAGAGGCAGATGCTGATTAGGATGCTCTCCCTTCTCTTCGCATTATAATGTACGGGATATGAAGTGACACAAAACAACAGATTCAAGGTCAGGAATACGCGCCTCCCGTCACGGCATCCAAAGGTTGCATGCAGGTCCCTGATCCCCGATAATTTCCCTGTCCGGCATTGCTCTGCCGGCATTTTGTCCCCGGTCTCTCAGTCCGGGGCCGCTTTTTACAGTCCTGGAAGATTCATCATGAAAAGTTTTGAGTGCAGCAGCTGCGGCGGGTTCATGGAATGGGATCCGGAGAGGCAGTGCCTTTCCTGCCCGAACTGCGGCAGCAGCGTTCCGGTCATGCGCGACGTGCCGCAGCTTCCCGTTCCGTTTGAATGGGGGACAGTCCCTCCCGAGATAGGGAAGCTCTCAGAGTTCTCTGACAGCCCGGTCATCTGCCCGTCGTGCCACGCCGACATCAGGCCGAGGGAGGAGACGGTCTCCATGCTCTGCCCGTACTGCGGCACCGCGCTGGTCTTCGACGAGAAGCAGAGCTTTTACCTTACCCCGAACGGGGTCGTCCCCGAGGCGATCTCGCTCAGGCAGGCAATGAAGTCGGTCGAGAAATGGAGCAGGACTCATTTCTTCGCTCCCACAGTATTCCCGAAGCTCATCGAGAAGAAGTTCATCAGGAACTGCTATGTCCCGTTCTGGGTGTTCTCCGCCAATATCGCATATTCCTTCGAGGGCGTCGGATCTACGTTCTCAGAGCGGGCTGCCGGGCTCTCCGGCACCAGTTCCTATCTCGCGAGAAAGCACAGGCGCGAGCAGAAGAGCGAGCACCAGTGCTCGGGACGGAACAGATTCACCGCAAGCGATGTCAGGATCTGCGCCTCTTCGAAGCTGAGCAGGGCAGCATCCGACGCCATCTCGGCAGTCTCCTACGGAAAAGTCTGCGACTACCGGCCGGAATACCTCGCGGGGCGCATTGTGGATCTGGGCAACATCGGCATCGAGACCGGAATGAAGCAGGCTGAGGCGCGGATGAGGGAAATGGCGGAGATCCACGCGAAGGCCATGATAATGAGCCACGGCTACACCTCGGTCAGGATCACCTCGTTCAGCATCAAGATCTCAGATGCCTCCTACAGCCAGATCCTGATCCCCTGCTACCGGATCATCTACCGCTACGCCGGAAAGCTCTATTCGGTGGT
This sequence comes from uncultured Pseudomonadota bacterium, assembly GCA_900317945.1. GTDB lineage: Bacteria > Pseudomonadota > Gammaproteobacteria > Enterobacterales > Succinivibrionaceae > UBA2810. Next base: position 15,356 of record ONIT01000041.1, read on the forward strand.
GGTGAACGGCGAGAACGGCAGGGCAATAGGAGACTATCCGCTCTCGGTCATGAAGGCGGTGATAATCCCGTTCGTGCTCTGCATGCTCCTCGCCGTGTTCCTCTGCAAGGTACTGGATGTGTCGGTCGGGAGCGCGGGCGCCTTCGTCCTTGTTCTTAGCATAACGTTTTCCGCAGCGGCCTATGTTCTTTCCTCAATAAGGAAGAAGGCCAACATCAGGGATCACGGCAGGATCTTCTTCAGGACAGATGACTGAGGAGACAGAGGGGTTGAGCTGGCGGTCTCCACTCCGCCAAGGACAGCGGCTTTCAGTCTGCATGACCAATGCTGATGGACAATTTTTCGAATTTTGGAATATTGTCCAGTACTGCTGGACAATATTCCGTTTTTTGAAAAATTGTCCAGTACTAATGGACAATATTATGTTTTTGGGAAAATTGTCCAGCACCAGTGGACAATATTCTGATTTTCGGAAAAGACTAACATAAGTGAGCACAGACGGTTCTTCATTAGGACTGACGATTGAGGAGCGTACAATTCCGGTACGAACCGCTGTCCTGCCTGTCTAACTCAGTAATTTCAGACTGAATGTCCCATACTAATGGACAATTTTTCTGATTTTGAAAAACTGTCCATTAGCAGTAGACAATATTCAATTTTTGGGAAAATTGTCCAGTAGTACTGGACAATATTTTGATATCTTGTAAAATTGTCCAGTAGTAGTGGACAATATTCAGGGTCTTGAAAAATATCCCTGTCGTAGAGCTGTATTCCGATTTTCAGAAAGTGTCTTGCAAACAGTGACTCGGTGGCCGAGATGATAAAGCGTGAGAAATATATTGCACAAATCCGCGAATTCTACGACAGTGATCTCATCAAGATCATTACTGGCATTAGGCGCTGCGGGAAGTCAATCATACTCGGACAAATCCATGGTGAAATTATGGATAAGTCTGACAATGTTATATACCTTGATTTTGATGATACTGCTGTTTTGTCTGCAGTCCCTGATGAAATGTCTCTTCTGAAATACGTGGATAATCACCGTAAGAATTCTCTCTGCTATGTGTTCCTTGATGAGGTGCAGCGTCTTGACGGATGGGCTGGTGCATGTAGGACACTGAGATTACGGAACTGCTCTGTTTTTGTCAGTGGATCAAATTCAAAACTGCTCTCCCGTGAGTTCACAAAGGAACTATCTGGCAGGTATGTCTCGTTCAGGATCAGGCCTTTTGTGTACAGAGAACTCTCTGAGTACGGAAAAGAGCTCGGCAGGGACATCTCCCTGAATGACTATATTGTTTGGGGCGGTTTCCCTAAGAGGATTGAGTTCAGTAGCGAAAGCGCACAGCGGGCGTATCTTAGCGAACTGAATGAGACTATTATTCTTAATGACATCATTAATCGCTACAGAATACGCAAAGTAGAAATTTTCAAGAGACTAGCCAATTTCATTTTCCTATCCAATGGACGGATCCTGTCAGCAAGATCTGTTGAAAAATATATGAAGACAGCAGGCCTTTCATGCTCACTTACAACAATCACTAAATACATTGGGTATCTTGAGGAGGCATATGCAATTGCAACAGTAAAAAAATTCTCTGCGAAATCAAAGCGTGAGCTTGAATACTACCTTAAAGTCTATGACGAGGATGTTGCACTTAACTCGATCAGAGTAATAAACAGCCGATATGATCTCACTCACAATTTCGAGAATGTTGTATACAACGAGCTTCTTTACATGGGCTACAGCATGCAGGTCTACAATGACGGCTCTCATGAGATTGATTTCATAGCCTGTAAAGGCGGCAGGCAGTATTACATTCAGGCAGCATATTCTGTTGCAGAGAATAAGGCCTGGGACAGGGAGTTCGGAGCCTTTGCCAAAATGGACAACTCCTGTCAGAAGATCGTGATTACGAACGATGAGAATGATTACAGCACCAGCACGGTGAGACATATCAGGTTCAGGGACTTCGTGCTGATGGACGAGCTGTGATGAAGCGGTATAGACGGCCGGCAGCGGCTCTGAGTGTCAGAATACCGGTGAGTTTTCAGTCTGTTCAGGCTGGCATTTTTCGTGTGCCTGCGTTTAGACTGCTGCTGATACGCGGCATGTGCAACGCGATACTGCATTAAATAGCATATATCCGTAAATTTTCAGAAACTCAGCGAAAAGTGATTTTAAAAGTCAGCGAAATTGACGGAAATTTTTCCTGTTTTCGCTGACTTTCTGAATCGGATTTTTCATGCAAGCTGCTGTTTTTGCAAAAAATGTTCAGCAAAATAGCCTTCTGAAACTATGAAAAACCATAAGAAAAACCGGCCTTGTATTTTACGGTTTCAGGCGTCTTTACTGCTTGTTTTCAGAGAGCAGCGCGGCCTGCCATTCTGCCTCCTTGAACCCGACGAGCACAGTGCTGCCCGTAACCAGGAGCGGACGCTTCACGAGCATGCCGTCAGTCGAGAGAATGGAGAGCATCTCGTCAGGAGTCATGGTGCCTACCTTTTTCGAGAGGCCCATTTCACGGTAGAGCTTTCCGCTGGTGTTGAAGAACTTTCTCAGATCCTTTCCGCTGAGGTTGCTCCATGCCTTGAGCTCCTCCGCGGTAGGCTTCTCTTCGACAATGGGACGGACAGCGTATTCGACATGGTGATCGTCAAGCCATTTGAGAGCTTTCTTGCAGGTAGTGCATCTGCTGTAGCAGAGACATGTGTTCATGATTTTCTCCTTTGCCCGTAGGCGTCCGGGCAGACTGTTCATGCGGCATACGTCATGATTATATCCGTCTCCGGCATGTCGATACTGAGAAATGGGGAAGGGAAGCGCTTCCATGAATCCAGGAAAGATGCTCAGCCTGCAGTGCCTCTGAACAGAAAAGTCATTCCGTCCGGACATTCCTTAGGAGTGCCGAATGGATATCAACTGCTTTGCTCTGGAGCTGTGCTCCTCAAAGCAGAGCATCAGGACGAATGGACACGGCAGCGCCGATCTGATTTACCGGGAAGCGCTGCTGTTTTTATGCTGGCTTGCAGCCCAGCCTCAGATATTGAATGCACCGAACAATTTCTGACGGTATGCCTTGTCAGTAATGATTCTGGAAATATCATCATTCCTGTTCTGTGATGTCAGAATCTGCATGAGTTTTGCGAAACGCTCTTCGCCGCGTTCCTCGCCGCGCTCCTCGCCGATTTTTATCCCGCGCTCTTCACCGCGATCCTCAGCATCCTTTATATCTGCACGGTAATCCATACGGGCTATCTCGTTATTGATGTAGTTCATGCGCTCCTCCATGCTGCTGAAAAAGACATCGCATGCGTCATAAGCCTTGCTTATTACATCATCGCACATTGCGAGCTCCTGTTTCTGTTTCTTCCTGCGGAAAGCGAAAAATCCCATCCAGCGCTCTATCCTCGTCATTTCGCTGGCAGGCTTGTTTCTCGCAGCCCTCAGGAATTTCTTGATCTCAAGAAAGTGGAATCTGAGGTTTTTGCCGAAGCGCCTGTAAGGCTCGTCGTCCCATCTGATACTGCAGGACGAATGCACAATTGCTTTCTTGCGAATGCTGAAAGCGAGGATGTTGATCGTGATGGCAGGGCTCGCTTCCAGATAGTCCTCACCGGAATGCAGGCCTGTGGAATACATATATGTCCAGTAGGCAAGCGTGCGCTTATCCATGTTGTGCCGGTTGGCAACCTGCACCTCGACATCAACGAGCTCTCCGGTATCGAGCCTGCACGCGACATCAAAGCGCGGTGCCTTGTCCGCCTTGTTATAGGGGATCTGCTCCGTCGGCCTGAACTCGATGTCATTGATCCTGTGCCCAAGCGACTCGCTGAGCACTGAGTTCAGGAAATCTATTGTGAAGTGCTTGCGTTCCTCCTTCCCGAATATAAACTTGAACAGCAGGTCGTCCATCGTATTGATGTGCTTGTTCTCGATCTTTGTCTGAATTATGCTTCTGATTTCATCTTCGTTCTTCATGATCTGCTTTCCGTATCTTTATTCTGCAGTCTGGTCTTGTTTAATCCGCACGCGCTGATTAAACCGGAGCCGCCCGTGCTTTTCTTATCTGCGGACAATGATAGCCGGCACATGGCAGCCGCGCCAATTATATTGGCCGTATATCTGTCATAACAGATCATGTCAGGCGATTTTTTGTCAGAATCCGGCCATAAGCCCGGGCAGGAACCGGAATACAGTACCTGCCATGAGCGGACAGGGCGCAAAAGCCCTTACAATTGAGGCCAGAATTCTGTATCATGACGCGCATAGGCGGGACGCTCGTCCGGCCGCAACCCAATCAAAGCGCCTGATGGCAATCATTTCAGACTAAGTCCCGGATCCGGGCGTTCTGCCATCCTCCCGTGCCGCTTTGGTTCCCCAAGGATTCCCTGTGAGTCAGCAGATTCTCCAGTACCTGAGGAAGCGTCCTGCTTTCCGTACTGCCATGTTTTTTGTCACTGTTCTCTGCATTGCAGTTGTTCTCATCATGCTCGGCCGCCGTGCCGATGCCGTTACCGAGGCGAGGCGCTTCAAGGGCGGCATCCTGACAGCAGACGAGGTCGCCTGCGCCTTTGAGGGCGTGGGCGGTTCTGATGGTCATCGATGACCGCGACCTTCAGAATACGGTTGCTGACCTCAGGGCGTCAGCCGCGCAGCTTGACGCAGAGATTAAGAAGCAGGAGCTCGATCTCAAAAATGCCCGGGACAAAGTGCGCACCACTGAGATATCACAGTGGCGCCAGATAGAGTCTCTCGAGTCAAGGCTCCGCGGCAGCAGCGAGGAGCTCTCCCAGGCAAAGGCCGAGTACAGGCGCTACTCATCCCTTGTGGAGGTATCCGCGGCCTCAAGGAGCGCCTATGACAAGGCCCGCGCCGTAAGCGCCCAGGCCGAGGTTGCTCACACCGCGGCGCTTAAGAGCCTGGAGGAGCTGACTGTAGGAGCGACTCCCCGAGAGATGAGGAGGCTCCATGACACCGGAAGCGCCGAGGGCATGACGCTGAGCGCCATCACCCAGATGAGAACGGACTGTGACAGCATGGAGCAGGCGCTCCATGCGCTGCTCGAGGCCTCGAGGGATGCCGCGCAGGCAAGGCTTGACCAGCAGCTCCTCAACCTCTCCCGCACCAAGCTCTACGCTCCCTGCGACGGCATAGTGCTTGACACCTACTTCGAGGAGGGCGAGCTTGTCCCCGCGTCAGCCGCTGCGCTCAACCTCGAGACTGAACGGCGCTACTATGACGTTTACCTTTCGGAGCGCACCGTCGCTCGCTATAAGAAGGGCAGCGCCGTAACAGGCACGGCTCCGGCGCTGGGCCGCGAGGTGAAGGGCATCGCGCGCTCGGTGAACGCGGCCCCGTCATTTGCGGATCTCCGCATGACCCGCGAGCAGGGACAGGCCGATCTGACCTCGTTCAGGCTCCGCGTCGACGTTACCGATGCGCCTGAGGAGCTCAGGACCGGCATGACCGTGGAGATCGCCGATGAAAGCGATTAACCGGATGATCCACGCGGCGCTCGAGGAAATCGACGCCATGCGCTCGGGGCGCTTCATGCCCTATCACAGGCTCTCCCTGATGATCGCGCTCATCACCTGCCTCGTCTTCTCCATTGCGCTCTCGCACCAGGTAGTGTTCAAGGGGCGCGTCGCCGTGGTAGATCTCGACAGCTCGTCATGGTCGCAGCACTTCATCGAGCTCCTGAACACCTCGTCCTATATCCAGGTTACCGACATATTCAGGAACCCCGTCGATCCGGTCGCTCTCGTGATGGGCGACCGCAACCTCGGCGTGCTCTACATACCGCATGACACCGAGCGCAACATCAGGTCATCGCGCCGCCAGGTGAACCTCGGCTATTTCGCGGACTACACGAACGAGGCGCAGAACGCTGAGGTCATCGAGACGCTCAACAGCATCTCCTCGGAGACCGGGGCGGGCGAGAGCGCGCCGCGCGTCATGGCCATGGGCCGCACCGGGGCGGAGAGCGCCGGCTCGATCCTCTCCCCTGTCCGCACTGTGGTGAGGAGGCTCGGCGATCCGGTGTTCTCCGCAACCAACAACATGGTGATAGCCTTCATCTTCTTCTTCAGCTCGATTTACCTGGGGCTCACCGTCCTCATGATCCCGGGGAGGCTCCGCGTTACCGGGCAGTTCAGGCGGGCTGTGCTGCAGGGGCCTCTGTGCATGATGGCAAGGCTCATCCCCTATGCCTTCTTCTACACGACGGCAATCAGCGTGGACATCTGCCTCCTCACGACGTTCGGGCAGCTCCGCTTTGACGGGAACTTCCTCCTTTTTGTCCCGAGCATCTTCATGACCGGCATGTGCATCGGGCTATTCGGCTTCACCCTCGCCTGGAAATGCGCTGAGCCCGGCATGGGAGCTGCGTTCATGATCCTCATCGTCCCGCCAGGATTCATCACCGGCGGCTCGACTCTCGCAACGGGCTTCCTCAACGAGGGCGCCTACATTGCGTCGAACGCCTTCCCCCTCGTCTGGCAGTACCGGCTGTGGCGCGACTTTGCCTTCCGCGCGGAGAACTTCATGGGCATACTCTCCGAGTACGGCGGATTCATCTGCTACTCGTGTGTACTGGGGCTCCTCGTGCTCATGCGCTGGAGGAAATCCTGGCTGGAGATGAGGATGAGGAGCAGGGCTCATCCTGCGCCCGGAGAGAGGGAGCTCCCCTGATCTGCACCTGAGTGGAGTACCCCGCAGGCACACTGCCGTGTATAATCGGACGAAAATCCGGCAGTGTGCCCGCATCCGCCTGCGCCATGGTGCGCCTGGCTCAGGCACCGGCCGGGATCATTCAGGAGAATTTTCATGAAACTTTACAGCTGCCATGCCTGCGGCGGATCAATGGAGTGGGACGGCGCGACAGGAGGACTGAAGTGCAGGAACTGCGGCACTCTGGTCAAGGTCCAGGATGCCGAGGCGCTCGGCTATCACCCCTACGAGACGCTGCCTGCGTTCCAGAGCCTGCAGGACTACCCGGAGACGGTCATCCAGTGCCCCGGCTGCGGAGCCGAGATCAAGGCTGACGGCAAGACGGTCTCCATGGGCTGCCCGTACTGCGGGGCAAACCTCGTGTTCGACGACAAGCAGCTCTCATTCGCGAAGCCGGACGGCGTCGCGCCTGTAATGATCTCCGGCGACAAGGTGAGGCAGCTCGTCAAGGAGTGGTGCGGCAAGCACATGTTCGCGCCCAACCTCGCGTCCAAGTACCTTGAGGTCAAGTTCATCTCTCCGCAGTACATCCCGTTCTGGGTGTTCAGGGCCCATGTCTGTGGAGAGTACTCCGGGCGCGGCGGCAAGGACCGGACGGTAACGAGGAAGAATTCCGACGGCTCAAGCTCCACGAGGACCGTCACCGACTGGTACCCGATCCACGGCACCGTGAGCGATGATCTCGAGAACATCGGCGTGTCTGCCGATGGGAACATCAATAAGGAATACTCGGACTTCCTTTTCGACTCGACGCCGGATGACGCCTTTGACGAATGGAAGCCGGAGTATTTCGCCGGAAGCTACTCCTTCATCCCGACCGTTCCGGTTGAGGATGCCGAGGCGCAGGCCAAGGATGACATGAAGGATGAGCTCGAGGAGAGGACCAGATCAGATCTCAGCCGTGAGTACGATCATGTCGAGTTCAGCTCCTTTGACACCGAGTACAGCGAGATGGCCTGGCGCCTTGATCAGATCCCGGGCTACTTCGTCATCTGCCGCTACCACGGCGGGATCTATGTCGACGCGGTGAACGGAGTTACGGGAGAAATCTACGGAACCTACCCGGTATCGTTCCTCAAGGTCACTATCGCCTACATCCTCGGGGTCCTGGCATCGCTTGCCTGCATCGCTGTCTTTGTCCCGGAGAGCGTCATGATCTGCACGAATGAGAGCTGCAACTTCAGCTGGGGACAGTTCGGCTTTACTGGCGCAATCGTAGGCGTCATCGCGCTCATCGCCTATGTCTGCATCTATTTCTGGCTGCAGGGCAAGGTAATCGGCAAGGATGAGCTGCAGAAGAACCCGTGGCTCCGGGAGATCATGGAGAAAATCAAATAGGGCTCCCGAGCTTCTTCTGGCGCGGCAGCGGCGCATGCCGGTGCCGCGCGCTGATCATCCCTTCGTCCGGTTTCGCGGAGAGTCCTCATGAAAGTCTACAGATGTCCCTCCTGCGGCGGATTCATGGAGTGGGACGCAGAGTCAGGCGGCCTTAGGTGCCGGAGCTGCGGAGCGAAGGTGAGTGTCCAAAAGGCTGCGCCTGAGGGCTTCCACGACTATGAGTCACTGCCGTCCTTTCCCGCCATTCAGGACGATAAGGAGAAGTCCGTCCGCTGCCCTGCCTGCGGGGCAGAGATAAAGACCGGGAGCCGTACAGTCTCAGAGACCTGCCCCAGCTGCGGGGCAGGCTTCGTGTCCGCTGACAAGCTGCTATCGTTCGCAAGGCCTGACGGCCTGGCGCCTTTCATGATCCCTCCGGACAGGGTGGACGGGCTTTTAAGGAAAGAATGCAGCAGGCGCCTGCTCGCGCCAGGCTTCTCGTCAGGGCGCATCAGGGGCAGGTTCATCTCCCGCCAGTACATAACGCTCTGGGTATTCAGTGCCGGCATTTCAACTGAGTATGCAGGGTACGGAAGCAGGCTAAGACAGCCGCACCGGCTTGAGTCTGATGAAAAGGAAGGGTCCAGGCTGCTCTCAGACTGGGAGCCGTTCAAGGGAAGACGAAGCGACCTTATGGAGAATGTCTGCGTGCCGGCTGATCCTGAAACGGATGATGCCTGTTACAGGCGTATTCTCTTCAGCTCGACTCCTCAGGATGCACTCTGCGCCTGGCAGCCGGAGTATCTTCTGGGAAGCTGGTCCTTCCTGCCGGCTGTCTCCGCATCCGACGCAGAGGCGAAGGCAAGGGAGGAGATGAAAGCCGAGATAAGGAAACGCATCGAGAAAGAGCAGTACGAGGCCTCCGAATTCAAGAATCTCAGCTACAGGACCTTTGATCTGAAGTTCAACAATAAGGCCTGGCGCCTCGTTCAGATCCCGGCATACTTCGTCATCAGCAGCTACCGCGGCGGATTCTATTTTGAGGCCGTTAACGGAGCTACGGGGGAAGTCTTCGGCGATTTTCCGGTATCTTCCATCAGGCTTGCTGTACTTGCTCTGCTGGTGGCGGCTGGCACTGCGCTGCTGGGCGTGGCAATTGACTGGGATGATGTAATAATAAATACTGACGGCGGGTACGGCATTGACCATGACAGAGCATTGGTCTGGTTCGTATTTTTCTGTGCCGTGTCAGCTGTCTGCCTGGTGGCCGCGTTTCTGGGCTTAACACCGCCCATTTACAGAAAGGATGATCTGAAAAACAAGAAATGGCTCAGGGAGATCACAGAGAGGGCATACTGGATCACCCGCGCGGCTGACGCCAGCCAAAGCAGCAAATGACTCACTGCTCCAGTCCTGCCCATCCATTCTCCGTTTTCCCGGGAACTTTCCCTGAGTTTGAATGTTTTTTGCGACTAAATTTAGCCTAAGCCTTATAGTATCTGCCTTCCGGCGATCTGCTTATTATTTATTCGTAGTACATTGTAGTT
>ONIT01000066.1 GCA_900317945.1 uncultured Pseudomonadota bacterium
TGTCTAACTGCATGTGTAGTGACCGCCGGAAATGTAGGATTGACAAATAGTAAATAATTTAATTATAATAAAAAATTTAAGTATTTGCCGAATATGAGCTTTTTTTTGTGAACTGGATCACTACATGATTTCACTCTATTCAAAATCCACTTGAACAGGGTGAGGTGAATATCGTAGGATAAGCTGGGTAACTGCAGGTATGTACCTCGGCAAGAAAACAAACTCATTCGATTGCCAGACTCCAGCCAGACGTCTCCTTTCGGGTTACTTGCGTACAAGAAGAGTACGCAGGCAATGCTGATCGGACAGGAACAGAGACTGTTATTCTCAGGATCAGCTTTGATAAGTTCGACAGCCGTGAAGAGCGTGGTGGATCTGCGGCCAAACAGATTCTTAGGGATCTAAATGAACATTGCGGCTGTTCTGCTTAACATTTTGGTTATGGATGCTTTCTTTTCAGAAGCAACTTCTGTGTAAAATTATGCGTTAAAATTGATAGTTCAAAACAGAATCGGATCAGAGGCATATTATGTGTGGAATTGTCGGAGCAACTTCAGAGCGCAGTGTTGCAAATATCCTTATTGAGGGTCTGAGACGGCTTGAATACCGCGGCTATGACTCCGCCGGAATCGCCGTTGTCGCTGGCGGGGAGCTGAAGCGTGAGAGAAGCGTCGGGAAGGTGCAGAAGCTTGCGGATCTTGTCGCGGAGAAGCAGGTCAACGGGCCTCTCGGCATCGCGCATACCCGCTGGGCAACCCACGGAGAGCCGTCCGTCAGGAATGCCCATCCCCAGGTCTCCGGCAGCATCGCCATTGTCCACAACGGCATCATCGAGAACTTCATGGAGCTCCGCGAGATGCTGAAGAAGGAGGGCTATGAGTTCACCTCCGACACCGACACCGAGGTCATGGTCCATCTGGTGAACTTCTTCCGGAGGACAGAGCCCAGCCTCATCAAGGCCGTGCAGCGCGCGGTGCGCGACATCAGGGGATCATACGGGGCCGCCCTCATCAGCTCTGACGAGCCCGGACACCTTGTTGTCGCAAGGAAGGGCTCGCCTCTGGTCATCGGCCTCGGCATCGGCGAGAACTTCGTCGCCTCCGACCAGATCGCGCTGCTCCCGGTCACAAGAAGGTTCATCTATCTCGAGGAGGGCGACACCGCCGACATCACCCGGACCTCGGTCAGCATCTTTGACAGTGATGACAATCCTGTCAGAAGAGAGGAGCAGGAGTCGGAGATTGTCTCTGACAGCATCGACAAGCGCGGCTACCGCCATTTCATGCTCAAGGAGATCTACGAGCAGCCCGAGGCGGTGCGCCGCACCATTGAGGGCGGCTTCAGCAGCGAGCATTTCCTGCCGGCCGTCTTCGGCCATGACGCCGCCGCTACTCTGCCCAAGGTCCGCCATGTGAAAATCGTGGCCTGCGGCACCTCATACCACGCGGGGCTTGTTGCAAGGTACTGGCTCGAGAAGTACGCGGGCGTCTCCTGCAGCGTCGAGATTGCCTCGGAGTACCGCTACCGGCAGTCAGTCACCATGCCTGACAGCCTCTTCGTCGCCATCTCCCAGTCAGGCGAGACCGCAGACACGCTTGCCGCGGTAAGGCTCGCGAGGAAACAGGGCTATATGTCAGTCGCCGCCATCTGCAATGTCCCCGGATCTACTCTTGTGAGGGAGTCTGACCTCTGCTTCCTCACGAGGGCCGGAGTAGAGATAGGCGTTGCCTCAACCAAGGCCTTCCTCACGCAGCTCGCCGCGCTTATGATGCTCACAGGCGCACTAGGCTCCGCGAACGGTCACCTTGACGCGGCCACGGAGAAGCAGCTCATTGAGGCGCTGAAGTCCCTTCCCTCGGATATAGAGAAGGCCCTCAGCCTCGACAGCACCACTGAGTCCCTTGCGGCAAGGTTCCTCCAGAAGCCGAGCTGCCTCTTCCTCGGCAGGGGAGTGCACTTCCCCATCGCGCTCGAGGGCGCACTGAAGCTCAAGGAAATCAGCTATATCCATGCCGAGGGCTACGCCTCCGGAGAGCTCAAGCACGGCCCCATCGCGCTCATTGACTCAAATATGCCGGTCGTGGTCGTCGCCCCCTCGGACGAGCTTCTCGAGAAGCTCAAGTCAAACATCGAGTCAGTAAGGGCCAGGGGCGGTGAGCTCTATGTGTTCGCTGACGACGAGAGCGCCGTAACCGGTACCCCGACCTGCCACATCATCAAGATGCCTAAGGTCAGCAGCATCAACACCCCTCTGGTGTTCACCGTCCCGCTGCAGCTTCTCGCCTATCACGTCGCGGTCATCAAGGGCACCGATGTCGATCAGCCGAGAAACCTTGCGAAGAGCGTAACTGTGGAGTGATTCCGGACTCAATTGCTGCCTGGGATTGCATCTGTTTGCCTCCCGGCAGTTCATGCAGCTGTTTTGTTCAGCATGCTCAGGCATCCTGCCATGACGAAAGCGATTACCGCAGAGGGAGCGATGCGTAATCGCTGTGCGGTACAATCATTTTTTCCCTGCGGATGACCGGCTTCAAGTCCTCTGTAAGTCGTGAGGCGTTTGTCAATGACAGACTGATGGAGTCGGTGAACTTCTGTTCAGACTTTAAGAATTGTCCCCAGCAGTCAAACCTGAAATTGAGGAGTATGACCGTGATTGTAATAACGGCGCACTGTCTCACTGCCTCTTTGATTTTACGGTCAGCTGCAAACGGAAATTTGTCAGGCATGGCAGTCCTTCCGGACGTATGGGCAATGAGAAGGGCATAGGCCGCGAAGTTCAGCGCGCATACCGAATACCACCTGCCGAAATCATTTCCTGCGATGCAGAGACCGAGAGGACAGAATGAGAGAATAATCAGCAGAATTCTTGCTTTACAGGCCCTTGATGATGCAGACGAGCATATGGGTAGGCCAGAGAACAGCAGGATTAGGCAAGGCACGGCGACTGCCATGAGCATCTCCGTTGCGAGATTCAGATCAATGCCTGCGAGCCGCGCGCGCGTGACCTTGACAGCGGCCATTGCAATGATTTTGTCGGTTCCGCTCAGCAGGCCGTCATTGTATCTGAATGAATCCGGGGTGCCGTAGATCCATGACCAGGATTCTGCTATGGTCCCGCTGTCTGCAAAGGAGAATCCCTTCATCATAACGATGTAGAGGGATATGAGCAGGCTGAATACCAGCAGGAAGTGCATTGTCCGGTGATTTCTCTGCGCATAGATGAAAAACAGCAACATTACGGGAGGCAGGAGGGCTGCTGACATCTCATGAATAAGCGCAGACAATGAGAGCAGCAGGATAAGAGCTGCGTCAGTGGTGATTATTCCGGTAAAAGACGCTCTGTCCCGCCCCCCAACTGGAGACAATTTATTTCTTTTCAGCAGACGGCGCAGAATGATGCATGACGCCGTGAAATTAAGCGCAAGGACGATACCGTCTGTCCGGAGAAATTCCGCACCGGTGTGCATCAGAAGGAGAGACGGAGACAGCATAAGCGCCAGGATATACGGAAGCCCGACTTTCAGTTTTATCATCCTGCTCACTAATATGTACAGAATGAATATGAATGAAACTGAAGACAGCAGGATCATGGAAATCACCGGCTGGCAGACACCATTCATGAGCATGAGAATTTCACCGAAGAGACCGCGCCTCACGAAACCGGCGGCATAGTTAATCATGCTGCCGCCGAGCTGGTAGTTGACATAGACGCTGCCGTTCAGTATTCCGTCGATGGTGGATAGAAAGATAAGAATCACCGTCATGACAGCGGCTGAGATGACCGCTCCGCGGAAAAACACACCGGCCATGTCCATGGAACGCCTTAACACAGCACTGAAATTTTGCCATGCGGATCTGATCATGCCCTGTCTCCGTCAGAAATGCAGCTTTTCCCTGATCCTGGCAAGAAAGCGCTTGCCAAGCACCTTGTAAACTTTAAACGAGTCCCGGAAAGGATCGAAGTGCGTCTGGTGGTTTTCCTTCGAGTCATAGATTGTCTGTATAGGAGTTTCGACAAGATTTATCCTGCCCTTTGTCTGGAGCAGCATCTCCATCTCATACTCGAACCTGTTCTCCCTGATGGCAAGGCAATCTTGGAGAAAACCTACAGGGATGCCGCGGAGCCCGGTCTGCGTGTCGGTTACCGATATGCCCGAGACGCACTTAAGCACCTTCTTTGTAAGTTTGTTGCCGAACTCGCTCTTCCATGGAATGCCTTCCTTGTCGAAGTTCCTGACTCCGAGAATCATCGAGCCGGGGCTCTCAAGGAGTTTTTGCTCGACGCTCCGGATGCAGTCCACCGTATGCTGGCCGTCCGAGTCTGCTGTCACTACTCCTGTAACGTCAGGCATGTTCTCAAGCACAAAGCTGAAGGCAGTTTTCAGCGCGCCGCCTTTCCCCTTGTTCTCGCTGTAGGAAATGACTGTTCCCTCAGGAGCGATAAGCTCTTTTGCCTTGGCGAACAGGCTGCTGTACTTCACGCCGCTTCCGTCATCTACGATAATGATTTTCTTCTGTCCTGCCTTTGTCAAATCCTCAAGCAGGGAAATCATCCTGTCATCAGGCTCATAGGCCGGTATAATTATGGGGGTCTTGTCATTCATAGCCGGTTTACCTCGTCAGATAAAGCGTCATAATATAGAATACGAAAACACCAGACAGAACTGACATCCAGAGAACTCCTTTCCTCACGACAGGCTCCATGTTGTCTTTCATGGGAGCATGAAGCGAGAACTTGGTCAGGATGTAGCAGAACAGGGGAACAAGCGGTATGAAATACCGTCCCTGCAGCCCTTCAACCCTGACGGATCCGGTGTCGGTCCAGCTTAGAAGCATTGCCGGAGTGGCAGCCAGGCCGGCAAGTATGACCGTGGCAAATATCCATTTGTCCGCGGGTCTCAGCTCAATATCATCCTTTTCAAAAACCGCGAGGATGCCGCCTGCTGCCATGAACAGCACGACAGCCGTTGCAGGTATCGTCCATTCAAGCAGGGCAAGAGAGGCTCCGGACGCGTTGAGCGTCAGGAAATCAAGATAGGTTAGATACGAGCTCATGGCCATATCAAGATATCTCAGCGGCTCATGGAGCGCAAAGGCAGCGGTGAGCTTGTAGCTGTTCTCGCTTCCGAACTGGAAGCCCGAGCTCGCTGGAATGATTTTGTCGAAAAGCAGCACGGAAAAGAACGCTGCGGCCGCGAGCCCCGCTATTTTTAGCAGGCTTCCATTTTTATCATCCTGCTCAAACAGGATGAACGCGAGAGGCATGAGGATCAGAGCATAGCCGCCGCCTTTTACGGCGCCTGCGATAAAGGCCCAAAGGGCGGCCTCAAAATATGCCCATCGGGAATTATCAGCCTTAAGCCTCAGGATACAGGCAATGAAGCTGAATGATGAAATGATGACCATTGCGTCATAAGAGACCGAGCTGCTTATCATCAGCGCCATCGGAAGCAGGGCTACCGTGGCAAAAATCCATCTGCCTGACGGTATGTTCCTGATATTGCGGTACATCATCACAATGTACAGTGCCAGAATGAAGATTCTCCCCAGATACAATGAAACGAAGGTGCTGAGGTTAAGCAGACGCCCGAGTGTGAAGCCTGCGACCTGGGGCAGGTAATTCAGCACGGAATAGAATTTCATCTTGTCGTCAGTACCGGGGAGCGGGACGATCTCAGGCTTCTCGCAGAGGAAATGGGCAAAGCCCGCCATGCTTGAATAGCTTTCGAGAGATGGATTTCTCTCGTTCTTATTCTGCGCGAACCAGGCGTGCTGCAGGAATTCGACGTCTTCCCTCCGTCCTTTCCACTGGTCTTCCTCCGGATACCCCAGAAGCACGTTCGAGAGCCGGTATTCGGCATACATATGCCGGTGGGTGTCAGGATGAGACCATGGAGTGAACAGCACGAGATAAATCACCGCGAACGGGACTGATGTTATTAAGAACCATTCCCCGGGGCCGACATTGCTGCGTGAGGCGAGCAGTGCGAACATCACTGCGGCATAGATGAAAAGAACGGCAATGACGAAAAGCGCTATTTTGCCCGCAAGGAACGTATGGCTCAGGATACCGAAATTAAGAGTGCCGTTTTCCTGAACACTGATCTTAAGCGGCGCGTCACCGGTATTGGCTATTTCGGCCGTATACACCCCCGGCGTGAACTGATCCTTTCGGTATAAATTGATCGCGGTCTTCCCTGTTCTTCCGTCGCCCGCTATGTCATCAGCACTGATGTCGCTGTCAAAATACGTGCTTCCGTCATCTTTTGCCAGCATGACATGTATGTTTTCCCTGATGTCGCCTTCCAGGTATATTCTCAGGGTATCGAAATCCCTGAAACCGGTATCGACGAGGTAGCGCTTCAGCGAATTAGGCGCAATGGTGTCCTCCTTTTGCGAGTGCCTGCCGTCAGCGATGTATTCGGTCCTTGTGAGATTCTGGAACAGGCTGTAATCAAGCACACGGAAGGCGAGTAGTCCTGAGACAAGCAGAAGGATATAGCTCCATGTCCTGACATTTTTCGGATTGACAAAGAGGCTGGTGGCCATCGCTCCGAGTATCGTGAGTATGAGGGCTGCTTTTTTGCAGGCCGATTTCCTGGCAGGATCACTGACCTCATAGACGGCTGAAAATGATCTGCCGTTCAGGACATTGCCTTTATATTCAATCCTGTTCGCATCTTTCGAGGTGTATACCGCTATATTGTTTCCCCCTTCAAACCGGTCTTTGAGAACAAGGAAATACGAACTCCCGGAATCCATCGCCAGCGGAGCAGACAGCTCGAATTTTCTGAATCTGTTATCGACCAGCTTTACCGTATCAACAGCCCAGGACTGCAGTTCCTCGCTGTCACGCACCAGGGAAACCGTCAGTATCCCTTTGTTCAGGCGCATGTACGTTCCGAACTGTATCTGAAAAGCCTCAATCTCGCCTTTCTGAAAGGGGATGCGCTGGCGGTACTCCGTGTTATTCTCCAGCCCGATCGGATCAGCGGAAATCGGAAGATCGGTTTTCAACGTGAATACCGAGTCCAGGTGGGACAGAAAGGAGAATATAAGAATAACGGCAACTGCCGCATAGAGCGCGCCTTTGAGTGACAGGTAGTTTTTCAGAGACAGGCCTGACCTTCTGCTGTCGGAATTTTGTATCTGGCTCATTTTCAGGTATCGCTTTTTTTGCTGCGTGATGGGTAAACAAACTTCTGCTGGATCTTATAGCTGACGAAAAACAGCAGGGTGTCAACTACTATTTTAATAACCGTCTCCGGCATGAACGGCAGGATTGCTTTCCCTGAATTCACCATAAGAGCGCTGCATGACACCTGCAGAACGGCCAGCAGCGCGTATTTTGATCCGGAAGATGAGACTTTTGACTTGCTTTGAAAAACCTTTTTGTAATTCATCGCATAGTTGTAGCAGGCGGAAATTATTCTTGCGAGCACAGTCGCGATGATTATATATATTTCCGGAAATCTCTCTTTCAGGAGAAAGCAGAACAGGGTGAACAGTGTCAGATCTATGATGCTGGCGGAGAATGACGAGAAGATGAAAATAAAGAAGCGCTTGCAGAGCACCTTGTACACTTTGAGTGAGTCAAGGACAGGATTGAAGTGTGTCTGGTGGTTTTCCTTCGAGTCATAGACTGTCAGGATCGGAGTCTCGGTGATATTAATCTTCCCGCTTGTGCGGAGAAGCATCTCCATCTCGTACTCAAACCGGTTCTCCCTGATTGCAAGGCACTCCGGAAGGAAACTCTGGGGGATCCCGCGAAGCCCGGTCTGGGTGTCGCTTACCGAGATGCCGGAGACGTATTTCAGAACTTTCTTGGTCAGCTTGTTGCCGAACTCGCTCTTCCATGGGATCCCTTCCTTGTCGAAGCTCCTGACTCCTAAAACGAGCGAACAGGGGTTCTCCAGGAGTTTCTGCTCAACGCTCCGTATGCAGTCCACCGTATGCTGGCCGTCTGAGTCTGCAGTTACCACACCAGTCACACCGGGCATATTTTCTAGAACATAGCTGAATGCAGTTTTCAGCGCGCCGCCTTTTCCCTTGTTTTCACTGTAGGAAATGACAGTTCCCTTGGGAGCTATAAGCTCTTTTGCTCTGGCAAACAGGCCGCTGTATTTTTCGCCGCTTCCGTCATCAACGACAATGATTTTTTTCTGGTCTGCCTTTACCAGATCCTCGAGCAGGGAAATCAGTCTTTCGTCAGGTTCGTAGGCCGGGATAATTATGGGAGTTGTGTCATTCATGACCTATCTGCCTAAAAAATTCATTACGGAGGTATTCTTCAATGCTGTAGCCAAATAAGTTTCGCAATAGCAGGTCTTTTTGAGTGCAGCCATAACCCAAACCCAGGAGCAGCAAGCTGACTGCGATAACCAAACGGTGTAATGATACCAGCAGCTGCTTCAGATAGCTTAAACGATAAGATGGGCACTATTTTAGCACGAGTGCGAATTTAATAACGAAGGTTCCGGCAGCACTGTATTCCACTTTATGTCTGCGCGTCAAATAGACGCCTCCATAATGTCTGCTATATCCTCTGACAGGAAATATTTATTTCCCTGTAATCATACTAAACATATATGAATTCTGCCACGACAGTGCTATAATCCGCTCAAATTCATAAATATGGAGCAATATCATGGCAGAACTGTCTGATGATGATCTGAAAAAGAAGGCACGGACGCACACCGCGATCCTTTACGGTGCCGGCCTTGTGCTCGGCGCGGCCCTCGGCTTTATCGGGAACAGCGCGTTTGTCGAGACGATGGACTTCATAGCCCTGGTGTTCACGAGGCTCTTCAAGTTCATCGCGATCCCCGTCATAGCGCTCGCGCTCATAACGACTCTCGCAAAGCTCGGGAAGGGGTCGAACTCCGGCGCCATCTTCGGCCACGCGGTGTTCTACACACTCCTCACGACCATACTCGCGGCCTCCATCGGCCTCACGCTCTTCCTCATCCTCTCGCCCGCCAATGTCCCGCCTGAGGTCTCGGGGGCTGCCGAGCTCCCGAACGGCACTGTGCCGAACGAGTCCTACATGCAGCACTTCATCAGCGTGATCCCGGACAATTTTGTGGCGCCCTTCGCCTCCGGGAATGTCCTCAGTATCCTCATTGTCGCCGCTCTCTTCGGCCTCGCTCTCACCGTAATGCCTGAGGGCGATCACAAGAGCACCGTGCTCAACTTCCTGAAGGGCATCCAGGACATCTTCTTCATCCTCATCCACTGGCTGATCCTGGCGCTCCCCATCGGCATCCTCGCCTTTACCGCGCAGCTCGTGCACGGGATCCTCACTCAGCAGGCGCTTGGGAGCCTTGTAACCTACTTTACCGTGGTTGTGGGCTCGAACCTCATACAGATGTTCATCGTCCTGCCGCTCCTTCTCGTAATCCGTGGGCTCAACCCCCTCAAGGTCGCGAGAGGCATGTTCCCAGCGCTCATGGTCGCGCTCTTCTCGAAGTCCTCAGCCGGAACACTCCCGGTAACGATGGCCTCCGCCGAGGACAACCTCGGGGTTGACAAGAGGGTCTCCAGGTTCGTGCTCCCTGTCTGCACCACCATCAACATGAACGGCTGCGCGGCCTTTATCCTTGTTACGTCCCTCTACCTCATGCAGAATGCCGGAATGGATCTCTCCGTTCCCACCATGCTGGTCTGGATCCTCATTGCGACCCTTGCCGCTGTCGGCAACGCAGGCGTGCCGATGGGCTGCTTCTTCCTCACGCTCTCGCTCATGGCCTCTCTGGACGTGCCGGTCCGCCTGATGGGCATCATCCTCCCTGTCTACGCGGTAATCGA
The DNA here is from genome assembly GCA_900317945.1 of uncultured Pseudomonadota bacterium. GTDB lineage: Bacteria > Pseudomonadota > Gammaproteobacteria > Enterobacterales > Succinivibrionaceae > UBA2810. Next base: position 9,808 of record ONIT01000066.1, read on the forward strand.
CATGATTGAGACCTGCCTCAACGTCTGGTCAGACTCCAGTGTCTGCGCCATCGTGAACAATGACCTTAAGGGAAAGCTCCCTCCGGTAGAGCCCGAAGAGCAGGCTGACTGATAAAACAGGGAAACCCTCAATAAAGAAAGCCCCGGACAGGTGCCGGGGCATTTTGGTGCCTGAAACAGGGAGGACTTAATTTTCCTCATCCCCGCCTGCCGCGGCTCTCTCACGGAGCTTTCTGGGTACGGACTGCTGACGTTTCATCGGGGGAAGCGGACGCATCTCAGGTGGAATGCAGTCATCCATCCTCATTCTCACTGTCTCGACCGTCCTCTCAAAATCCCAGACGCGAAGGCGCGCGTCATGGATATTGAAGCGCTTCGGATCGAAGCCATCCGGGAGCCAGTCCTTATACTCCTGGTACTCCTCGTCATCGGGATTCTGGAGCACCTCCAGCATATGCTCATACCCATAGATCCCTCCGACGTCGTCAGGAGGGCAGCTGTTCCCCCCGCCGGTGATGCAGTACTCCGGATCCGGTGGCAGGCCGTCCTTTCTCATGTACCGGTGGATCTCACGGAGCGTCAGGGTATGGGTGAAGTCGTCGCCGAGATCATAGGTCCATGTCATATGATCGCCTTTCTTCTGGAGAACATCACCCAAAGTCCACTCGCTGAAGTCGCGGTATTCCCCTTCATGCGGGCCGTACTCATCAAAGTTCTCCATGAAGTTTGTGCTTACGTACTCGACGCCGTCCTTATCGGTGAACTGGTGCTCGTGGTACCCAACCCAGCCCATGGTGCGGACAAGGAATTCGGAGAGGTAGGAGAGCCTGATGTTCGAGGGGCAGATGATTCCGCGCCAGATCTTAAATTCTGTGCTGCCGTCAAGCTCAAGCCTCAGTACATACTTCTTCCTGGGCTTCGTCTCATCATAGATGGACGGAAGTATTCTGTCCGTATCAATTATCATGTCTCACCTCTCTATGAGCTTTATCTCTCTCCGGGCACTCCGGCGCCCGCAATGGTGCGTCAGGCCATCTTCCTCATCACTGACTCAACGGCCTTCACTCTCGTAGCGATGTCCTCCCCGGGGATTTTGTACCTGATTTTATTAGGCCCTTCCATTTTGTAGAAGTACGGCTCGCTCTTAATCATCGCGATTATTTTCTCCGGCTTTATCGAGGGATGGTCATTGAACTCCATGAGCCCTCCCTCCTTCGTCGCCCTGAGCCTTACGATGCCGAGTTTCTCGGCCTCCTGCCTGATGACCGTAACCTTCCCCAGAGTCATGACCTCCTCGGGGATCTTCCCGAAGCGGTCGCCCAGCTCTGAAATCACCGAGTCGGTCTCATCGCGCGTCGAGGTTCCCGCGATCCTCTTGTAGAACCTGAGCCTCGTGCTCACGTCATTGACATAATTCTCGGGGATGAGGGCAGGGAAGCCGATGTCGACCTCAGCGTGCTCGCTCACGAGCGCGTTCTCGTCAGGCTCGCGGCCCTCCTTGAGGAACTTCACCGCGTTCTCGAGCATGTCCATGTAGAGGTCGAAGCCCACAGTCGTGATCTGCCCGCTCTGCTCCTCCCCGAGAAGCTCTCCCGCGCCGCGGATTTCAAGGTCGCTCGTCGCGAGCGAGAACCCGGCTCCCAGCTCGTCGCTCGACTCAATCGCGCGGAGCCTTGCTTTCGCGTCACGGTCAAGCTCCGTTTCCTCAGGAACAAGGAGGTAGGCGTAGGCCTGGTGCTTCGAGCGCCCGACGCGCCCCCGGATCTGGTGGAGCTGCGCGAGGCCGAACTTGTCAGCCCTCTCGATGATGATGGTGTTCGCCGTCGGGATGTCGAGTCCGGTCTCGATTATCGAGGTGCAGACCAAAACATTGAAGCGCCTCCTGTAGAAGTCGTTCATGGTCGTCTCGAGGCCAGACTTTTCCATGCGCCCGTGCGCGAAGCGGATTTTGGCCTGCGGCACCAGGTTCTGCAGCCTCTCGGCGGCGGCCGCTATGGTTTTGATGTCGTTATGGAGGAAGTAGACCTGCCCGCCGCGGTTGAGCTCGCGGAGCACCGCCTCCTTGATGATGTGGTCATCGTCATGGCGGATGAGGGTCTTTATCGAGAGGCGCCCGGCCGGGGGAGTCGCGATGATGGAAAGATCCCTGAGCCCGGAGAAGGCGAGGTTCAGCGTCCTCGGGATAGGCGTCGCGGTCAGAGTCAGGATGTCGATGTCGGCGCGCATGGACTTTATTTTCTCCTTCTGCCTCACGCCGAAGCGGTGCTCCTCGTCCACGATGAGGAGCCCCAGATCCTTGAATTTAATCTTGCTGGAGAGCAGCTTGTGCGTTCCGATGATGACGTCGATGGTTCCTGCCTCGAGCTTCTCCAAAATTTCCTTCGACTGCTTCGCGGTCTTGAACCTCGAGAGCACCTCGACGGTGGCGCCGGTCTCGGAGAAGCGCTCGGAGAAGGTCTCGAAATGCTGCTCCGCGAGAAGCGTTGTCGGGGCAAGGACCGCGGTCTGCTTGCCGTTCAATGCCGCGAGGCACGCGGCGCGGAGGGCAATCTCGGTCTTGCCGAAGCCCACGTCGCCGCACACCAGGCGGTCCATCGGCCGCTCCGACTCCATGTCGGCGAGGACCGCGTTCTCGGCCTTCTCCTGATCCTCGGTCATGTCGTAGGGGAAGCGGCCGCAGAACTCTCCGTAGCCCTTTTTGTCCATTTTGAAGGCGAAGCCCTTCTTCATGCTGCGCCTGGCGTTGGTGTCAAGGATCTCGGCGGCGGTGTCGCGCGCCTTCTTTATCGCCTTCTGCCTGCTCTTCTTCCAGGAGTCACTCCCAAGGCTGTTGAGCGGGGGATTGTCGGCTCCCGTATAGCGCGAGACGAGGGAGAGCGACGTTACCGGGACATAGAGCCTGGAGCCTCCCGCGTACTCGATGACAAGGTACTCCGCGGAGAAGCCGTCCGTGGTGATGGTCTCGAGGCCTAAATATTTCCCGATGCCGTGATCGAAGTGCACGACACGGCTCCCGGGCTTCAGGTCCCCAAGGCTCTTCACCACGTTCTCCGCGGCGAAGTCCTTACTGGCCTTTTTCTTCTTCCTGAACTGCGCAGTGCTGCCGAAGAGCTCGGTCTCGGTGATTACGGCAGTCTCCGGCGTCCCTTTGAAGAGCGCACCAGCCGCAAGCGATGACGCGGTGAGCACAATCCTCTCGGGGCTTTCGAGCGCGCTCCTCAGAGTCCTCGCGGACGCTGCCTTTATGCCGGCGGCGCGCAGTGCGTCATCGAGGATGTCGAGGCGTCCCTCGCCCGGGGCGGAAAGGATGATTTTCCCTTTGAAGGCTGCTATGAAGTCAGAGAGCTTCCTGAAGTTCCGGCCGTCGCCCGCGAGATCCGGGAGAGGCGTGGTTGAGGCTCTCTCCGTGTCACCTCCGTCTGTGGGCAGGGCAGTGAGCGCGATGCGGCCGAACTTCGCGGCCGCCGCACTGATGTCGGGCTTCGTCCAGTAGAGGATGTCCGGGGCGAGCCTCGGGCGCAGTGAGTCCCCTCCGGTCCTCGCGCGGAAGGCGGTGTCGTGAAGGAACGCCTCCATGGCCGCTCCGGTGTCCCCGGCCGTCACGACCAGGGAGCCCTCCGGGAGGTAGTCAAAGACGGAGAAGGTCTTCTCGAAGAACAGAGGGAGGTAGTACTCGATGCCCCCCGGGAACGATCCCTCGCTCACCGCCTTGTAGACGCTGCCCTCGTCCAGGGACGCGCCGAAGAGCTTCCTGTACGCTATGCGGAAGCGCTCGATGGCGTCTTTTTCTGTGGGGTACTCGCGGGCGGGCAGGATGCGTATTCCCTCAAGGCTCTTCTTGTCGGAGCGCTGCGTCTCCGGATCGAAGAACCTGATTGAGTCGACCTCGGTGTCAAAGAAGTCGATGCGGCAGGGATGCATCGCGCCCATCGGGAAGACATCAAGGATGGAGCCGCGCATGGAGAACTCCCCGTGCTCCATGACGGTCTCCACGGCAAGATAGCCGGAGTCGGAGAGGAAGCGGCGGAGCTCCTCCGGATCGCGCTCCTCGCCCTTTTTGATGATGAAGGAGCTCTTCACGATGAATTCCGGGGGAGGGAGGCGCTGCAGGATGGTGTCGGCCGCGACGAAGACGACTCCCTTCTTCCCGGTCCGGAGAAAATAGAGGGCCTCGGCCCTCTCGGAGATGACGTCCTGCCTGGGGGCGAAGCTGTCGTAGGGAAGCGTCTCGTAGCCCGGGAAGCATAGAAGCCCGTCGCCGCTCCCCAGAATGTCCGCGGTCTCGGCGAGCATCCTCTCGGCGGAGGCGGTGTCCTCGGTTATGACGAGGAGCATCCCGTCATGCTTTGAAAAGAGCTCCGCAGCGGCGAAGGACATCGCGGAGCCCGGGAGCGAGCTTATTTTAAGAGGCTCTGCGCCTTTCTCTGAAACATTCCCGACGCTCTCCGGAAGGACTCTTAAAGGATCTGATGCCCCGCTGCTCCTGCCCACTGCTGCCCCCGCTATTCTTAATTGCTGCTTTTCTTTGACGCTGCCTTGCGCTCCCGGAGTGATTTCCGCTCGATTTCGGCAATTGCTGCCTGGAGCGCCGCGCGATCCTGATCCCTGATGATTATAAAGCGGAAGAAGGTGTGCTGCGCACTGTCCTCAGGAATAAGAGACTTTTCCTGCTCTCCGGGCTCCTCTGCCCTTGCTATCGCGTAGGCGGCGGTGCCGTACTCCGGGAGGAACACCTGGACACGCGCAAGAGTGCTTTCGGGGAAAGATGTACTCACGGTGAAGCCGCCGGCGCTCACGGTCTCGGTGTTGATGGCGTCCTTTGATGCCTCGTCGATGATATAGCGGGTAAGGCCGTTGATCCTCTCGGCCTGCATCAGGAGGAAGGCCGCGAGGCGCCCGGTGTCCCCGGGAACCATGGACATCCTGCGGAACCGCACGAGGTCCGAGGGAGCGCACGGGGCGGCGATATTGAAGAGCTCCGGGATCTCACGGAGAAAGTCTGGCTCTGAAGGAATCTCCTCGCCCTCAGCGAACGGGGTGATGATGGCACGCGCGCTGTATTCAGCGAACGGGGTGATGATGGCACGCGCGCTGTATCGGACGGAGAAGAACTTCTCCTCGGGCTCATTCTCCGCTTCAGGCGCTGCTGCAGCGGAAGGGGAGGCCTTCTGGGCAGCGGACTCTCCGGTGGCCTCGGGGGCTGTCGGTGTGTCTGGTTTTCTGGTGAAGAACAGCATATTCCTCTTCAATAATGCGGCAAAAATGCGTTTGTGTCCGGACTCAGCCAAAAGTGAAAGCGGTCCTGGATATAAGGCCGCAGGCCCGGCGAAGTCCAATTTGCTTCAAGGCAATGACGGAGCCTCTGCAGCAGGCTGCGGAAACACTGTACCCGGACCGCAGTGTTCTAGTCCCCTGGAAATGTGGCACCGGCCTGACTTATCTTAGCACGGAGGCGAGAATGGCGGGCAGTGAATGAGTTTTACTTTCTGAAGCTGAATTCATAGCCAGAACCACGTGAGTGCCTGCCGTGATTGCAGTGCCTCTTAAAATGTTGATGATGTAATATTGACAAAAGTCTATCATTGATCTAATCTTATGATATAAAAGTTAAAATTTTATATCATAAAATCGGAGGCCATGATTTGATTCCAACAAGATCCGATATAGCCAACTACCTTAAGGAGGTGAAGGCTGCAATCAGGAGAGGTCATTACAGAATGGAGTTTAACGAAAAGAGACAGGACAACAATCGGCTGTTCAAAAAATATGTCATTGATGAAACTCAAGCAAAGATGATACTTCTGAGCCTTAAGGTTGAGGATTTTTCTGAAGTTGTTGATAATCGTCACAAAGATTATCCAGATGAGAAGCTGTATATTTTTGGTAAGGATGTATCATTGGTTGAAAGGTATTCTTTGAGTGAAATTAAAAAAGCTGTTTCGTTGTATATCAAGTTTAACAAGCTCGAATGCCCGTATGTATATGTATTTGTTATTTCATTTCATGAACAGAAACGGGCGCTTACATACCCGTTCAGATGATTGCGGTTTGATTAAATGAAAAGGAGTTATGGGGGTAATTATGGAGCAGGCAAAGAAGGAGGACTTCTGTGTTTACTGCAGGGAGGTTAAGCCTTATTCCGTCGTTAAGAAAAACATTAAGGAGAGAATACGGGATAAGGATTACAGTTTTGTCATCACGACTTATGTATGCGACTGCTGCCATCACGAAATGGGTGTTCCAGGGGTTTTTGATCTGAATTCCCGTGAAATTGACGAGCAGTACCGCAAAGCGGAATCTATCGTATCGATCGAAGATATTAAGGATCTCATGAAAATCTACAATATCGGGAAGACTCCGCTTTCCCTGGCCTTCCTGGACG